>NZWK01000056.1 GCA_002701625.1 Chloroflexota bacterium
ATTTGGTCCCAATATTTATAAAAATATAGTAATTTCTGGCTAATTTGCTATGAAGTCCTCGCTCTGTCCCCTGAGCTACGACAAGAAGAAAGCCCCTCGAAAAAGGGGCTCTCAAACGCGATTCTCGCGCCGTAAATACTGGACTTGATTACTCCTTCAAGAAGTTCCCAAAGGCCGCTGCCGCGTCCTTGTTAAGTTACTCTATTCCCAATAAATTCTTGATCCCTGATCTCGTCTTAAATAATATCAATCACTGCCTCTAAGTTTGTAGGGATTGGGACTCGGAGGGCACTCTGGTGGACATAATGGGCTTACATCTCTGGTAGTTCCCGGAACCACGAAGTCGGCCTCCCTGTTTGCAAATGCAATACTCCAACCCCAGCCTTCTGGATCAGATATGGATATAGAGAATTCAGACGTATCTCCCAAAAAATTGTCAGTATGGTTCAAACTAAAGTTCTGGCCCTGCCTCAATTCGAACACCTGCGTTTCTCTAACACTATTATTTTCAAAAATCTGAATTGAAAAGGTCATCGGACCACCTATACCAGCAAACAACAATTGCCAATCTTCTTCAATATTGATGTTATCTAAAACGGCATCCCCCCATCCAAATTCGCTGTATAGAATCTTATCTGTTTCAAATCCTAAATCTGCCGGGTATACCATTGCCACAGAATCTAATTGTTGATCTTTAATTCCGTCATATAAAAAAACGTCAACTTCATTATCATTAAAAGGGTTTTCTTCGCCGCTGATCATCCAACCCATGGCATCAGGCAATCCCCTTCCTCGGTTCCAATCGTTTCCAAAACTCTTACTTTCCCAACCTTCAATGGGGTTGCGATAAATATTTCCAAACTTCCTGACCACATCCTCTGTAAAAATAGCTGGAGCATATACAGTACGAGGCTGTTTAATGAACGAAAATGCTATGTGCGGAGAACCGGATTTACTGCCTACCATTTCATCAAATGATGGAACATACATGTAACCCAAGATATCTCCTTTTTTGACAAATTGACCTTTATCAACAACTACAAATTGTTTATAAAAGTCTTTTGGTTTCCCAACAAGCTCAGGGATCATATATGGCTCCATCTGGTACATAAACTCTATGGACTTGCCGTTATGTGTAGCGACTCTCAAAGTAAATCCATATGCAACATGCCACCAAGGAGGTGCGGAATTTGAATGGTCTACTACATTATTAAACCATGATTCACCCATATTTATGTAACCATCTGCAACTGCATAAATAGCAGGAAAATCACTAGGGGCTTGGGCATTTTTCCATCTGGAGTCGCTGCTTGAAAAATATACCTGCGCATCGTTGTGCGGCCGAGGACTGCGGGCACCTACAAATGGATGGCCCGCGATAATATCTTCAAAATCAACAAAAAACCTGTCACTTTTATTTGTCGCAAAATAACTTATATCCGGCAATGTTTGTGGACTCTGCGAGCTTCCGGTCACCTGTGTTGCCACCTGCGTTGCTGCTTGTGTCGCTACCTGTGTCGCTACCTGTGTCGCTACTTGTGTCGCTACTTGTGTCGCTACTTGTGTCGCTGAAGGAGCAGGATTATTTTCATTAGATGTACCTACTACAGATTCGGTGTTAGATTCAACTGCACAAGCGGGGATAAGAAAAAGAAGTCCAATTACCAATAATAAATATTTCATGCCACCGCCCCTCTAACCTACTCTATATCGATATATTGATCCGTAACAATCGCGCATCCTTCTAACCAATAGTTACGGGACATCTAGTAATACTGCTCACCAAACATAGAGACAAATCCACAGCTGATCCACAGATTTGACATATTCCCGACCACATGACACGAATGACGGCACATAGCAAAAACAACTAAATACGTTAAAGCCCGTTCAGTGTGGATTAAATGGAAAAAATACTACGCGTTCAGAGTTGCATTAGTTGCAAAATTCCACCAGTAGTTTTTTTAGACGCCTAGTAAATCACATAATTCAGGAAAGTTTTTGGTCGTGTAGTCAGGCATGTATAATTTGTAAAATTCTGATTCATCGTATGGTAAATCATATCTATTAACATAAGCGCCTCGATAGCCACTAATTCTTGCTCCTAATGTGTCAAAAGAATGTGCTGCGACCATCATTATCTGTCTGGGTTCAAGGTTTAATTCTTTAGCAGCAAAACGATATACCGCAGGGTGAGGTTTAAATTGTCCAACTGTTTCGGCTGATAAAATAGCATGGAAATCACGTTTAATTCGGTTCTTAGCTAAATGTTCTAAGTAACTCTGTTCCCCATTTGAAAGCATTACAAGATCATATTTTTCGCTCAGTCTGTTCAATCCTTCTATAGCATCGGGGAATGGAGATAAATACTGATAAGCTTCCATAAACTCATCTATTTGTTTATAGGTAAATTCAACCTTTAAATTTTTTAGACTATATATTAGGGCTCGTCTTTTTACGGCTAAATAACCACTGTGCCCCAACATATATAAATTATCTTGGTATTGCTCAATACGTTGTCTTAACCTCCATTGAGCCCAAACGTCAGCACCCTTTAAGTTTTCTGTGTTACGACATTCTTTCAACAGGTCATCCAAGGGGGGTACAAGGCTACCGGCAAGGTCGAGTACAGTTCCAAAAATATCAAAGGTTAAAGTCGTAACGTTTTCTATCGGGCTTTTAGTCATTTACTAGCCGATCCATCGCATTTTCAAGATAGGTTTTATTCAAATCTCCCATAACATTTTGAACTGATAGAAAATCTATGTCTTCCCTATTTTGGCTAAGTTTTGATTTGGCGGACACTCTATCCACCTTGAATCTAAATGCAACAATATTCTCAATCATTTGATCGATGTAATCCTTTGGCGCGTCCGCCATTTTCCACTCTTCTTTACCAGAATAGATTCTTTCATATTGTTTGGTAAGTTTACCGACAATCGCAACTTTGTCTTTCTTCAAGTGTGTAAACGACAGGTTCCCGTGCAGGTGCACCACTTGGTAGTTCCATGTCGGCACATGACGATGCGTCTCTAATTTCGTTGGGTACAGATTGGGAGATATGTATGAGTCTTCGGCTTTAAAAATAGCGAGTGCTTTGGTGCCCTCAGGAAAAAATTCGTGAAGCAAGTTTGCTTTAGCTATATGGCCAATATATTCATCATCTTTGTCATGCAATAAGGGAATATGGTTCGCTATGAATTCACCTTCCAAAAAACAGATCATTGTAGCTAACGGGAATTGTTCAATTAGCTTCGCGATTTCTTTTTTGTCATTTTCTTTGAAATGGTCAGGCAGGTACATTAACCAACTCCCATTTTGATTATCGCTGGATTGATCTTCCAAAATCATAGTAGATTTCAAGTACGTTGACTGGCAACTATTACTCTCTGGCCTAGTCAAGCGGGTTCTAGGTATTCTGACGCACCACTCACAGACCTGACTACCGTTTACAACCATTTACCTGGAAGCTAGAGTCGATAGTACGGTCAATTGGTAATACCAATCCCAAGTGGCGCCAGAAATTCTGGATGGAATCGTTCGAAAAATGAGAAACCATCTACTCCACAAATTAAAAAGGAATATACAAATGAAAATTGGTGTGCCACGAGAGATAAAAAATCATGAATATCGGGTTGGATTAGCACCGGCCAGTGTTCGTGAACTGGTACTTTTGGGCCATAGCGTCTCAGTCGAAAGTAATGCTGGCTTGGGAATTGGAGCCGATGATGCCGTGTATGAACGAGCTGGAGCTAGCATTAGTAAAGATGCTGACAGCATTTTCGCGTTTGCCGAAATGATAGTAAAAGTTAAGGAACCACAAACTGAAGAAAGATTGATGCTGCGAGAAGGGCAAACCCTTTTTACGTATCTCCATTTGGCACCTGATCCAGAACAGACCGCCGATCTGATAGCGAGTGGGGCAACTTGCATTGCCTACGAAACGGTGACGTCCCCTATTGGAGGATTACCACTATTAGCTCCCATGTCTAAGGTGGCGGGACGGATGGCAATTCAAGCAGGAGCCTACTGTCTGGAGCAGCCTCATGGCGGATCAGGAATTCTACTCGGCGGCGTTCCGGGAGTGAATCAAGCGAAAGTAGTGATTCTTGGTGCTGGTGTCGTTGGTACCCATGCTGCGCACATAGCTATTGGCATGGGTGCTGATGTATGGGTTATGGATAATAATGACCAAACGCTAGAGCGTCATTGGAGGCAGTTTGGTCGGGACTCTCATACTGTCTTTTCAACTCAAGATTCTTTGGAACAACATACATTAGATGCCGACTTGGTAATAGGTGGTGTTTTGATACCAGGGGCACGCTCTCCAAAGCTTGTAACCCTCGAAATGGTACGAAAAATGAAACAAGGTTCAGTAATCGTCGACGTAGCTATTGATCAGGGCGGCTGTTGCGAGACATCACGCGCAACCAGTCACGATGATCCCACGTATGTTGTCGACGGGGTGGTTCATTACTGTGTAGCGAATATGCCTGGAGGAGTTCCATTGACCTCTACTTTTGCCCTCAATAACGCAACCCTCCCGCATGTCATCGCATTAGCCAACAAGGGGCCAGAACGGGCTCTTCTGGATGACGAGCATCTGCAGGCTGGTTTAAATGTTTATAAGGGCAAAGTTACCTGCAAAGAGGTTGCTGAGAATCTAGGATATGACTACACGCCGTCACCAGATGCCTTGTACGATAATTATAATTAACCAATCTAACGGTTTCACAATGCAGAGCTACAGAAATATAATTGGCATTAGCCTTAGTGGTCAAGATTTATTCCATATAGCTACGTTCAGAAATGTCTAGGGATTTATAGAATGATTAAAGAGGAACTCACACTCGAAAATATTGAGGTAACTTGGAATCGTATTAAAGACTACGTGTCCGTGACTCCGGCGATTAGGTGGCAAGACGGGGAAATGCTGCGGAATTTTTCCTCTCAAACCGAGATATATGTCAAACTAGAAATTTTTCAGAAAACAGGCACCTTCAAAGCACGTGGAGCAATGAATTCCGTGCTTGATCTAGATCGAGAATCTCTTGATCGAGGCATCACTGCGGTCAGTGCCGGTAATCACGCTATAGCGGCTGCGTACTGCGCGAATCAAGTGGGCACCAGTGCGCAGATATTCATGCCCGCCACTGCCAAGCCACTACGGATTCAGCGAGCCAAAGACTATGGAGCAACAATCACTCTATGTGATACGCAAAGTGAAATGTTTGAGCGAGCCGAAATGTCACAAAAAAATGATGGGCGTACTTTTATACATCCATTCGAAGGACCGCTAACCTTGCAGGGATCTGCAACTGCCGGAAAAGAATTTGCTGAGCAGGTGCCACAATTAGATGCAATGATCCTGCCTATAGGTGGTGGTGGATTAGCAGCAGGTTTTGGATCAGCCCTAAAACAAATCTGGCCGGACATCCTAATTTATGGAGTTGAACCTCAAGGCGCGAATACTATGAGTCTCAGTTTTAATGCGGGGACCACTGTCTCGCTAGAGAGTGTGCATTCAATAGCCGATAGCCTTGCGCCACCCAAAACAGAACCCTATACCTTAGACGTCTGTCGAGACGTCATCGAAGAAATTGTACTGGTTGAAGATGCACTACTGATTGACGCAATGCGAACAGTTTTTCATGATCTACGATTAGCAGTCGAGCCCGCAGCGGCCGCTACCGCAGCCGCGCTAAAAGGCCCACTCCGATCTAAGCTCTCTGGAGCACGCGTCGGCACTATCTGTTGCGGGACGAATATTGGACTAAACGACTTTTGGTCTCTTGTGGGCTGACCTATTGCTTCGTAATGTGACAGGCTGAATCGGTCAGGTCAGTTTGGCAAGAATCAACCGCCCAATGTCATCAGAGAGCAACTCCGCACTAGTGCTCCCCAGTCGAGGAGACCTGTTGATTTGAACTGCTACAACTACCCCAAACGCAGGAATGACTAACAGATTCGAGTCTGCTCCGACGCTACTCCCAGCATGTGAATAGGTAGTTACATGCTTATCTTCAGTTAGGAGATTCATTTTGCTGTTCGTTATCCATCCGAAGCTGTATCCGGCCAATGCTCCGGCATCATGGTCTTTGTACGTGGGCGTCACAAGAATATTCTGAGCCTCGGGCGAAATATAGCGTTCATCTTGAATCGATAGACCGATTTTTACTAAATCGGTCGGAGTACTCACGACACCTCCACCCGCCCACTTGGAGCTTAAATTTATGATTCGTGTAGGACGCCATTTTCTATCTTTGACATCGTAGTACTGCGCCTGATCACTGTTGTCGAGACTTGCGACGTCCAGTCTCGTATCAGTGAGTTGTAACGGTTCAACTATCTCTTCCCGCAAAAGTTGAGAAAAGGATCTACCGGACGCTCGTTCCATGACAAAGCTCAACAAACTATAACCATATGACGAATAGCTGAACCCAGTACCAGGCGCGAACAAGAGGTCATCATGTTTGAAGATGCGTAGAGATTCTTCGACGGTGTCAAATTGTTTATTCATGAAAAACTCATTCGGCGGCCAATTTCCGAATGAATATTGGTAGTGCCGAATACCAGCGGTGTGACTCCCGAGCATTCGACTCGTAATCTCGTCACCATTAGGATAATTCCCCAAATATTGGTTTATGGGGCGATCGAGATTGAGAATTCCTCGGTCAACAAGCCTGACGGCAATGAGTGAGGTTATTGCTTTAGATACACTACCAGCACGATATAAATTCGTGACCTTTGCCGGCTGACCGGCTTCAATACTTGCCAAACCTATCGCTCCAGACCAGACTAGAAAGTTATCCACAGAAAATGATGCAGAGATCGAGGGCAATCCATGATCTCTAGCATTGGCTTGCAAGATGGAGATCACTGAATCGATAAGCTCTTGGTGAGCGGTCACGGCGTAGTCTTCGTCTGTATGCCGTTCATGGTTAGTGTGAATTGCTTTTCGCGACCCAATAGAGTCGGACATCTCAACGCAGAAGTACCCGATCTGTGACCGCCAAGAACGAAATATAGATTGCGACATTTTATCGTTGATTCTCTTGTTGCAGATGCAATAATCTCATATCCGACAAGCTGCAATCTTTATGCCGGGCCGCTACGTCGCCACCCCAATATTTTTCCAGAAAACGTTCTATTCAAGTCTCGCCATCTCCATCAACTAGAACGCTACATTCTTAAAACCTATACTCGAAGTACTTCATACTAGAGAAAGAAATTTATGTCCAAACTGAAATTCGGAACCTTTTTAGCTCCACACCATCCTATTGGTGAAAATCCTATGCTGCAGCTCCAAAGCGACTTAGAGCTTGCCCAGCATTTGGATCATTTGGGATTTGACGAGTTTTGGTGTGGCGAACACCATTCAACTGGATGGGAGGTAATTGCTTCACCGGAATTGTTTTTAGCCGCTGCTGCTGAACGCACACAAAGAATCAAACTAGGAACTGGAGTTATTTCACTACCCTACCATCACCCCTTTATGGTGGCTCAGAGATTAGTTCAGTTAGATTATCAATCTAGAGGCCGAGTATTATTCGGATCCGGGCCAGGAGCGCTACCCTCTGACGCACATACAATGGGTCTCGATCCTATGCTTTTGAGATCAAGACAAGATGAGGCTATAGGCGTGATCAAAAGACTTTTTGCGGGAGAAAGATTCTCCTATGAATCTGAATGGTTCACTCTAAAAGACGCTAAGTTACAACTAAGGCCATTACAAGAAAATATGGAATTTGTTGTAGCCTCAACATTTACTCCTTCAGGTATGACTTTGTCTGGAAAATATGAAACCGGAGTAATATCCATTGGTGGAATGGCCTCTCAAGGACTTACTGCATTAGCCACTCAATGGGGATTTGCAGAAGAATCTGCAGCAAAACATGGCACTCAAGTTTCAAGAGATAATTGGCGAGTTTTAATGAGTTGGCATATTGCTGAAACTCGAGATCAGGCTAGAGCAGAAGCCAGAGAAGGACTTTTCAGACATGTCAACGAGTACACCACTGGAGCTCTTAACCCCGTTGATGGAAAAATTTTCAAAACACCTGATGATGCGGTTGATGCGGCGGCGTTTTCAGACGACAGTACCGCAGTCATTGGGACACCAACTGATTTAATCAACAAAATACAAGAAATGATTGAAGTCACTGGCGGCTTTGGAGCAGTAATTGGCTTCGCTCATGACTGGGCAAATAGGGAAAACACTAAGAAAAGCTGGGATTTAGTTGCAAGATATGTAATCCCTGAAATCAACTCTATGCTCGACGATTATAAGGATTCACTCGATTTCGTGATCAACAATAGGGACACATGGCTACGAGCTACAGATGCTAGGTTGAGCAATGTATCAGAACATGAAAGTGCCGCTAAAGTCATGGAAACTGAAGGATTAGCAGGAGAAAAGTCTAAAAACTAGTCAACTACTCTGAATTTACTAGACTTATTAATCTGTTTACCTGACAGGACCATCAATCCAACAAGCAAAATTATCATCTGATATTTTGCCACTAGCTATCTATCTTAAAATTAAAATCCGAAAAAATTAGAGCGGTCAGCTTGTGATTTATGACTACAATAGCGGTCAGAGAATGTTGGACGCTGGTGGTACCTTATGACTGATAGTCCGTTAGAGTTTGGTTGGTTTTTACCAACGGCGGGAGACACTACAGCTTATGGGGTTCCGGAGGCAGGGGTAGACGTAACACCAGAATACCTCAGTAAAGTCGCCAAGACAGCCGAAGAGTCTGGGTTCGATTACATCCTCATTCCTGTTGACCGAGCGTGCTGGGAAGCCTATATCACCGGCGCATTTATCACGGCAAACACAAGCAGAATATCTTCATTGATCGCCGCCAGGCCTGGTTATATCAACCCTGTCTTGTTAGCTAAGATGATCTCTGCGTTCGATCAGATGAGTAGTGGTCGCATCTGTGTCAATCTGATCGCGGGTCAGGCAGACGAAGAGGTTAAGTCTGAAGGCGTCACGTATACCAAAGAAGAGCGCTACGCCCTTATGGATGAGGAGGTCACAATCATGAAACTGCTGTGGACCGAAGAGAATCCGGTAAACTTCAAGGGCTACTTCCACCAGATCACAGGCGCGAGCATCAATCCAAAGCCCTCGCGACAGCCACGTTTTTATCTGGGTGGTGGCTCTGCCGCCGCATGGGAATTATCTGCAAAGCACTCTGATGTGCACTTGTTTTGGGGTGACATGCCGGAACAAATTGCTGAAAATATTACTGAACTTCGAAGTCTCGCTGCTCGTCATCAACGGGAGACCGAGCTTGAATTTGGTATGCGCTTACAAATTATCTGTCGAGAGAGCGAAGCGGAAGCTCTTCAAGCTGCAGAAGACCTGATACATCACATACCCGAAGCGAGGCGTGATCTTTTAAAAATCCGTGTGGCTGGGTCTGAAGCGAATCAGCGGGTTCAAGAACTTGCAGCAGAAAAAGGTTTGTGGATAGCGCCTCACCTTTGGAGTGGCCTGACTCGGTTTCGACCGGGTGCTGGCATAGCCGTTGTGGGTGATCCACAGCAATGTGCTGACACGCTACAGCAATTTATCGACGCTGGCTGCACATCCTTTTGCTTGTCAGGCTACTTACATGATGAGGAAGCAGAGCGCTTTGGTCGATTGGTTCGACCGCTACTACAGAGTTAATCAGTTAGTTCAAATGAGTTCGCTAAAACCACCAACTTTTTTAAACAGTCTTTAAAGTAAGGAACAGGTATGAAAATCACAGATATCACGGTCAATAGAATACGCTCCCCCCAAGAAGAAAATGCGCGGGCCTTCGTGGGTACACCTGGCAGATTGCTTCTTCAAATTCATACAGATGAAGGAATCACTGGAATTGCAGAATCAAGTCGAAATCTGAAAATAGTCAAAGCGTATGTTGACGAGCTAATAAAACCTCTGCTTGTAGGTACAGACCCGTGCAGGCCGAGAAAGATTTGGGAACTACTTACTCTGGGTGAGGGCCAACAGGCCACTAGATTTCCCTCACAAATAGTGGGATCAATCGATGTCGCTATCTGGGACATTATGGGCAAGGCCGCCAATATGCCAATTTATCAATTGCTTGGTGGTGCTCGGCGAACAAAAATACCTCTCTACTGGAGCAGAGGTAATGGTTGGAGTAAATCACCTGAAGAAATGCTAGATGAAATTCAGGAGGGATATGACAAAGGATATCGCTCATTCAAAATACGAATGGATTGGCGCGATTACAGGCAAGACGCGGATCCAAACAAAGATTTTGCCCTCTTCAAAAAGTGTCGTGAATGGTTGCCAGATGATTGTCCTCTGAGTTTTGATGCAAACTGTGGCTACTCGGTTCCTACCGCGATAGAGCAAGGACGCAAGTTTGAAGACATGGGAATTGCTCACTTCGAAGAACCGTTACCACAGTACGATCTACCAGGCTTGAAACAGGTAGTCGACGCACTCGATTGTGCGGTATCTAGCGGCGAACAGGAGACATCTTCATGGAGGTTTAGAGATTTGATGATCTTAGGAAACCCAGACATCCTACAGCCAGATGTGACAAATGTGGGTGGTCTGTCAGAAATGATTCGAGTTTATGAAATGGCAGCAATTCATAATAAAATTGTGATGCCCCACAGCCCAAGCGTGGGCGCAAACTCTATGGCAAGCTTGCACCTTTATTCAACCGTGACAAACGCCGTACGCCCTCACGAATTTTCTGAAGAATTCACTGTACCTGCTGAAGAATTAGCAAAGCTATACAAAGAACCGGTCATTCCAGAGAACGGACATATCTCGCTTCCTGACCGGCCAGGTCTGGGTCTGGAACTTGATCAGCAGGCGCTAAAGGAATTTATAGTCGAATAGTCAAACTCACGCTGGGTACTCTACAACTGTCCACCTAACCCCGCATATCTCAACAGAATCAAATTTTTTTGCATCAGGTGCAGCCCAGAGATCGACTCCAGTAACGCCTGTTCGACCATCTTGAGATTCAACAAAACGCATCGTCTGAAAATCCGCCAACTGTAGAGACGTCGGGTCGTCTGGAACAAGAGAGCAACCAGCACCCAGACCTTTCATCCACCGCAGACAAATCTCTGCGGGGTCAACGTCAACACAGGCTATCTCCACAGCTGCAAAGCCAGTGGTCACTCCACCGTGAGGTCTTGCATTCACAGAATTTTGCCACTGATTTCCGGCTGGATAGTAGGTTCCAGTATTTCGAGGAAACTGATCCTGTCCTGGCCAGTTCTCCTGTATTTCTGCTAGGGTGCCGAAATCGCGGGGATGAAATTGGACATTCACCCCCGATACCATATGAGGCTCCTTAGTCAGAGGAGTTCCTAACTCGTAAGGTCCTGATTTAACACCGGCTAATCCTGATCCCGGCTTTCCGACACAAGCGTTCCAGCTTCCCGCCACAATTCCTGCACCGGATCCTTGAACTGACATAGATTTTGAAGCTGTCGCAATATTGGGCACCTGAACAATCGCCATGTAACCACAGTCACCATTTCGCTCAAGCAATCGAGTTTGAGTAGTTGAATCTGCCCAAGCGCTGTCAGAAGGACACACTGTCTCAAGAAAAGAATCGCCTAAGCGAATGTGTGTGTTGGTCAAACTACCACCGGCCGCCATGCGCGGATCACGAAATACAACCGGCGCATCAAAGGCAGCACTCAAAACCCCTGATGTCCACTCCAAGTCATGAGCAAGTAGGCAAATTTGCCTTAAACGAAGTGCCGTGTCAACAGTCATAAGTTCTCTCTTTATCGGTAAATAACGCCCTCTGATGAGCTATGAACTCAACCTTCTCGACCTCGATAATTAGCAGATGCAAGAGGATTTAAAACTCTTCTCATGCCGCTAGTCCGGACAAATGATGGTGTCCACCGACAGAATAGTTGGCTCGCCGGCGTCAGCTCCGACAGTCTCTAAAACGGGCATTAGAGTCTCTCCGAACTTTTCGAAATTTTCCATCGAGTCCCAGATATCCACGACACTCAGACTTCCGTCTTCCTCGACATAACCTACGTGAAATTCACGACCGACCGGATTGCCCTGTCCTGCATCCTCCAAACCCTGATTTATTGCATGATACTGCTCGATGGTGACCGTTCCTTGATCAAATCGAATCATAAATGACATAGTTTACGCTCCTTGAACTATCGCTAACGCGCTTATATTTCAGGAACATACTACTACTAATCAACTAAATAATTGAATCTCTAGATTTTCCCTGTGCGTAACCTACACTCCCTTTAGACGAGATCCTCCGTGAAAGTCAACTTTCGTGAAATCCCGTGTATAGCAACAAATTCCGATATTATTTACTCTCAGGTTCAACCGCAATATCTGCTCTGTTCCTGAATTCGATACCTCATAGATTAAAACTCAGGATTTTTAATGGCGACGACAAAAAAAAAGAAACGAGCCAAAGGTACGTTGAAAATGAAACGTATAGCTTTGAAGGAACAAAAAATCGCTAGAAAAAGATTTGATGAGATGATTGCGAAAATGGATCAACCAAAAAAAGACAGCCTGTAAAAATAGTTACGAGAAGACGAGCAGTTGAGTAGATTTTACTGATGACGCGAATGGAGATTATGACAAATGATAATTAGCCTAGACACTTTAAAAAATCGAATCCACGGTGTCATACTGAATAAGGGAGAACAGGGACACGACATTAACGGTCTAATCTCAAAATTAGAATCTTTACCCGAAAGTTACGATGACTTATTGGCATTTGCTGGTGACTTGTCTGATCTGCCTATTCGTGACGACTGGCCATATGTGGAACCGAATGACATAGAAGATATCTGGAATGAATCGCACCCTGGGCGAAATACTGGTGCCATCGCAGATATAGACTTGGACGAAAGCGCAGCGCGAGTAGAGTCTGCGTTTCTCGGATCAGTTGCCGGCTGTGTATTAGGAAAACCTCTGGAAACGAGTCTCACTGGCCATGAAATACGACGTGCATTAGAAGCTATGGGCGATTGGCCTATGGATAAATACGTTTCTAAAGAGATCGAACAATACCTTCCGCGAGTCCATAACTCTTTTCCAGAAACAGCCCGAGAATTTATTCAGTATGTCGCTCCAGACGATGACATAAATTACACGATAATGGGAATGCTTACTTTGGAAGAATATGGCCCTGACTTCACACATGCTGATATACAGGATCTATGGCTAAAACATCTGAATTTCCACACGACATTTGGCCCAGAACGAACCACTCTTCTGAGAGCAGGAACTGAGTCTCTTGATCGGTTTACCTTGGAATCCTTCTTGGAGAAGGGCGGAGTGGGTCCTAGGACTACTGCCACACCAAGACCGGGACATCTGGCTCTATTTAATGACTTCCTCAATCCAGGAGATGAGTTGTGCGGCGCGGCTATAAGGGCAGATGCTTATGGATACGCCTGTCCTGGTAGACCACAAAATGCTGCGGACATGGCGTGGAAAGACTCAAGCTTCACTCATAATAGAACTGGTATATACGGGACCATGTTCATAGCTGCAGCTATAGCAATCGCCCAAGTGACCAACGATCGTATAGAAATTTTCGAAAATGCTCTTCAGTACGTACCNCAGAAAAGTCGATTCTACGAACGTGTTTCGGCATGTCTGGANGTGGTAAGAACTTCGGACTCCTGGGAACAGGCATATGATCAGCTCAACAATAAATATGGGGATTATGGACACTGCCGTATCTATCAAGAAACAGGCATGCTAATAAACACACTGAAATTCGCACAAAACATTGGACATGGAATCTGTATTCAAGTCAGCCAAGGAGCTGANACGGATAGCTTTGGNGCCACCGCAGGATCACTTTTAGGGGCCTATTTTGGACCNGGTNACCTCNATCAATCATGGCTTGATCCTTTCAATGATGACATACACTCGGGNATGGCCTGGTTTTTTGAAAGATCTCTTTCCTCTCTGGGCCGTNGAATGGGTGAACTACCACGGCAAATAATGCCGCAACTTATTGAAACCCACTAATTCTTATAAAATTATCNGTAATAAACAGCGACCTGTATAAATAGTGTCNCNTCTCGAANTCTTGTCATTTACNGGCTAGCNAAAGATCTNACTTATATTNAATNTTTTGATGCTCAATTCCTTGACCGATGACCATTTAAAAGTAAGCCTATCAATGTGTTCCGNACCAAAAATTTATATGAGATAAGGCAAATAAGTGTCGTCAATGAGATTGCTATCATAAATTTCAACGCTACTGGTAGGTTCCACTCAAACATTGAAAATGTAATAAATGCCACTATCGGAAGATGGATGAGATACATCCAATANGAACCATCTGATAGNAAACGCAGCAGCTTGTTAGGTGCACCGAATCGATTTTCCGCCAGTCCGATGAAACCAAAAGAAAATATCGTGGCGCAGCAAATTCNGATCCCGTATTTCGCCAGTTCCCGCAGGCCGTCCNNATCAGAACCAACATAGTTGGGAGTTTGATCGGTGAGAANCAGNACACAATAGCCAAAAAACAACAGCAACCCAGTTAACACATAGGTGGCCCATCGGGAAATTATGGTCGAAAGCAATCTGCCGTTTTTGTACAAGCCATATCCGAGCACAAAATACAATCCACTAGCGAACAGGTTTTCGGGGAGTTCACCCCAGGTAGAAATATTNATGATCAAAGAGAGCAGAATAAAGCCGACAGGGACCATCGGTCTGAAAAATATACCTGCCATCAAGTCCTTAATCCATATGANGCTCGACTGAATAAACGCGAATCGGGTCCCCTCAATAACCTCAGATACAATTGTCAAAACGACCGCAGGCCCGCTGAATACCATCGTGAGTGCCACAAATATCATCAAGTGCCAAAGAAACCAAAGATGATNGGGCTGACCTTCGTTCGAGTAGAAAAAGCGGATGTCCCCTTTCCAGCCATATTCGAAAATCCAGGGAAGTGACAAGCCAATCAGTGGGAAAAAGATAATCATTGGAAGGGCAAGACGTAGCCACCTNTTTAGCCACCAAGCCTTCCATGATTTACGACTAATAATCAGATTCGCAAAAAATCCAGCCAGCATAAAGAACACTGGCATTCTCCACATATGGATAAAATCCATGATCAGTCTAATGACCTCAGAGGAATTTCTGTCAGTCGGCCAAATATCCGGAGGAAGATCTGGGTAATACGGNATTGCCGCGTGTAAAACTATACCCAACAACATAGCAATCCCTCTGAGGGCATCGAGACCGTGATAGCGGTCAGGCGAGGAATTCACCANGAATTAACTCTAGATTAAANTCAATAATTTCTAGCGATTCCGCCTGGCATNAATAAAACTCTTCACAAAAAATACTGTTGCCAGGGCAGANGTGCCGATCATAACCAACACACGAAGAAGTCCCATTCCTCCCGTATCNAGTGATGTAGGTAACCGCATTCCTACCAGAGCTAACAAAATAATCAGCGTGAGAAGCACGGCGATGTGAGTAACAATATGATTCAAATCTGGTTTATTAGACGCNACTAAGAAACATAAAAGAAGCGTGACACCNAAAGCNACCGGAATCAATGCAGTCACAGATGAAACCGCAAAATAACCCCATAAGCCGATTACGATAAGCGATACTGAGTTGAGTAAATTAGCTCGAGATGCATNCATTTTTAATCTATCTCCTCTATTAGTCNTGATTTGTCTATTTTATGCCAGTAACTTCGTACTCAAGTCCGGAAAATCTTTGGCAACCACATCAAACTGATCATNATTTGGTATCTGAACCGACGCATCAGCTCCAAAAAAATGTTTCGACACAACGTCATGTTCGTCAGGTACATGTACGTAAGCCGTTCTCAGTCCTGCATCTGCCGCACTCTGCAAGTCATTCTTGTGCGTTGCACACATCATTACCTGGTCGGGACGCAAACCTAAGAGGCTTGCAGCCTTTTGATAGGCCTCCGGATCAGGCTTGTAGTGTCCAAGAAATTCGCAAGAAAATATATTGTCCCACGACATTTGATTGTGCTTTGAGCTTGAAACAGCTATTCGGAGAGACAAAACTGTCAGAACAGTCACCTGAAATCGGCTTCTTAACTTTTCGATGCATGCTGGAGCACCAGCCCATGCATCTAACCGATGCCAGACTGTATTTAAATCCTGTCTCTGACTAAGAGTCATCGACCAGTCATGCTCATCCAGAACAATATCCAGAGCTTCAAGGTGAAGTTCATCTGCATTCTTCCATGTCGCCTCGCCTTTTCTAACTGGCTGGAGAAGCTCAAACATCTTAAATCGCCATTTGTTAGCAAACACTGCAGCATCAATCTGTTTCGACTGTGCTTCGGCTAATGCAGTTATTTCTCTCTTAATAGTGTGATGCCAGTCAAATACTGTCCCTCCGACATCCCAAGTCAACGCTTTTATTTCTCCCAAATCAAAGTCAGACATACTAACTCCTCCGTCTAGTTTCCATATCATTATATAGATCGCANAAATTCGTCTGCGAACATAATGATATAACTAGGACTAATTAGTTATCATCTTCGGTAATACTTAAGAACCTACAACGTTTAGGAGTTTCATAATGATTGTTGATGTGCGCACATATGACATAGTTCCCAGAAAAATGAAGACCTACTTGAGTTTGTTCGAAGAATATGCACTNCCTGTCTTACGTGACTATATAGGTGAACCACTCGGATATTTTGTGGTCGAGCACGGAACGTTAAATCAAGTCGTACACATGTGGGGATATGAAAGTCTGGCTGACTTAGAAGAAAAAAGACAAGCACGCGAGGCGGACCCCCGTTGGGATGAGTATCTCAGCAAAAGCGAAGGTCTGGTTGCAAGTCAGAATAATAAGTTGTGCCGACCTACCAACTGGTCCTCTGTAAAATAAGTGCCTGCNTTAGTTCCTGATTCGAATCCTGGTACCTAGGAAATACTCTCATGAAACGCCAANTACACCTGAACCTATTCATTCACAGTCGTGGCCATCACGAAGCTGCNTGGCGTCATAAGAATGCAACTCCTCTCTTACTTACAGATTTTCGCTACTACGAAGATCTAGCAAAAAAGGCAGAAGATGCAGCATTTGATTCTATTTTTCTNTCCGATATCTTGTCACTCGGACCCGATATTGAATACACACCGCGAGCGGTACTTGACCCAGTCCCCCTCGCTGGCGCATTAGCTGCGATCACGAAGAAAATTGGNATTATAGGCACCGCTTCAACCACATATTCTGCACCTTACAATTTAGCCCGTCANTTTGCGTCTCTTGATCACATCAGTAANGGACGAATTGCTTGGAATATTGTCACCACGGCATCGGGCCACGCTGCAAGCAACTACAGCGCTGATCCTCAGGCAGGTATCGAAGAGAGATATNAACGCGCTGATGAATTTATGAAAGTAGTAAACGGCCTCTGGGATAGCTGGGCTGAAGATGCGNTCGNGGACGACCGANCTAGCGGACAGTACACCTTGCCTGGCCGTATTCAACCAATCAATCATGAAGGCACGTTCTACGATGTTCGTGGGCCACTAACTGTACCCAGAGGGCCCCAAGGCCGTCCGGTACTTGTTCAGGCTGGATCATCCGAACCTGGCCGCAGCTTCGCCTCAAAACATGGCGANGCCATTTTCACGGCTGTGCTGGAAAAAACTGCCGCGCAAGATTTCTACCGCGACATTAAAACCCGAGTCGTCGCCCAAGGCCGACCGGCAGACCAGTGCATAATCATGCCTGGACTAAGTCCCGTAATTGCTTCAACCGAAGCCAAAGCCAAACAATATGCCAAGGAATTAGATGAGTTAGGTGATCAAGAGGTGGGACTAAAGAGGCTATCTGGAAATTTTGGCGGCATCGATCTTTCCCATATCGATCTCGACAAACCCCTAGTTCCAGAAGATTTTCCAGATCCAAAAAATCTACAGGGATCCGTAAGTCGCCCGAGCCTCATCATAGATCTAATACGAAATCAGAAACCCACTTTGCGCGAACTGCTATTCAAACTTTCGGGAGCACGTGGTCACTATACATTTGCGGGCACCGCTGAACAGGTTGCTGATCTTATGGAAGATTGGATTAATGATGGGGCGGCAGACGGCTTCAACCTAATGCCACCCGTTCTCCCGCATATGTTTGATGTATTCATTGCAGACGTGATTCCTATACTCAGAAAACGTGATCTCTTTCGAACACAATATGAAACCGACACACTACGCGATCATTACAAATTGCTGAGACCTACAAGCCGTTTCGACTAGTATCTGCTTCTGAAGGTAACCGACGTAATACCCTCTAATGCAAGTATTTGAGAATCATTCTCAAATACTTGCACGAAACAAAAATGAGAACTATTCTTAATTCCGCAATCAAATAAGTTGCTAATCAACAAAATAATCTTGAAATAAATGGGAGCAAGCCGATCAGGTAACAGAAAGGGTCCCCCCCCTCGTGCAAGTATTTGGGAATAGTTCCCAAATACTTGCACCAAACAAAAATGAGAACTAGTCTTGATTATTCAATTAA
>NZWK01000057.1 GCA_002701625.1 Chloroflexota bacterium
TATGGGTAGCAAGAGCCAGATTGATACATCAGTTTCAAGTGATGATGGTTCTACTGATCAAAAAATGCAATTCAAGGCGTTTAACTCTTTACTTGATGTTCAGCTTTGGCAAGAGACCAATAATGTACACGTGCATACGCCTATTGAACTCAGAACAATTGATGGTTTGATAGGTGGAAAACCCTCGATTGAAGAAAAAATCGTAACGACCGTCGGTCGGGCTATTTTTAACTTAAATATTCCCATTGAAATTCCGTATGTAAACGAGACTATGAGCAAAAATGCGCTTAATGATCTTGTTTCGAGTGTGTACCAGGATTACGGGGAGGACGTAGCCGTAAAGTTGGTAGATGACTTGAAAACCACAGGTTTTAATTATGCCACCAAGTCTGGGCTTACTTTAGCGACAAGCGATATTCTTCCTCCAGAGGATCGGAAGAAAATTATTGCGGGCGCTGAGAAAAAAATATCAGAATTAGAAGATCAATGGGGAATGGGTGAGGTTGGTGATGCAGATCTGTACCGAGGTACTATTGATACATGGGAAATTGTCGAACGAGAAGTGCAGCAGTCATTGGCTAAGCATTTAACTCCTTCGGGTCCACTAGCTGTCATGATGAATTCTGGTGCCAAAGGAAGTCCTGCCAACTTACGACAAATGGCTGGGTTCATGGGCCGTGTAACCGATCCAAAAGGTCAGGTAATTCGTACTCCAGTTTATTCGTCGTTGCGTGATGGGCTTTCTGCGCGCGAATATTTTATATCCACTCATGGTGCGCGGAAAGGACTCACGGATACTGCCTTGCGTACTGCTGACGCTGGTTATTTGACTCGACGAATGATTGATGTTGCTCAAGACGTGGTCGTTTACGAAGGTTGGTGTGTTCCGGAGGATCAGCCGATCAGTGGACTTGATATTAGTAGATATGAGTCAGATGATGACCAGATACTTGGGGGATTGTCTGAGAGAATAGCTGGCCGATGGACCGCTTCACCTGTAATTGACCCTGATACAGGCGAGGTTTTATTGGACGCTAAAAGTGAGATTACAGAGGAAANNGCGAGAGCTATTGAGGCTAGTCAAGTCGAAGTAGTTACGGTATGTTCGCCGGCGACCTGTAAATTACCGAGAGGAATCTGTCAGTATTGCTATGGNCATTCNATGACCACCAAACGTTTGGTCGACTCCGGCACNGCAGTTGGTATCATTGCNGCNCAGTCTATTGGTGAGCCTGGTACTCAGCTNACGNTAAGAACTTTTCATGGTGGTGGTGCTGTTGGTCTGGANATTACGCTTGGTTTGCCGAGAGTTGAAGAGTTAGTCGAGGCTCGTTCACCCAAGGGGGAAGCTCCGATGGCTGAACATGACGGATGGGTGTACACAACATCTCAGGGGAGATCTGTAAGTTTATTGCACGCTATCTCTGAACAGGAGGNTTGGGAGCAACCTTTACCGCTTGGATATTCATGGGTAACCAAGACGAAAGGTACTTTGAAACTCAAAAAACATGAACCTCTTGCACAAGTTGAGGTGTCTGAAGATGAGAATTCACGCAATTCGCTCGTTGCTGCTCCGATAATTATGCCATTTGATGGTGATGTCGAGATTAGGGGCGATGTCGCAACTATAACCCGGTCGAGAGTCAGTAAATTACCAGCCGAAGTAGTTCATCGCTTTGCGCCGCGGACGCGTCGTGAAATTGAAGAAGACCTACCGGCTCAAAAAACCATCGGTGAGATCGATCCTAATCAGCTTGCCTTCCTAGAGATTCCAAAAGGTTGGGACTTAATGGTCGAAGATGGTGACGAGGTTGCTAAAGGTGATTTATTAGCGGTTCCAGTGGGCACAAAAATTCCNGCTACAACANGGGCNCGTTTAGANNTGGCAGGNTTTTCNTCTCCTTTTACGGGAGTANTCAATCTCGTGGAGGGCGCTAAGGCGACNTATATAGTTTACGGNTCGACTTATCAAGGNGCNGCGCGGGCTGGTTTGTANAGAGGTCTCTATCAGTTTGCGCCTGTGAGTTACGGTGATCAGTTGATGGAGGGCTCTTTAAATCTTCAGCAAATCCTTCGAATGCGAGGCGAAGCTGAATGCCAAAGTTATATAACTAAGGAGATACAGCGCGTTTATAGAACGCAAGGAGTATTCATTAACGATCGTCATATTGAGATAATCGTTAGGCAAATGTTAAGGCGAGTTGAAGTNNTGGAGTCGGGTGATTCAGATTACTTAGATGAGGATCGAGTCGATCGTATTTCGTTTGAAGCAGTTTCTAAAGAATTGGTAGCCGANGGAAAAACTCCTCCCGAAGGTAATGTAATTCTACTTGGGGTAACCCGAGCATCACTCGCGACGGAATCTTTCTTAGCNGCTGCGTCTTTCCAGGAGACNACTAAAGTTTTGACGGAGGCCGCTGTTGCTGGNAAGGTCGATCATCTTTGGGGATTGAAGGAAAATGTNATTATAGGGAAACTCATTCCAGCTCAGGCGGAAGTGGTTGTGGAGCGACCTGAGAAAATTCCTGAGATGGCTATTCCAGAATCTCTNATGCTTCCGTTCCTATTTGAATTTGAGCAGATTGAGGCGTTTGGGGAAGATTCNTCAGAGGCGCCNANTGAAGCNGAACTTGCTGCGGTTGGGATGACNACACAGTATATTGCTGAACCGGAGTAGTAGACGAGGGTACGAGGGATCAAACTAAGAATAAGCTTATCTCTTCTCGCTCTTGGGTAGCAGGAATTTTTGTTTCTATGATTGANCGTGGTCCAANCGAGGGACAAGCAGCTGTGATTCTGCTCGCGGGTGGNCAGTCCGCTCGAATGGTNGGAATNGATAAGATCTGGGCTNNNGNAGCTGGTAANCCGATTATTTCTTACTCATTTGATTGGCTGTTAGATCCTAAGTTTGTTCAGGAGGTCAGTCTTGCGGAGGTGATTATTGTTGCTCAGAGTGAACAAGAGGAACGAATAACTGAGGTGCTGACCGAGCGACTTGATGGAGCACGAGTACCTTTGTTTCGGTTCGCGTCGCCAGGTGCATCGCGACAAGATTCAGTGAGGTCTGGATTGGAATTGGTATCTCACCAGACTCAGTGGGTATTGGTTCACGATGGTGCGCGACCTTTGGTATCAATCGGAATGGCTTTGAGAGTTTTTTCAGCGGCGGTGCAATATGGTGCGGCCGTACCCGGAATTGAGGTTAGTGACACGGTTAAATCCTTGCAACATTTGACGGGAGTTGATGTGTCTTTTGTAGATAAGACACTTAATCGGGCACAATTACGGTTGATACAGACGCCTCAATGTTTTTCTTATAAAGCTTTAGCAAAAGCACATCAGCTATGTGAAGGTGAATTCACAGATGATGCTTCAATGATCGAGTCACTCGGTGACCGAGTCGCAGTAGTTGACGGTGCGATTGATAATATTAAAGTTACATATCCATCTGATTTAGAGTTAGTAAGTGAGAAGTTGAAAACATTTGATAGGTATAGATAAATGAGAACTGGTATTGGGTATGACCTGCATAAGTTTGAAGCGCACGCTGAGTTATCTCTTCGGTTAGGCGGAATCGATATTCATGAGGCGCGACGTTTGCTNGGTCATTCNGATGGNGANGCCTTGATTCACGCAGTGATAGACGCNATCCTCGGTGCGGCTGGTGCAGGAGATATNNGTAGTCATTTNCCTTCNGATGANCCAACAATAGAGGGAATTGATAGCCGCGAGTTACTNCGGCGAGTNCAAAGACTTGTGGCTGCTGACGGCTTTTCTATTGTGAACATAGANGCGACGGTNATCGCTGAAACTCCGCGNTTAGGAGATTATTTGAGTTTGATGTGTGAATCGTTGGCAACGGCCTTGGGGATTCAGAAGAATCAGGTTAACGTTAAGGCTACTACAAATGAACAAGTAGGATCGTTAGGTTCGGGTGATGCGATAGCTGTGATGGCGGTAGCAAGTTTGATGGAGTCTGGTGAGTAGGCTTTATTTCGTATAAGCGCTATTTTGAGATCAGGTTATAAATGTTTTTTAAGTGTGTGAGATTAATGAAGGAAGATGTGGCTTTGGCTCGAAAAATCGATCCGGCTGCTAGGTCTGCGCTAGAGGTGGGTCTAACTTATTCGGGTATTCATGCGATTTGGTTTCATCGAATCGCCCATTTTTTATACTTAGCTAACTTTTTTCTCATTGCGCGGATTTTTTCGCAGTTATCAAGACTAATTACGGGTGTAGAAATTCATCCCGCAGCTCGAATAGGTAGAGGGGTTTTCATTGATCATGGTATGGGGGTCGTAATCGGTGAGACTGCAGTGGTAGGGCAGGGTTGTCATCTTTATCAGGGGGTGACGCTCGGCGGTACTTCTACTAGGCATGAAAAACGACATCCGACGTTAGGAGAGGGTGTTACGGTGGGAGCTGGTGCAAAAATTATCGGTGCCGTTAAAATTGGTAATAATGTCAGAATAGGCGCCGGATCAGTGGTTATAACATCAGTTCCAGATGGAGCTACGGTTGTAGGTGTACCCGGGCATATTACTTCAGTCGTAGGAATAAGTAATGAGACAGTTGAGAGACTTCCTGACCCTGAGTGGGAAAGATTAGAAGCAGTTGAGTCTCGTATCAAGGATATTGAAGAATTTATAGCTAAAAATGAATAATGATATACCTGGAAGGAATGATTTGTAGTCGTATCACTCGTAAGTGCATACCTATATCCGCCACTTAAAAATGAAAATATCTAACACTCTTACTGGTTCAAAATCTACCGTAAAATCAGTGATCGGTGAGGATGTAGTTGGAATATATGTTTGTGGAGTGACGCCGTACGATAGCGCTCATGTGGGCCATGCTATGTCACTGATGGTGTATGACGTTTTGATTCGGTATTTACGCTGGCGTGGTTATGAGGTGAATTTCGTTTCTAATTATACCGATGTCGATGATAAATTGATTGATCGAGCTCGGGAACTCGCGATAGAGCCACTTGAACTTGCTGATCGGAATATCGAGGAGTGGGAGATGGAGCAGAGAGCTTTAGGCTTATTGGTTCCTGATGTCAGACCCAGAGTGACGCAAGAGATAGATTCAATTATTGAAATGATTCGAGAAATTATTGATCACGGGTTGGCATATGCGACTAGTGATGGTGACGTGTACTACCGAGTACGTTCAAATTCAGATTATGGGAAATTAAGCCATAGGCAAGTTGATGATCTAAGGAGTGGATCACGCTTGGAGATGGATAACACAAAAGAAGATCCACTAGACTTCGCGCTCTGGAAAGCTACTAAGCCTGGTGAACCAAGTTGGGCTTCGCCTTGGGGGTTGGGGAGGCCTGGTTGGCATATTGAATGCTCGGCAATGGCGCGGCGTTACCTAGGGGAAACATTTGAAATTCATGGTGGAGGCTTAGATCTAATTTTCCCCCATCATGAGAATGAGATAGCTCAGGCCGAGGGTGCGGCCAGTAGACCAGATGTATTTGCTCAGATATGGATGCACAATGGCATGGTTCAACGTGATGGTGAAAAAATGTCTAAGTCAATAGGCAATGTAGTTACTGTCCAAGAGGCATTGGATCAATGGTCAAGTGACGCAATTCGATTATTTGTACTTTCTTCTCACTACCGTACAGGTCGAAATCTAACAGATGATGCGATGCACGCTTCCGTTTTAGGTGTTGAAAGGTTACGTAATGCGATTAATTTGGACAACAGAGGCAACACCAACTCATCCATTGATTGTGGCCAAGTAGTCGAGAGATTTATCGCTGCAATGGATGACGATGTTTCAACGCCCCAAGCGGTGGCAATATTGTTTGATTTAGTTAAGCAAATTAATCGGGCGCATGACCAAGGGTTTGACGCTTCAGAAGCTCAAATNCTTTTGAAGGAACTATCAGGCACGGTCCTTGGATTTTCTTTGACTAGTGAGCAAGATAGNGGTTTGAATATTGACTTGATTGANTTACAAGAGCTNGTTGAGGAANTGGGNCTAGATGTCAATACTAAATCAGTAGAGCAGACCATTGAGGCTTTAGTTGAGTATCGTGGGTACGCTCGATCGGATAAAGATTTTGCACTAGCCGATTCTGTTAGAGACGCACTGTTGGGTTTAGGTATTGCGTTGGATGACACTGTCGACGGCACTACTTGGAATATGATTTAGTCTAATCCTTATTGACCCTAATAGTCTCTGGATCATACACTTACAAGTCTGTCCTAACGATTGTATTACTTTGTTTTACAGTCGTTATTCGGTTGTGTGCATCCGGTTTTCGTGATTCATTTTCACTAAATCGGCCCATCATCTGATAGTGATAGTGGAAAAATATTTAAGTAAAGGGGTTTGAGTTAAGACGTCATAGTTAGCACGGGTGGGAGAGTGGTTAAATCCAGCGGTCTGTAAAACCGCCGCCTTACGGCTACGCAGGTTCGAATCCTGCCCCGTGCACCAGAAGAATACGTGCCCCCATAGCTCAGTGGCAGAGCGCGTTCTTGGTAAGAACGAGGTCATGAGTTCAACTCTCATTGGGGGCTCCATTTTAGTTATTTAATTTGGACTGTAAAATAGATGGATATCAGAAGGTAAAGGTCATAGAGTTAGCTGGTCAACAGAAATAAATAAAAGAAAACGGTAGTTGGATTGAGAAGATTGAGTCAAGGAGATAGAGATGTCTAAGGGTGTATTTGAGCGAACGAAGCCACATGCGAACGTTGGAACGATAGGTCATGTGGACCATGGTAAGACCACGCTGACTGCGGCGATTACTAAGCGTCAATCAATGAAGGGCCAGGCTGATTTTTCAGCATTTGAACAGATTGATAACGCACCTGAAGAGCGAGAGCGTGGTATTACGATTGCGATTGCTCACGTTGAGTATGAGACAGATGCGCGACATTATGCGCACGTAGATTGTCCAGGTCACGCTGACTATATTAAGAATATGATTACTGGTGCGGCCCAGATGGATGGGGCAATACTAGTAGTTGCTGCTCCTGACGGACCAATGCCTCAAACACGAGAACACTTATTGCTTGCTCGACAGGTTGAGGTTCCTAATATATGTGTTTTCTTGAACAAGGTAGACATGATGGATGATGAGGAACTTCTTGAATTAGTAGAGATGGAACTTCGAGAGCTATTAACCGAATATGGTTTTGATGGTGATAACACTCCAATCGTTCGGGGTTCAGCATTGAAGGCACTAGAAGCTGAATCAGATGACGATCCAGCAGTAAAAGCTATTGATGAGTTAATGGATGCTGTTGATAGCTACATTCCACAACCAGAGCGAGATGTGGATCAGCCATTCCTTATGGCCATTGAGGATGTATTCAGTATTCAAGGGCGTGGAACGGTAGTAACCGGTCGGATTGAACGTGGCAAGGTAAATGTTGGTGAATCAGTTGAGATAGTCGGAATATCAGAGACAGTTGAGACAACTTGTACAGGTGTTGAGATGTTCCAAAAGAGCCTGCAGTCAGGTGAAGCTGGTGATAACGTGGGTTGTCTTTTACGTGGTATTGAGCGAGATGATGTACAGCGTGGTCAAGTACTTTCGGCTCCAAAGTCGATTACACCACACACAAAATTTGCTGGTCAAGTTTATGTACTCTCTAAGGATGATGGTGGTCGACACACTCCATTTTTCCCAGGTTACCGACCGCAGTTTTATGTACGTACAACTGATGTAACAGGCAGTATCCAACTACCTGACGGTATGGAAATGGTTATGCCTGGTGACAATGTAGAGATGACCATTGAGCTTGGGCAACCAATTGCGATTGAAGAAGGATTGCGTTTTGCAATTCGTGAGGGTGGTCGAACAGTTGGTGCAGGGGCAGTAACTTCAATTATTGAATAGGTAGCTCAAGGAGTTCTTTGGATGGCAAAAGGTGATCGAGAGCATATAACGTTAGCTTGTGACGAATGTAGCGATCGAAACTATACAACTATGAAAAGTAAGCGGAATGATCCGGATCGAATCAGTTTGCGTAAATATTGTCCGAAATGCCGGCAACATGTTGTCCATCAACAGACTCGTTAATGAACTATGGGAAGAAGAGCTCGTAGAGAGCAAGCAAAGGCAGATCGAAGAACCCAGAGTCGTGGAACAACTCCGCCTCGAGGTGGTTTAGGTGCTAGTACATCAGCACCCGCTGCTGAGAATCAACGAAGTGGTAGCTGGTGGAAACCTCAGTGGATTATGGATATATATAGCGAGTTGCGGCGAGTAACATGGCCGTCGCGCTTGGAAGTCGGAAATTTAACGGTGGTTGTAGTTTTAGTTTCGATTGCATTAGGTTTGGTACTGGGCGGATTTGATTTATTTTTTAGTTGGATAGTGGAGCAAACACTGTTCCGTTAGNTTAGATGAGTANAGATTTTTNGGTGAGTNCGCGTTAGAGAGTAAAAGTTATGGTTACTGAATCATTTGTTAGTGAAGAGTCAGATTCTGCTGGGTCAGATGGTGTNATATCTGANGGTAATTGGTTTATCGTTCAGACATATTCCGGTCACGAGNCAAACGTTAAACAGCATATTCAACAGGCNATTCAAACACTAGATCTTGGAGACAGGATTTTTGATGTGTTTATTCCTACGGTNGAGGAAATTCAAATTAAGGCGGGTCAGCGAAAGACTGTGACGCANAAGAAATTTCCAGGTTACGTGTTCGTNAGAATGTTGTTGGATGATGATACGTGGCGCGCGGTNAANAATGTTCCGAGTGTTTCTGGATTTGCCGCATCNAATTCTGAGACTGGAAGGCCNCTTCCAATGCCCGATGAGGAAGTNGATCAGTTAATCAAAGAGGATGAGCTNGGTCAGGCTACTTTCAATATAGGATTTGAAGTGGGTGAGTCGGTTTTGGTAATCGANGGTCCATTTTCNGACATGCTTGGTGAAGTNGATTCNATNGACATTGATCGTGGTCGCGTTCGGGTAATGGTGTCGATGTTTGGACGAGAGACACCAGTAGATCTTGATTTCCTACAAGTAGAAAAGCAATAGAAGGAATAAGGTAATGGCCAAAAAAATAAGGGCAGTTTTAACGATGCACATACAGGCTGGGAAAGCTAATCCAGCCCCTCCGGTGGGGACTGCACTCGGTCCGCACGGCGTTGACATCCCAGGTTTTTGTAATCAATACAATGAGCAAACCAAGGGACAAGAAGGTAATACTATACCGGCTAAGGTCACGGTATATGAGGATAGAACTTTGACCTTTACTATAACTACGCCTCCGACATCAGAATTAATCCTTAAACAAATTGGTTTGGCTAAGGGTTCATCCTCCGCCCTCTTGGAAAAAGTTGGCAAGATTTCTCGTGATCAATTGAAGTCGGTTGCAGAAATTAAAATGCCTGACTTAAACACAACTGATATTGATCAGGCAATTCTCGTGGTATCAGGAACAGCTCGTTCAATGGGAATCGAAATATCGGATTAGGTTCTAGCAGAATGCACGGATACGTAAGGTGATTCAATATGACAAAAANAAGTAAACGGACCAAAGCAATAAGTGAACTTATTGATCCGGAGAATGATTACTCGGTTGGTGAAGCCGTTGGATTGGTTAAGCAATCTTCGACAGCTAAATTNGATGAGACAGTTGAACTGCACGTTAGAACAGCCTTAGATGGTCAGAATCAAGATCAACAACTTCGTGGTTCAATCAGNCTCCCTCATGGAACTGGTAGGGAAGTCAGAGTTGCGGTCTTTGCNGAGGGTGAGGCGGCAACTCTCGCTCGTGANGCTGGTGCTGATNACGTGGGTGGCGATGAATTGGTGGCGTCNGTTCGAGACGGNATGTTGGATTTCAACGTGGCAATTGCACAACGTGAGTTAATGGGGAAGGTCGGATCTCTCGGNCGAGTACTTGGTCCAAGAGGCTTGATGCCTAACCCTAGGACTAACACAGTCCTGTCTGGTGAAGATATACCCAANGCGATTGAAGAAGTCAAGGCTGGTAGGATTGATTTTCGCTTGGATCGNAATAATGGGGTGCATGCGGTAATTGGCAAGGCGTCTTTTGANGAAATTGCATTAGAAGAGAATTTACGAGCGTTGATNTCAGAGATGGAAAGAAANAGACCAAGTGGNGCTAAGGGCGAACTTATTCGAGGGGCGAGTATCTCGTCGACGATGGGACGTGGAGTGAGATTGGATCTTCAAGATCTTANGGATGNGGTGTAGATAAGGTTAANNCTGTGGACTGTAGTCACNAATACAGATAGTGTTCACAGTCTGCTTGTAGAGAATAGTTAGGTAAGACCAGAGACCAATGGTTCATGATTGAGTAATTCGGAAATAGATTTTGTTTCCGGACCATTGCAGGTGAAGATTTCAGAATGATAATTNCTTAAGGAATTGTTGTTTACGGTTTCATCTCCTGCCAATCNTTGTAAGGAGTTGAATTGTGCCCACAGAACGTAAAGTCCAGCAAGTGGCTGACCTCGTGGATCGAATTAGTAGAGCAGAAGTTGCAATCGCGACATCCTTTTCAAGTGAAAGTGTTTCCAATCAGACAGCCCTTCGGCAGGCAATGTCTAATTCNTCGNTCGAGGTCAAAGTTATAAAAAATACTCTTTTAAGGCGAGCCGCAGCTGAGGCTGGTAAACCNCTATACAGCGAGCTTGCTGATGGGCCAACGGCGATAGCATTTGCGTATGANGAACCGATTACCGCTATTAAGGCGTTAGTTGCTTATTTAGATACTTTACAAGACACAAATTTTGCGNTCCGTAATGGAATATATGAAGATCAGGTTATTGATGCGGCATATATTGAAACACTAGCCACACTACCGTCGAAAGAAGAATTATTAGCACGCTTGGCAGGAAATCTCACGGGCAAAATTTCAGAGTTTGCTTCTTTGTTAACGGCGACNCAAAGAGATTTNATGGGTCTNATCGAGGCTCGAGCGAGTCAATTGGCATTGAGNGGTGAAGACGTAGCAGCNGAAGNCGTAGCAGCNGAAGACNNAGCAGCNGAAGACGTAGCAGCAGAAGACGTAGCAGCAGAAGACTCAGCAGCAGAAGACGTAGCAGCAGAAGACGTAGCTGCGGAAGAGAAATCAGAATAGTAAAAGTCTTGAAATAGTGATTCAAACTTTTAGAAGTAAGGAGAAAAAATATGGGACACGTTGAAGATGTGATGACAATTGTCAAAGAGATGACACTTATAGAGTTGCGTGATTTGAATAATGCAATTGAAGAGGAGTTTGGTGTTACCGCAGCGGCTCCAGTTGCAGCTGTTGCAGCGGCTCCAGTGGATGGCGGCGGCGCTGATGCAGCGGCTGATGCTGATAATCTAAGCGTTACTTTGGCAAGCTTTGGTGAAAAGAAAATCGATGTTATTAAAGCTGTTCGAGCCGTAACAGACCTTGGGCTGAAAGAAGCGAAGGAATTCGTCGAGGGAGCTCCTGGAGTAGTAAAGGATGGACTTAATAAAGAAGAAGCTGATTCTATTAAAGAGCAGCTTGAGGCCGCGGGCGCGTCGGTTGAGGTTAAATAGACAAAAAATATTTTAGATCTTTGACGGGGTCGTTGCCCGCAGTCAGAGATCTAGGATAGTCTTTTTATGTGGATGTAGACAATCTCGCCCAGACCCGTGAAGGCAATTCTTTTCCCGAGTGTCATCGTTGTGGAATGATTATCCAGGTTGATGGCTCATCTGGCAGTTCTTTATTCTGTGATGATTGTGCAAAATTAAAGCCGAGGTTAGGGTTAAGCCATATGAGCTCGGCTGTTTTTTTAACTGTTGCATCTTTAACAGTTATTTTTTTCATATTACTTTTGGATAACCGATCGAATAGCGATAGTCGACTGTCATTAAGCCGATTTAGCTTAGAAGTAGATTCAGGACAGCAGTATGACAATTTGAATATTGTTGTATCCTCAAAGCCCGCTGAGGAGCAGCGACCGGCAGCACCTGTCGTCACTCAATTAGTTACACCTGTGCCAAGTCAACCCGTGACTGAACAGAATCAGACAAACAGTGTGACAGAACCGACCGCAACAGATATAGTCTCTGCCACATCAACCAGTGAATCATTGAATGACATATCTAGCGCAAGTGTGGCTAGCTCCCAACCCGACTATCAGAAATATCTTGTCGTAGCGGGAGATTCTCTTTATGCGATTGCGGAACAGTTTCTCCCTACTGGTCTGACGCTAGATGAATATACTCAGTTGATAAGGGAAGTCAATTCTATTGGAAACAGTGATGATTTATCGATTGGTATGGAATTACTAATTCCACAGATCAAAGATGTGAGCGAGTAGCCTATTATGTTCAGATACGAGAATGATACTAGTGATAAAAAAGTTGAGGTGGCGACTCCAACTTCTGATTCTCCGAACCAACGCTCACTATTTTATTGGAGTTTTGCGTGTTTGGTGTTCACGCTGTATTTAGCTGCCAGCTTAATAATACGAGAACCATTTACGAATTTTGTAGATAAGCGTGGGATAAACTCAGATCTTTTGTTGTTGGTGTCGTTTACGGGGGCCTTTGTCACTTTTGTTAAATCCACGAATATATGGCTCACGAGTCGACCAAATGAGATTTCACCACTTGATGATCTATACCTTCAATTTACTGATGAAAAATCCAGCAGACGATCTGTCTGGATGAGAGTTTCTCTATTTGTTCCGTTGTCGTTGTGCTGCTGTTTACTATTAGCTTGGTTAATATTTTCTCTGCCCCAGACTACTGTGGGCTTGATTATTGTGGGTATATTTTCGGTAGCTATATTCATTGAGGGATTTGCAGTAGTTAGAGATATCGTCAGTCAGCCTATTATTACTGAGGCTCTAGTTTCGCGTCTGTGGCAAAAGGGTCGTCTTCTGGTGTTTGGTCAAGTTTATTATCTTTTAATTGACAAAAGATTATTCGAAATTTCTGCCTTCGCTTATCATGAGCTCCAGTCGCAGACCAAACCTTATGTTCGTATCCGCCACTGGCCTCATAGTAATATTGTGATTTCTGTCCAGAGCATTCAAAAGCCCGAGAATGCAGAAGTAAATTAGGTGAATCGTAAATGAACTGGTTCGACGCATGTATTGTGATAGTCGTCGGACTTGTAACATTGAACTCATTTCGTTCGGGAATCCTTATGCAACTTGCCGTTCTATCAAGCGCGGTAGTGGGTATATTCGTTGCGGGAAAGCTGTATTCAGATTTGTCAGATAGTTTGCTGCTAGTTATTGATGATGAAGTATCTACGAAGCTGGTCGCATTTTTGTCTATCACATTTGGGATTTTGCTGCTTGGCTACACATTTGGATTTGTTCTGAGAAGTTTCACTAGAGTTTTAATGCTTGGTTGGCTTGATCGATTTGGGGGTGGAATTCTTGGTTTTGTGTCTTCTACCTTACTTATCATTGCAGTTTTAACCTCCGCGTCAAGTTTGCCTGCGTATCCGCCGCTAATTCAAGGTATAGATCAGTCATATTTTGCAAGAGAGTTGCTTGGAGTATACCGTTTCATTGAGATCGGATTTCCAACTGAGTTTGAGGATCCATTATCAAAGTTGCTCGACTGGCGAGCCGATTATGATAATTTCAACATCAAATAATTGCTACACTATAGCGAATTATTTGAAGGAGAAAGATCTGACAACGATAAATAACTTGTCCACTTTAGTGCTCAATCAAAACTATGAACCGCTTCATGTTTGTGCGGTCCGCAGAGCTATTGTACTTACGATAACTGGGCGGGCAGATTTACTCGAACAGGGTGATGAAGGTATTCGGAGCGCAGGTGGTAAATTATTCAGTACGCCGTCCGTGATTAGGTTGCAGAGCTATATTAAACGCCCGCTACCTCGACCAAGACTTACTCGCAAGGAAATATTTTCAAGAGATGGTTACAGATGTCAGTACTGTGCTATTAAATTAGATTCGCAGCATTTAACTCTTGATCATGTAGTACCTCGTCGCCTAGGTGGTCAGCACGAATGGGAGAATATAACGACTGCATGTTCAAAGTGTAATCATAAAAAAGGTGGTAGGACTCCCTTGCAGGCTGGAATGCGACTGAATGCGGACCCTGTACGACCTCGGATAGATATAGGTAGGACCTTTATCTCTTACGTAGCTCAGTATAGTGAATGGGAGCAATATCTCCTTCCTTGGTATAGGAAATCAGCAGCTTAAGCGAAGCTAGACTAGCTCAGACTTCAATCTATCTTCTATAGCTACATAAGCGGCAAGATTTAATTCTTCGCGCGTCAGACGGAGTGATTCGAATGCGGCGACTGGTGTCGCCCACCCATTTTTACCAACGATCTCAGCGATA
>NZWK01000058.1 GCA_002701625.1 Chloroflexota bacterium
GACTTTCCAGCCAAATATCATTGATTCGTCGAAGTGTCGATAATTAAAGCCTAGAAGTATTTTTTTGATTCCAGCTTCTATATTGCCTGTCACTTCACCATCTATATTAGAAGAGGTTCCCCAAACAAAGTTAGTAATTTCAGGTTCGAGTTTAAGTTCTGATCTATTTGATACTGGTGGGCTTGTCTGAGAAGTCTCAGTGACTGTCGAACCAACTGTGAATTGACTTGTTGCAACTAGAGTGCCGTTAATTAATATTTGCAATTCCCAATTACCTTTTGGTAGAGCATTCGAGTCATCATCATTAGTGAGTCCCATTGCAGTATTTGCTGTAACAGCCCTCAGCGATTGGCCGTGCCACGATGCGCCGTCGGAAGAGTAGATACGTGACTGGGAAAGTGCTTCTATGACGACATTGTCAAATAACCAAATTTCTGACAACTCAATTTGATTCCGTGTTTTTGAGACGAGATATTCGTAGAAAATTTCAGATATATTGTTGAATTGGTCACCGTATTGCGCTAATTCACGTCCAAATTTATTGGTCAATGCGAGGGTCGCGAAATGTGGTGAAGATACGTAAATCTGATCTTTATCTCTAGCCTGGTTGCTTGGCCGATAGGTAAACTCGCGCCTGTAGGATTCATTGAGTACAGGAACCACGTTATTACTGGCAAACGCATCTGTTATAGAATCGACACTTCTTATCATTACCTTTGGTCCGTCTCTCTCGGTTGGCATGGCAGAGAGAAATCCTGCGAACGTGCCTTTTGACGTAAATGCTGCGCCTTTTTCAATCAGATTTGGTCCGCTCATTAATTTTAGATATTCTGGAAATTTATCTGCTGAACCTAAGTCATCTTCGAGTAGTAACTTAATTGACTCAAGACTAGAGTTCATCAGTCCGATTAACTGTAGCTTTTCAAATTTGATAGGTTCCAGAGCTATACCAGTATGTCCTAGTATTCGAAGTTCTTGTCCAGAATCACGTGGCACAGTTGCGGCTATTTTGGCCTCACTAAAGGGTGCATAACTTTCAATTGCCGACCCATCAATTTTCTTGGTCAACTTTAGTATTGCTAGGTCTCGTTCGAAATTAGCTGCTATTAGTTCGGCTTGGTATTCAATTTGCGGTTTCCGTGGATCACGATTTGTCACAATATATAACGTATCAATCCGTCTCTCTCCTGCAATATTTTGCCAATCCACAGGGCGGAAATCTGTGAGTATGAGCCTTTCCTTAGCGTCGATTATTATTCCCGTCGTTGCCGTGATGATGTCATATTCAGTAGCTGTCTCACTCGTATCATCAGGATTATTTTGAAACGATATTCCGAGTATTTGAACTATTGTCTGAGCCAAATCAGAGTTCGTAGCCGTCGGTTCGGAACTTTCAGGTTTGTCCAAAGCTACTAAGTTCATGTTGAACGATTTTATAAGAACTGTAGGTGGAGATGATGGGGTAACCGTGGGAGCTGGGCTGGTTTTGATGCGGGCCGGCACTGGAATAGAACTGGAATCGCAATTCAGTCCCAAAACAATAGATATTATTAGAACCAGATGGAATGCTTTTGAGCTTATTAAAGCTGAATTAAGTTGACTTCGTTTCATTAGTATTGATATTTTAATTGATCAAATTATCGTTAGATGTAGTTTTATGTTAATTTGTGGATGGACTTACTGAGGTCAATTCGTAGGCATCAGTACTCGGGTATGATTTTGAGACGAGGAGCGAGCGCATGGCATTGGACTACACCGCAGTTACATATGACGTATCGGAGCAAATAGCCACGATTACTCTGAACAGACCTGAGCGAATGAATTCGTTTAGTACTGAATTACTTTCGGAATGGGCTGATTCGATTCGTCGCGCTACCGATGATGACGACGTTCGTGTAGTTATAGTTACCGGGGCTGGACGCGCCTTTTGTGCTGGTGCTGATCTAAAAGCTGAGGCAGAAAGCGGTGACAGGGTGCTAATGGCTGAAAAGAATGCTGGTGAGCGAAGAAATTCTTTGCGTTATTCGGTTCACCGAGTCGCTCAGGCACTTCAGTATCTAGATAAGCCCTATATTGCAGCTCTCAATGGCGCTGCTGTTGGTGCTGGGATGGATATGGCATCTATGGCAGATATTAGAATCGCGTCTGACACAGCCAGATTTGGAATGTCGTATGTTAATGTTGGTCTGATTCCAGGGGATGGCGGGGCTTGGTTACTTCCAAGATTAGTGGGTCTGCAGAAGGCCTTAGAGCTAATTTGGAGCGGCGATCTTTTTGATGCACAGGCAGCCTTGGAGATGGGTTATGTCGCACGAGTGGTACCACATGATGATCTAATGAAAGAGACTCTTGCCTACGCAAAGCAGCTGGCTGATGGGCCACCCGTTGCTATGCAACTCGCTAAGCGATTAGTCTATCGAGGTTTGAATCAATCTTTCGTTGAGGGACTTGAACAAGCTCAGGCAGCAATGGCAATTGTTCAATCAACGACCGATTCACGAGAAGGCCCAGCGGCCTTTAGGGAAAGGCGCAAGCCATTATTTGAGGGTAAATAAGAGACTCGATTACTTAGTACACTCTATATTCAGTATCTTGATTTCAGTATTGAAATACTATTTTAGTTCGATTACTTTTCCGGCGACGACTAGCAAGGTATTTGTGGCAATCCGAGCTAAATGTTGATTTGCTTGACCTAAATAGTCCCTGAATATGCGGCCAACTGGCGTTGGTGGAATTACACCGAATCCGACTTCGTTTGTCACACATAAAACTTTAGCGTTCGAATTAATGAGTGATTGAGACAGTTTGGTCAGGTATGTATTAATAGAATCATCAATTGCAAGTAGTTGCTTTTCATCAAATTCCTCGGTGATTTTATTAAAATCACCGAGGAGCTCAAATAAAATATTTGAGATCCATATTGAGATGCAATCGATAATTATGACGTCACTTGTACATTCACTAATCACGTCAGCTATTTCGATTTGTTCTTCAATAGTCTGCCAAGTTTCAGGCCGTCCTTCTTTATGGCGATTGACTCGATAAATCATTTCTGAATCATTAGGCTCCATTGTTGCAATGAAACTTACCGTTTGTTTTGCCTCTTCAGCAGAGTCACGTGCGATTTCAAGGGCTAGCGTAGATTTTCCGCTCCGTGCACCACCAGTAATCAAGGTTAGGCTGGAGTGGGTGTTTTTCTTCATTATATTTTTTCTAAAGCGACAAGAGATTGAGTTCTGACGCGATCAAAAAAATTAGCAAAACAGTCGTTTGTGAGAGTTCTATTCCTGCGCCAAGAATATCACCAGTGGTACCCTCCAATTGTTTGGATGCTAGCCATGCAATAGTGATGGCCGTTGTGCCAGTAACAAAAATCAGAAGAATGCCCAATGCTCCTAGCAGGAATACAGATGCAATAATTGCAGTGATGGTCCCTATTGTCATTGGAATTGTGATCAATGATTGTTGTATCGAGTTACCAAGACCACTTAAACGCGCCGGTGGAAATAACCCGATCATTGGAATAACCGACCATCTCGCCAGCATAGGTGTGATAATCAGCGCAGATCGGCTTAATTGATCACTCAGCACCAAAATTTCGGACAGTACTACCCATTGAAGCAAAAGTGTGAGCACAAGGGCCACCGCTCCTGCTGGACCGGTATTACCAATACTCATGATTCCAAGTTTATCGGCTTTGGTTCCTTGGCTTGCAAGGCCGTCAGCTGTGTCTGCAAGGCCATCCAGATGTAGTCCTCCAGAAAGTAGAGTTAGAAATATGAGAAGAATAGCGGAGTTAACTTCTGGTTCTACGATCTGCTCAAGTAGATTTGCTGCGACCCACAGAAGCGCTCCGATGCCTAATCCGATGATTGGGTAGCAGCTTATAGAGCCTGCAAATAAAGAATTTTCATATATTCGAGGTCGAGTGATCCTAAGAATAGTTAAAAATTCCAGCGCTATTACTGGATATTGCAATGCGTCCCGCAGACTTGTCTTCATTTGTGTTCCTCTGTTTTTATAGCAGGACTTCGTGTGCTCACCGCAGCCTCTGCGAACGTTGACATATTGTTAAGTAACTGGCAAGCGACATCACATAGATTGATCGCGAGCGCTGCGCCAGACCCTTCCCCAAGTCGCATTTGTAGATCAAAGATCGCTTCTTTGTGTTCCAGCATTTCGAGCACGATCTTATGACCGGGTTCTGGAGATAAATGACTAGGAATCGTAAAGTTTTTGATGCCTGGTGTCACAAGACTAGCTAAAAGAACTGCGGTTCCAGAAATTACTCCATCAATTACGATTGGTACCCGATTAGCGGCAGCTCCCAAGGCAATGCCCGTGAGGATGCCGATTTCAAATCCTCCTAGTACTGCTAGGAAAGAGATTCCTTTTTCCGGACTTGTCATTAAATGAGCATCATCGATCAGGTCTTTATTTACGTCTAGCGCTTGTTCTACCACGGCAACCTTCATATTAAATTGGGATGGGTTGATACCTGTTCCCCAGCCCACTACAGTGGCTGGCTTTAATCTTCCTATCGCTGAGATTAGTGCGGCCGCAGATGTGGTGTTCCCGATTCCCATCTCACCAAGACCGATAATATTGGTTGGATTCTCCGCATGCGCCTCAAGGAAAATTTCTATTCCTCGAGCGATCGCATCCGTGGCTTTGGTGTAACTCATGGCATAGCCCAGGGCAATATTATTTGTTCCTTTACCGAGACTAGCTTGGACTAACCGTCCTTTTATGGGTGAAGAAATATTGATACCAGCATCGATCACTTTTACATCAATTTTGAAACTATTTGCCAATACATTGATAGCGGCTCCACCCTCGAGGAAATTTTTTACCATTTGCTCAGTAACTTCTTGAGGGTATGCAGATACACCTTCTTTAGCTACCCCATGATCTGCCGCAGCCAACATTATTGTTTTTCGGTGAAGAGTTGGGTTTGGTACTGCGGCGACACCAGCTATAAATTCAGCAAGGATTTCTAACTTTCCGAGTGCGCCCTCTGGCTTTGTAAGTTGTGACTGTCTCCGCACTGCTGCATCGATTGACTGTTGATGAGGGACCTGCAAAGATACGATTTTCTTGATCGTGTTATTAATCAACGGTTGTGAATTCATTATCGAGGTTCTACCTTAAATTAGGATGTTTGCTATTGATATATGTGATTATGACTCTACAGCAATGACGGTTTGGTTTCCCAATGACTTGACAAAACCGGCAGGTTTCTCTATCTTGGGGATCGTCACAACTCTAGTGGCCGCCTAATTTCCTTCTAAGGAACCGGGGGAACCAACTATGGGGTGAATTCTGAACAGACTTCGTGTCTATTCTGAACGGGCTTTTTCTGATCAGCCCGAACCCGACAGCTAACCTCGGCGGCGCCCGGATCAGCGTTTTACCCAGCTTGCTGGGCGGTTTTGGATCCGGAGGTAGATGGGCATGCCAATTGTGAGTACCCCACCTAGAAGATGTCCTCGTTGTCAGGGGATGATGATTATAGAAGACGACTGGTACGGTGTTTTTGGATCGTGTGTAGCCTGTGGTTACGTGCACGAGCAGGAGCGTTGTGACCCAGCTGATATCGAAAAGGAAGAGCAGCTAGCCGCAGGTAAACAGCGCCGCCGCCAACCTTCACACGGTAAGCTTCGACTCTAGATAACTCTTAGTTACCCATATTTTATTGATGTAACGCCTCAAGATGAGGTGCGCGGTTACGTATTATGGTTATTTTGAAGCAAACAACATTCGTTTTAACGGATAAGCTTCAGTATGCTTGGAATTAGTTGATTTTATTTAGGATTATGGATAATCCAGTACTCGTATGCATCTTGTAGTGCGAGCCAAGAGGCCTCGATTACGTCAGTTGAGGCGCCGACGGTGCGCCATCTGTTTTTGCCATCACTGGACTCAACTAATACTCTGACAGCCGCATCAGCGCCTGCTTTTGAGTCAATGATGCGTACTTTGTAATCTGTGAGATGAACCTCTGCTATTCCTGGATAAGTCTCGGTGAGAGCTTTCCGGACAGCGGCATCCATTGCGGATACGGGTCCATTACCATCTGCTGCTACTTGCGTTAATTTATTATCAACGCGTATTTTGATCATCGCCTCTGCTTGCATATCGTTATACGAAAACACTGATTCATCTATATCGGTTGAAGTGTCTTCGGTCGATCGTGGCTTAGCTCCTACGTAGCGGTCNGAGTCCGGTCTGCGTCNTTCCACAATCACGAAGTCTTCTAGAATGAAGGCCGGTNAAAATGTACTNAATGTTCGNCGGGCAACCATTTCGAAAGACGCCTCCGCTGCCTCAAANGCTGATCCTTGCGCTTCCCTNGCTTTAATTCGGGATAATACTTTTTCAGCATCTGAATCTGANAGCTCNAGAGAGCTGCCTTGNTCTTTTAGTTTTTGNGATATGCTTCGGCGNCCAGATATTTCAGAAACCANNACTCGTTCACTATTTCCNACAGTCGTGGGATCAATATGTGTATACGAGCCNGGAGACTTAACNATTGCCGCNGCGTGTAAACCAGCTTTATGAGCAAACGCACCCGTGCCGACATATGGTTGCTGAGGATTTGTCTGAAGGTTGGCAAGCTCTTGAGCTAGAGCAGCAGTCTGAGTAAGTAATTTCAATTGTTCGTCACTAACAACATCGATTTTGAGTTTTAATTTGAGATTGGCAATAACCGAAATTATATTTGCGTTTCCTGTTCTTTCTCCCCAGCCATTTAGACATGCCTGTACGTGATCGGCTCCAGCGCGGATTGCAACAAGCGTATTTGCTACGGCATTGTCTGTGTCGTTGTGGGCGTGTATACCTATTCGTACGNTTTCAAATCCTTGNTCTNTCACAAATGCCTTTACNGATCCTACTATTTCAGCAATTTGCCACGGAAGATTTCCACCGTTTGTATCACACAGTGTNAGCGTGGTTGCACCACCGGAGAGGGCAGATTGCAGCGTACGAATGGCATAATTGTTATCCTCTAGATATCCGTCAAAGAAGTGCTCAGCGTCAAAAACGACCTCTTTGCCAGCTGATACACATTCAGCTATAGACTCTTTTATCATCGATAAGTTTTCTTCGTCGGTTGTTTGTAAGACATTGGTGACTTGGCTTAGTGAGGATTTTCCTACAAGCGTGACTACCGGTGTTTCGGCGGCGAGCACTGCTTCAATNGCAGGNTCACTTTTTACGTCTCCGCCTGGCTTACGCGTTGATCCGAATGCACAAAGCTTNGCNTGTTTTAGGTCTAGTGACTTTGCCTTTGTNAAAAACTCAGCATCNTTGGGATTCGANCCTGGGTANCCACCTTCAATATAGTGCACTCCCANCNTGTCTAATTTTCGCGTGATTTCTAATTTGTCTTCCAAAGAAAGAGAGAGACCTTCCATGCCGAGGCCGTCACGGAGAGTTGTNTCGTATAAAAGCAAATCTGTGGGGTGTAAAATNGGTTGTTCCACTAGGTCTCCAAGTTAAATAGTAGTTCAATTGACTTCTTCGAGAATAATTTTATNNAAAGAAGCTATTTGATTTGATCACAATTTGCTTATCACTNGAAGCNAATGATNTGGGATCAATAATCAAACATTTAAGTTTTTAAATTCTTCCAATACTTTATCTGTCATTTGCTCAGTTGAGAGNTATTTNTCTTGATTNTCTGANAGATCNATAGTGCGATGNCCGCTGTCAATCGTCAGCTCTATTGCTTGTTCCAAAGNNTCAGCTTCTTTTCCTAGTCCACATGAATGTCTAAGTAANAGCGCGACCGAAAGAAGCATNGCNAGTGGATTGGCTATTCCCTGGCCTGTGATATCAGGGGCAGTGCCNTGAATTGGCTCGTAGAGCCCNAGGCCNGTTCCANTTTCTGACATTGTNCCNAGCGACGCTGAAGGTANCAGNCCCATGGANCCAGTTAACACGGATGCCTCGTCGGTNAGGATGTCNCCAAACATGTTTGATGTGATNACAACATCAAANTCNCGNGGACGTTTTATAAGATGCATTGTCATCGCATCTACTATGACGTGTTCAAGCTCTACATCNGGGTATNCCGTGGCAACCTCATCTACTATCTCCCGCCAAAGCTGCGATACAACGAGTACATTCGCCTTATCAACACTTGTTATCCGTCCTGTACGCTCACGAGCTAATTGAAANCCAAGATGAGCTATNCGNGCCACTTCATCTTCACGGTAATACATTGTGTTGACGCCTTCTCTCAGGCCATTNTNGTCNATTCGACGNTCTCGNGGTTCTCCAAAGTANAGCCCACCGGTCAGCTCTCTTATTATGACCATATCTACNCCNTCGATTATTTCTGGTTTCAGNGGTGATGCAGCAGTCAGAGAAGCAATCGCTTTAACNGGTCGGATNTTNGCCCACAGGCCTAGTTCGCGCCGCAGTCCTAGAACTGCCTGCTCTGGTCGAATGAGTGCNCTGGGATCGTTGTCGAATTTAGGCAATCCNACNGCGCCGAAGAGAACAGCATCTGCTTGACTNGCTCGCTCNAGTGTTTCAGGTCGAATTGCAATNCCNTCTGNNTCGATGAGNCCGCCACCTGCGGGATGTTCATCTAAGGCAAACTCATGCCCGAATTTCTCTGAGACGGCTTCAAGCATTCGCACACCTTCGGTTGTAACCTCTGGGCCTATTCCGTCTCCAGGAATCACGACGATATCAAAGCTTCCCATATTAATTTCCNAATCTCTAAACTAAATAAATCTAGAGAGGAAGATTAACATGGTTCGTTGTCAGAGAAATGNGGCCANAGAATGCNGAATGATTTGGTAATTNAGTAACTCTTGGGGNTTTTTAGGTTGGCAAAAAGGATTGCTCCCGCGGCAAAAGAAATAGAATAAATCATAAAACTTAGGTAGTAGTCGCCTCGAATATCAAACANTANTGCTCCTAATATCGGCGCAATCATTTGCCCCGAGAAGCCGATTGCCTGTATTGCACCAGAGACAGCACCATAATGCTTTACACCAAAGAGTTTNGTGGTAATCAAGGGNCCTATCATCGGGGCNAATGCCCCTCCCACACCCCAGAGTAGTATCCACGCAACNAANGGTGGTCCGGTGGGAGCGAATAGCAANGCAAACACACCAAGACCTTGGGAAAGNCAAACAAGAGNNGAGAGAAGNAATACTCGATCAATTCTNGCCATTGACAGTCCCAGCGGAATCCGAAGCCCAGTTCTTATCCAGGCAGTTATCGCAATTGCTAGAGCACCGAAGGTNAATCCAGCGTTCGAGAAGAAATCGATAATGAGCGACGAGAGTGTTTGACCTCCATAGAAAAGGAATAATCCAGCCGCTGCGATCCAAAATGCCGGGGTTCGAATCGCCGAGCTGACTGTCATACCTACCAACTCATCAGGTCTGTTGTTTAAAGACGTTTCCTGAACAGACCTATTTGGCGTCAGAGTGAGTTGCTGAGGTGTATTTCGCACGAACAGAGGAATCAGCAGTCCATGGACGATCAAAAGTAGTATTCCACTTGTAATCATAGAGGCGCGCCATGAGTAGGACGATGCAACTTGATTTAAGATAGGGAGAAGTATTGCTCCACCAAATCCAAATCCGACAGTTATCACTCCAAGAGCTGCTTGCTGCTTTTTACCCACGAACCATCGTGTTATTAACCAATTAAACGGTAGGTCCATCAGTAGGCTTCTAGTAGCCGAGAGTAATGTCCACCCGAGAAATACTTGAAATACTGTTTCGGCTTGGGAAGTTAGAAAGAACGCTGCAGCTGCGAGGATACTCCCAACAAAAATAGAGCCTCGCACGCCTTTTCGGTCAAAATAAGTTCCGATGAATGGTGCTATTATCGCGAATGTTATCTGGCCAACAGTGAAGGCTGATACAACCGCAGTTCTAGTACTTTCGAACTCCTCGGCTATCAGAGGAATATATACTGCCATTGTCCAGAAGGTAGTCCCAGCGCCGACCATATTACCGAGAATACAGAGAGACACAACGATCCATCCATAATGGAAAGGTAGCTTGTCGGCAAGTATTTTCAAATGCAGTCTCACTTTTTGGCGAATTGGGTGGGTCGCAGTAATGTTAGGTCAATATCACCGCAGATAGTTTTAGTCATCTTGAGCTATAAGCAACCAGTGTTTTCAGCACTAGATTTGGGGTTCAATTACCATTGATAAAATTTGCATAACATTAATAATTGAGGGAGATAGCATATGAAGGCGTCTGTGGGTTTACACCGTTACGCGATTGAAGATTGGGAAGAGGCAACCGAATTTGCTCTCGGAGCCGAGAGGTTAGGGGTTGATTCTCTTTGGAGTGCCGAGGCTTGGGCACATGATGCAGCGACTCCTTTGGCATATTTGATAGCGAAGACAACGACACTGAAATTTGGATCAGGAATCTTTCAAGTGGGAACCCGAACACCATCACTGGTTGCGATGACGGCTATGACATTGGATTCCATGTCTGACGGGCGCTTTATTCTGGGTCTTGGGACCAGCGGTCCGCAGGTTATTGAGGGATGGCACGGGATTCCCTTCAGAAAGCCGGTCACACATACAAGGGAAATAATCGATATTTGCCGACGAATCTTCAACGGAGAAACTCTTCCATATGATGGCGACTTTTGGGAACTTCCTCTCTCGACGGAAAGAGGTGGCTCTGGTCTTGGAAAGGCCTTGAGATCTGGCGCTCCTGTATGTCCGAATCTGCCAATATATGTGGCGTCGCTCGGCCCTAAAAATTTATTTATGACTGGTGCATTAGCTGATGGTTGGCTTGGCACATCATTTCTGCCTGAAGCGGCTGAAACATTTTTAGGGCC
>NZWK01000003.1 GCA_002701625.1 Chloroflexota bacterium
AGGTGTTTTATAGCCGACTGGCCCCCCACAGTAGGAGGAGGGGGGTGCGACCTTTTGACCTGCCCCCCTGCTACCAATTTGCTACCAACCGCTAAGGAAGTCTCTGGAAACGTGCGGACGAACATGGAATGGCAATCCCATCTATTAAAGGGGAAACGGACATACACGGACACTCACGGAAGCTATCTAGACCCCCCGAAGGTCGGGGGTTCGAATCCCTCTCCCGCTACCAAACTTAATCAACAATACCGTTTTCCCTTTGTTTATAAGGGCAAACGAGAGACCAGCAACCTGCGGCGGATGCTGGTCTTTCTCTTTATGTCGCATTTACTGGGCAAACACTGGGCAATTCTTAAAAAACCTTCAGTAATCGGTACCTATTCACTCAAGTCTTAAGGCTAGATTTTTCGGAAAGCTCAGCTCTCCAGTTATGCATCTGGCTACACATGCGAGAAAAGACGTACGAACAGAAGTACCTTAGTAGGATAATTAACGAAACTCAGGTGCGACTTCTTCTGCAAATAGTTTCATCGACTGACTTGATAGTTTTGGATCCATAGCACCGAAGTGAAACACACAATTGATTTGGTCAATTTCGGCAACTGACTGAAACGTTTTAATTTTCTTAATTACGGTGTCTGGGCTACCTGAAAGCGTTCTGTCCGTGAATAACTCCTCGAGTTCAGGTTCATCCTCATAGGCAAGCGGAGTTGACACACCAGAGATCACCTGCTCGTTTCCACTTTTAAGAGTTCTTGCCTGTCGGTTTTGATATCGAAAATGAGTCATCTGCTCTTGAGCGATTTCGTCTGAATCCATGACACATACTTGAGCCTGCACACCGAGCATCTTTGGAGCACTAGGATATCGTTCCAGAGCGTCCTGATAATTGCTCCATACCTCTACTAACGTATCAATCGTCTGGCCAGAGGTGGTCGTGAACGCATTTAATCCAAATTTCGCCGCAATGTCAAAAGACTCCTGCGAGTGGGCTGCAAGCCAAATCGGTGGTGTGGGTTGCTGTTTCGGAGCTGGAAGAATAGTGGTCTCAGGTATATCGAAATAGTTGCCTTGCCAGGAAAATGTTTGCTGTGTCAGCGCCATTAATAAAATCTCTAACGTCTCATCAGTACGTTCACGAGCGTCATCCAAGGTCAGGCCAAACCGCTTAAATTCAAACGGTTGGTAACCTCTTGCCACTCCTACTTCGAGACGTCCATCTGTGAGGTGGTCCGTGAGTGCGATATCTTCAGCGACTCGAAGTGGGTTCCAAAATGGCAGTACCAGAACCGCGGTTCCAATCCGAATAGAGTCAGTCAGTGTTGCAGCCTTGGTAGCCATCAACAAGGGGTTTGGGATATATCCGTAGTTAGAAAAATGATGTTCAGCAAACCACAATGAATCAAAATTCAATGTTTCTGCTGAAACTATATATTCTGAAGCCCGATCATACACAATTTTTGGGTCTTCAGACTCTGCGGAGGTAGCCAAAAAAAATGCTCCAAACTTCATGTTGCTCTCCTCATTATTTAAAAAATGCGGTCCTGCCGGCGATGTCAATTCTTCATTCTTGGCTGATCCAACTTGATGGTAACGGTACTACGCTAAACGGATTTAGGTAAGAACTCATCCATCGCAGTAGCTATTAACTGGAAAAACTCACGAGTAGAAGTATTTATCATTACTATTTCAGCATGAATAATGGCGAAGACATCAACTAGAAGGACCCGATATGAGCTGGGAGCAAATTGCAATTATTGCTCAGATATGTACTGGAGGAGCAACCCTTATAGTTGCGCTGTTTTTGGCGGCTCAGATACGACTGCAAATGAGAGCTTTGGATCGAGCTCATGAGGATGCGGAGCGAGAACTACTCTTTTCTTCGCGTGAGATGGCTCAGTCTCTGCTGACCGCTCGAAACACGAATGATTCTTTGTTTAATGCAGTGAATAAAGGTTTTTCAGGGATGGACAATCTCAAGAGCGCCGATGAAAGACTTCGATATTTTACATATATGAGATCGATTTACCAATGGCTCGTCACAGATTGGCGGCTTGGTCGACACAGACAAAATTATGATGATTTTTTAGATGACATACGAAATATCTTGGCACCTGTTGGTGGGCGAGATTATTACAAGCAGTATGGTCGTGACCGCTTCAGGCTCGTCTCTGACGAGCTTGTCTTCATCTCTGACCAGATTTATGAGGAGGTTCGGGAGTCAACAGTATTCTCCAATGTTAATGAGAATGCAGTGGCAAAGAATCAAACTAACAAATAGCGTTTATTTCGGATGTTGATTTGATGTCAACCAGTAGGAAATCGCACCAACACGCCCACGGGCCCGTAAGTTCATAAGCACATACAGATCAGAAATTCCTGATTTAATCATGACAAATATGACGGCTCTGATAATCGTTACAGACACGTGTGTTAAGTTTCAACTGAAATAAATTTTTTAGGAGGAAATCATGCTGGGTGAAAAACTAGGAACGATTAGCGGCCCGACAACATTGAAGGCGCTTCCCGCAACGAATGGAAATCCAACATTTGAAACGTCGGCAGCGGGATTATCGGGTACTCTCGCGGGAGCTGAAGTTCAGAGCTTTGCAACGTACGCGGCAGAAATGAGGCCAAATGGCACGTTATACGGTGAATGCCCGAATGCTGGCGTAGTAATGGCCGCCGATGGAGTCGCGACTTTCCGGGCAACGGGAGTTGGGAAATTTATGGAAGATGGAAGCGCTGTTTTCAAAGGCGTGGTTTACTTTGAGACGTCGGCACCTTCTCTTGCGGCTGTAGACGGAATTGCCGTGGTTTATGACTGGGTGGTTGATGCCGCGGGCGACGCGACTTGGGACTTATGGGAATGGAAATAATAGACCGTTTGTAAATTCTTCGTATAGTTTTTATGTCCGATCACTCCTCTCTTAAACAGGGAGAGGGGTGGCGGTACTTCGGTTATTGATCTTTTTCAATGAGTATTGGCGTTGCTGTGGAAAACTAACCTCTGGCTCCTCTAGTTTCAAATGGCCTACTATTCGAAGATGACAGATTCGGGTAGGGGATACAAGGCCTTGGAACCAGCTAAAAGGCATAGAGCGGTAATGATTAGAGGCGCGACTGACATGTTGCCCCTCAGTTTGGCGGTTTTACCGTTTGGAGTACTGTTCGGATCGTTGGCGATACAAAAAGGCTTCACTTGGCTGGAAGGTCAGCTTTTTAGTGTGATTATTTTTTCCGGCGCGGTGCAACTCGTGACCGTCGAATTGGTCGCCGAGAATACTCCATTTGTCGCCCTGCTGTTTATGGCGCTCGTAGTGAGCTCTCGCCATTTTCTATATGGTTTAAGACTACGAGATCGACTGAGCACACAGTCCGTAAGGTGGCGTATTGGATTGGGATTTCTTATGACGGATGAGTTGTTTGCATTTTCTAACCATCGACGATCATATGCCAGCAAATACCGACTTTATTATGCCTTAGGTGCGGGTGGAAGTTTTTATGTCGCATGGAATATTTGGACCGCGATGGGTATTTTTGCCGGAGTCGCTCTACCAGATCTATCCAATCTCGGACTTGATTTTGCTGTTGCAGCAGTGTTCATTGCCTTAGTGATTCCCGAAGTCAAAACTGTGCCTACTCTAGTCTGTGTTCTTGCGTCCGCTACATTATCGTTACTGTTCTTGTTTTATGGTTTTGAACTCGGACTTATAGCGTCAGCAGGTATTGGCATGTTGTGTGGATATGGTATGCAGAGAGTGCGATCATGAGCCTCACATTAATAACTATATTGTCGGTGGCATTCATCACGTTTATGACTCGCTATTTATTTTTAGAAGAAAAGTTACCACTTCGGCTTGGCCCGAATATTAGTCAGCTATTGAGCTTCAGTGGGCCCGCGGTATTAACGGCCATTTTTATTCCCATTCTTTTTTTCAATAATAATTCGATTGATATTTCAATATCTAACGCTTACCTCTGGGGTGGAGTTGGAGCGATTACTACCGCCTATAAGACCAAAAATGTCTACTGGACTATAGCGTGTGGAGGCATCCTTTTTATAGGGGTTGGNATTTACTTTTAACGGACAAATTGTTGAAATGATCCCCTAACATGTGCTCGCTTGGTGTTACTGCTTGCCAGATCGGTTTGTTGCTAACTGGGACCATCGATCGATGTCACCCCCCACTGTATTAATCCGTCGAGAAGATTTTCTATTCAATGTTTTACATCGATTTCAACACTTTTATAAGGTGCAGTTACCATTTCAGTGAGTTGAGGGAGTACATCACAGTTTCTGCACCAGCTGTCAAATATATTTAAAANATATTACTTACGATTATGGGAAATAGCGTAATTCGGGTANNGATTTTGCGATTTATGTTGGATGAATTATCACGTTTAAGTTCGATAGCNAATGTGAGNTAGTTAACAGACNGCAGCAGTGCCTNTAGTAAACTTTCCCTGATGGTATNGCAACANCGCGAGATNCAGATTTCGTGATTCATATGTAGTTGTATCNGTTGAGTCCNTGAATGAGAAATAGCCGCAAACCTGAGGAGGTTCATGTGAGTAATTATTGGGCTAAGAAGAGATTGTCCAGAAGAAGTATTCTTCGGGGTGCAGCTTTAGGTGGTGCTGGGTTAACNGGNGCTGCGCTAATTGGATGTAGTAGTCATGATGATGAGGAAGCNAGCTCTGCTTCNNCAAGTAGTTCGAGTTCTAGTTCNGCACCTGCAGCNNCAAAGCGNGGGCGCGTTATACAGACTGGAATCGGCAGTGGAAACTTCGCTCAGTACGATCCAGTTACAGGCACTGGTGGAGATGAGCACCAATTTCTTTGGTCGGTTTACGACAACTTGGTNCGCAACGACCAATCATTAGCACCCGAGAAAAGTCGCTCTCTGGCTGAAAACTGGGAGACACCGGACAAGACAACATTAGTTTTNAATCTTCGTAAGGGCATCAAATTCCANGATGGATCTGACTTCAACGCTGATGAACTGAAGTGGCATCTTGAGCGNGCACGTGATCTCGAAGGTGCAGTTACNGGACAGGATCTTGGTTANCTTGAGAATGTAGAGAGTGTCGANGAGTACACNACCAGAATAACTTTGAGTCAGCCTTTCGCGCCGCTTCTTCGTATGTTGGGTGACAGGCCAGGTATGGTGGTTTCACGCAAGCAAGTGGAGGCCACAGATCAGTTCCAGGGNCGAAACCCAGTAGGTACCGGTGCTTTTGAGTTTGTGGAAGAACTTGAGGGTGACCGAGTAGTTCTAAAAGCAAACGAAAACTATTGGATGGAAGGTGCCCCNAAAGTTGATGGTATCGTCTATCAATTTGGTGTGGACAGTGATCAGAAGGTCAATGCNATGCTTTCCGGCGATCTTGATATNGTTGATAATCCAGATCCTAACCAGCTTGAAACACTTTCTGCAGCTGGTATTACGGTCGCAAAGCAACCAACTAACGCAAAAATTCGAACTTGGNTAAACATGAACATGGCTCCGTTTGATAATGTTCATGTCCGCCGTGCATTGAATTANGCGGTTGACCGTGATGAGTTGAATAACCTGGTCTATGGTGGGTTNCACACGCCAGCTAGTACCGGCTTCTTNGGCCCAGCACTCGGNGCAGATCATAATCCTGACTTTGAGGGATACACCTATGATCCACAGCGTGCGCTTGCAGAATTGTCTTTGGCTGGTTATCCAGATGGTCTTGAGTACGATATTAATACATCGAACGCGCCACTCAATGTGGCTAAGGATGAGTTGATTCAGGCTCAGTANGCAAAAGTGGGAATTAAGCGNAATATTATTCCTAAGCCAAGCCCCGACTACTACATGGAGTTCTGGGAGGAACAAATCGGTGCTCACAGTTCAGGAATGTCTGTGCGACCGGATGTATGGCAGCAGATNGCATATATTGTCAACGCCAACGGTAAGTCGAGTGGAGTACTTCCTGGACCTGACGATGAATTCCGAAAGGCAATTGATGCGGGTCTGAGTGCAGTTGGAGAAGCATATGATCCAGAGGATAGAAAAGCTGCGATGGCTCAACTAGCTCAGGCATATCATGACTCTGCATGGGGTATTGATTATCTCAACAGCACCTACACGGTTGCTATGCAAAAAAACATTACGTATACGCCGTCGGCTATAGGTAAGTTTTACTTCGGAAACGGCGATATAGCCATATCCTAAGAATTATGTGAATGATTGAGTCCAGACATTCGGTTTGGATTCAATCATTCATGTTTGAGCCTACTGGTTGTTTTTTTACCTAGTTTTTTNTACGTGTAGCGCTCTAGTGTATTGTTGCTGTGAATCTGATCGGAGCNGAGTCAGTTGCAGACTTTTATTCTTCGCAGAACTTTTTCCTCGTTTTTCGTGCTGTTTATCGTCACGTTGATCACCTTTTTCTCAATCAATCTGCTACCCGGTGATCTCGCNAGTCGTATTGCNGGTGAAGAGCCTAGCCAAGAGCAAATCGAGATGGTGCGAGAGGCACTGGGGCTTAACCGACCTCTGTATGTTCGTTACTTTGAATGGATCGGNGGTGTAGTCCGACTGGATCTTGGTGATAGTTTACGAACTCAGGTGGATGTATCAGAACTGATAGGTCGAAAGCTTGCAGTAACTGCTGAGTTGGGATTGTTAGCTCTAATTGTTGCGATTGCGATTGCGATCCCTGTAGGTGTTTTGGCGGGNGCACGGCCAGGTACATTTTTGGATTACGGACTGACTATTTTTGCTGTTGGCGGAGTTTCAATCCCTAATTTTTTTCTCGCGATGGTTTTNATTATTTTCTTTGCAGTNCGATTGGGGTGGTTTCCAGCATTGGGAACNGTTTCCATTACAGAAGATCCGCTTGGCAACCTACGATCACTAGTCTTGCCAATATTTACTATCGGCCTCACCTCATGCGGAAGCATGGCGCGACAGGTAAGAGGCGCGATGGTTGAGGTGATGCGACAGGATTANGTGCGCACAGCNCGCTCAAAGGGACTTCAGGAACGAGACGTTATCCTGCGACATGTGTTTCGTAATGCCTTAATACCTGTAGTGACAGTGTTAGGGCTTCAAATGACAATCATAATTGGNGGTTCCATTATCACGGAGACGATTTTCAAGCTTCCGGGAATGGGCAANCTGNTGATCGACTCAATTTATATTATGGACACGCCAATCGTACAGGGAATCGTGTTAGTGCTGGCCGCTACTATTCTTGCCCTCAATCTATTGGTTGATATTTCTTATGCGTATCTTGATCCGCGTATTCGATATTCATAGAGCTGAGGTAGAAATGAGTCAAAAATCAGAGGATTCCGNGCAAGACACATTGATCGATCCAGTNTCCNATAGCCCCTCACCATTATTTATTTTCTGGCGNAGATTCCGNCGNCGACCCATTGGCGTGTTTAGTTTAGTAATTTTAGTGGTNGTTGTTTTTTGTGCCNTACTNCCACAGCTTGTATCGACTCACGATCCNATTTTATACGATGGNAAGGCTGCTCTAGTGGGATTTCAGACGGATCATTGGCTTGGGACCGATAATTTAGGGCGAGACACATACTCAAGATTGGTACATGGAGCGCGAACCGCAATTGTAGTGGGCTTCGCATCTGTGGCTATTGGTGTATTNGGNGGTTTACCTATTGGAATATTGGCTGGCTGGTGGGGNGGNCGTCGAGACGAGGCTTTGATGCGATTGATGGANGCGATATTTGCGTTTCCATCGCTTCTTTTTACTTTGCTCATTATCACGGGATTAGGACCAGGGATTCAGAATGTAACCATTGCTATAGGTGTNCCGTTTATTGCAGTGTTCGCTAGAATTTCGCGAGGCAGTACGCTGGCGGTCAAACAGCAAGACTTTATTTCGAGTGCTCTCTCGATCGGTGCGGGTGATGTGCGAATTGCGACCAGACACCTTCTTCCGAACGCTTTTGCACCTGTGGTTGTGCAGGGCACTTTGTTGTTTGGTGTCGCAATTATTATTGAGGCGTCGCTGTCATTTCTTGGTCTCGGTACAAAACCGCCTGACCCGAGTTGGGGAATTATGCTCACTACGGCTCAGCGATTTCTTAGACAAGAGCCAATGCTGGCAATCATCCCAGGAGTCGCTATCTCATTAACTGTTTTGGCATTCAATTTGATAGGTGATGTGCTTCGGGATCTTCTCGACCCTCGTCTTCGTGGTGCAGACTGACTTCTAAAAATCTAGATTGTTCGTAACAATTCTCGTGGTGATGCGGCACCTACATGCGTCCAAAGAGTGCGTCGTGTTTGGACGCATTCTCATTTATAGGGGTTGATATTTATTTTAACTGATAAATCGTTGAGATTATTCCTTACATGTATTCTTCAATCTCTGTTTACGAGGANAAGGACTGGGTNGTTCTTGAAAACCGTTAGTAACNTGATCGCAAGTGTGCCGCATNTTATGCGAATTGGAATTTGNATATCNGCTTGTCAAATCTCGTTTTGTAGGATANGATGCGCGAATCGAGAGTCTTTTTATCAACAATAGATAAAAAGTAAGCTGACTAGCTTACATATGATTATGAAAAGGCTGAATTATTGAGGAGACGATATGAGTGAATACTGGAAGCGACGAACATTATCTCGTCGTAGCATACTTCGTGGAGCAGCAGTCGGTGGTGCCGGACTTGCGGGTGCCGCATTAATAGGTTGTGGTGGCGACGATGACGATTCGTCATCGTCTAGTTCTGGTTCCTCAAGTTCGAGTAGTGGTGCAACAAGCGCTCCAGAGCGTGGCCGGGTCATACGAACTGGAATCGGGAGTTCAAACTTTTCTCAATTGGATCCGGTTACTGGGACCGGTGGTGACGAGCACCAACTTCTCTGGTCTGTATTTGACAACTTGGTAAGAACTGATCAGTCACTATCACCAACTCAGAGTCGATCTCTTTCCGAAAGCTGGGAAACTCCAGACAAGACGACACTAGTTTTTAATCTCCGCGAGGGCGTTAAATTCCATGACGGTTCTGAGATGAATGCTGATGAAGTAAAGTGGCACCTTGATCGTGCACGCCTCCTTGAAGGTGCCGTTACCGGACAGGATCTTCAGTATCTGGACAATGTCGAGGCCATTGACGACTCCACAGTGAGAGTATCTTTGAGTCAGCCTTTTGCACCGCTGCTTCGTATGCTGGGTGACAGACCAGGTATGGTTGTGTCCCGTAAGCAGGTCGAGGCTACAGATGAATTTCAGGGAAGACATCCAGTTGGAACTGGTGCCTTTGAGTTTGTCGAAGAACTTGAGGGTGACCGAATTGTGCTGAAGGCGAACGAGAATTACTGGATGGACGGTGCACCTAAGGTCGACGGACTTGTCTATCAGTTTGGTGTCAACGCCGACCAGAAGGTGAATGGATTGCTTGCGGGTGACCTTGACATTGTTGACGGTCCAGATCCGAACCAGATTGAGACTCTTGAGGCTGCAGGAATTACTGTGCTCAAGCAGCCAACTAATGCAAAAACTCGCACTTGGTTTAACATGAATATGGCACCGTTTGACAATGTCCACGTTCGTCGCGCCTTGAATTGGGGAGTTGACCGTGAGGAGCTGAACAACCTGGTCTATGGTGGGTTGCACAATGTAGCGGACACGGGTTTCTTCGGCCCTGCACTTGGGCCAGATCATGATCCTGACTTCGAAGGATTTACGTACGATCCACAACGGGCACTAGCAGAATTGTCCCTAGCCGGGTATCCGGATGGGCTTGAATATGACGTGAATTGCTCAAACTCACCACTCGCTGTTGCTCTCCAGGAGTTGATCCAGGCTCAATACGCGAAAATCGGGATAAAACGAAATATTTTCCCGAAGCCAGGCCCTGATTTCTATATGGAATGGTTCGAGTTGCAGGTTTCTTCTCAGAGCTCAGGAATGTCAGCGCGACCGGATGTGTGGCAGCAAATTGCCTACATCGTGGCGGCAGATGGTAAGTCAAAAGATGTACTTCCTGGACCTGACGACCCGTTCCGACAGGCAATCGACAAGGGTCTGTCTGCTGTTGGTGAGGCATATGATCCAGAGGAGCGAAAAGCTGCAATGGCTCAACTAGCTACGGCGTACCACGAGTCGGCATGGGGCGTTGATTATTTCAACAACACATATCTAACTGCTATGCAGAAGAATATTACTTATACGCCTTCGGCGATTGGTAAGTTCTACTTTGGGAATGGCGATATAGCTATTTCTTAAGAGCTATTTAAGTAGCGGTTCCTGCACCTATATAGGTGCAGGAACCGCTACTTGTACATAATTAACGTATGTTGCTTTGTGCGATCTGATGTTGGGCATGTGATCGGAGCAGATTCAATTGCAGACTTTCATTCTTCGCAGAACATTTTCCTCGGTTTTCGTCCTGTTTATTGTTACGTTGATTACTTTTTTTTCTATTAATCTTCTTCCTGGTGATCTAGCTAGTCGTATTGCTGGCGAAGAACCTAGTCAAGAACAGATAGAGATGGTGCGGGAAACACTGGGACTTAATAGACCGCTGCATGTGCGATATTTTGAGTGGATCGGTGGGGTTATTCGTTTAGATCTTGGCAATAGCTTGCGTACTCAGGTCGATGTGTCAGAGCTTATCGGACGAAAACTTGCAGTCACAGCTGAGCTTGGATTTTTAGCTCTAATTGTCGCTGTGGCAATTGCCATTCCGGTGGGCGTTTTAGCAGGCGCCCGTCCGGGCACATTTTTAGACTATGGATTAACTATCTTTGCGGTTGGCGGAGTTTCGATCCCCAATTTTTTTCTGGCGATGGTGCTTATCATTTTCTTTGCGGTTAAGTTAGGTTGGTTTCCAGCGTTAGGAACTACTTCGCTGGTGGAGGACCCACTAGCGAATATTCGATCGTTGATTTTACCAATTTTCACTATCGGCCTCACTTCATGTGGAAGCATGGCACGGCAAGTTCGAGGAGCTATGGTGGAGATTATGCGACAAGATTATGTGAGAACTGCTCGTTCGAAAGGACTTCAAGAGCAAGATGTAATTCTTCGTCACGTATTCCGGAACGCACTAATCCCAGTCGTCACAGTGTTAGGGCTTCAAATGACGATCATAATTGGCGGTTCAATAATTACCGAAACCATCTTTAAGCTTCCTGGCATGGGGAAGCTCTTGATTGATTCAATTTATATTATGGACACCCCAATTGTGCAGGGAATCGTGTTAGTGCTGGCCGCTACTATTCTTGCTCTCAATCTATTGGTTGATATTTCCTATGCCTATCTTGATCCACGTATTAGGTATTCGTAGAGTGAGGCAGCAATGAGTCAGGACACAGGAGTTTTAACGAGAGAGCCATTGGTTGATCCAGTGACGACTAACTCGTCCCCACTATTTGTGTTTTGGCGCAGATTCCGTCGGCGACCCATAGGCGTGTTTAGTTTAGTAATTCTAGTGGTTGTTATTTTTTGTGCTCTAGTCCCACAGCTTGTATCGACTCACGATCCAATTTTATACGATGGCAAGGCTGCTTTGGTGCGATTTCAGGCTGATCATTGGCTTGGGACTGATAATTTGGGGCGAGACACATACTCGAGGCTAGTGCACGGCGCACGAACTGCGATCATTGTGGGATTTGCATCTGTTGCAATCGGTGTGGGAGGTGGCTTGCCGATAGGGATACTAGCCGGTTGGTGGGGAGGCAGGCGAGATGAGATTCTGATGCGGTTGATGGACGCGATATTTGCATTCCCATCGCTACTTTTCACTCTACTTATTATNACNGGNTTNGGNCCAGGGATTCANAATGTNACNATTGCTATAGGNGTNCCGTTTATNGCNGTNTTCGCNAGAATTTCNCGNGGNAGTACNNTGGCGGTCAAACAGCAAGACTTTATNNCGAGTGCTCTCTCGATNGGNGCGGGTGATGNGNGAATTGCCACCAGACACCTTCTTCCGAACGCTNTTGCACCTGTGGTNGTGCAGGGGACACTTCTCTTTGGTGTCGCAATTATNATTGAGGCNTCGCTNTCATTTCTTGGTCTNGGTACNAAACCNCCTGACCCNAGTTGGGGNATTATGNTNACTACGGCTCAGCGATTTCTNAGACANGANCCNNNGNTGGCAATTATTCCTGGGGTTGCTATCTCATTAACTGTTTTGGCATTCAATTTGATAGGTGATGTGCTTCGGGATCTTCTCGACCCTCGTCTTCGTGGAGCAGATTGACNTCTCGATCTTCAATAAATCTNGATTGTTCGTAACAATTCTCGTNGTTATGCGTTACCNAAATGCGTCCAAAGATTGAATTNTGTTTGGATACCNNATAAAACCGAAAATCCCCCGACCTGCGGCGGACGGGGGATTTTCCATATTTCGGGAATAAATATGTTGGNAGTTTAGNNATTTTGTTATNTAGCGAAATCTAGTNAGAGCGTATATGGTCAAANCTTCAAGAACNCATATTGTCATCCTAGGAAGTGGCTCACCTATTGCGAATCCCGAGCGTTCAGGCCCTGCNCTTGCAATTATTGTTGATGACACCACGTACATAGTTGACTCAGGGCCGGGCATAGTGCGTCGAGCTGCTGAGGCCGCGATAAAGTATCAGCTTGAACCATTGNAACCCAATAATCTCAGCACCGCGTTTCTTACGCATCTCCATCATGATCACACCGCAGGATTNCCAGATTTAATGTTAACTCCGTGGACTAATGATCGTCTTGANCCCTTGANAGTGATNGGGCCGCCGGGTACCAAAAAACTAGCGGATGGAATTACTNAAGCTTTTAGTGAAGATTTGCGAATTCGTNTGAATGGCATGGAACCGGCCAATGAAACAGGTTGGGAGACTCGTGCCAAGGATGTGCTGCCAGGTTTGGTATTTAGTGACCATCTCGTAACTGTCGAGGCATTTTTGGTGGATCATGGAAATTGGGAACATGCCTACGGGTATAAATTTGTGACTCCTGACCGCACGATAGTTGTTTCAGGAGATACGACTNTCAGTTCAGAGGTAGAGCGNCAGTCAATNGATTGTGATGTTCTGATTCATGAAGCATATTCAAATATTGGNTGGCTAGAATATTCNNCAGATTGGCGTAAATATCATGCGGCTTTTCATACTTCGGCNAGTGATTTAGGTCGGCTTGCTGAGCGAGCAAAACCTAAATTACTTGTAATACANCANATTCTTAGGACNACAGAAGGTNTATTAGATGAGGTGCGACAAGAATTTTCGGGCGATGTAACTATTGCTAACGATCTCGATATTTTTTAGTTGATAAAGTTACANTGATATTTTGATGGGTANAACTGNCAAAATGCGAGGTGNACTCTGAATCGAGGGAGANTGCAGTGACTTTTTTTGACTACTCTGATGTTCGTTGGCAGNTNCCTGACCGATTCGCGAAGGGCCATCGGCAAGCNTGGCAGCGCCTGCAGCAGCCGGGTATGTGGTGGAGCTCATTAGAAAAGCTCGATATCGCTGCAGAAGTGCGGAATGCAGAAAATATCCGTACTCAGTTGAAGGCGGCCCTTTCTCCTGCCTCTGTAGAATTTCCCCGAAAAGTCTCAACGAAACTTTCAGATACTGTGCTTGAGGTTATTTATCGGATAACGGCTGATCCGAGCCGACTTTCACGAGATTGGTTTCAGAGTGTCATGTCGAGAGGGCTTTCCGATGTGTATTACGTCGAACTTGTCGGTACTCTAGTGACAGTTCTGTCTATCGATGATTTCCATCGCGCGTTGAGTATGCCGCTTGAGCGCTTGCCGAAGGCACTACCGGGCGAACCGGAGCGCCGTCGCCCATCTGGTGCAAAGGATGAAGGATCGTGGATTAAGACTGTTCCTCCTGATTCTCTGGACTCACCAGACATTGGAATTTATGGAGGTAGATCAACAGTAGCAAACGTTGTTCGCGCGTTGAGTCTTGTCCCCTCCGAAGTTGTAGCACTTGCTGATCTGGGCGCCACTCAGTATTTGAGCTACGGTGAGATGCGTGAGTTTGTGAATATTGATCGAGAGTTAAGTCGAGCTCAGATTGAATTTGTAGCGGTGAAAGTCTCTACGGCGAATGAATGTTTTTACTGAGCTACTCAGCACACATTAATGCTCGGTGCGAGCAGTAAAGCCACTGGTTCAGAACTGAATATCAAAGCCGTTACTGGCGATCCGCAGGAAAGTTTAATTCCTAACGCGGTGGCGTTGGAACGATTTGTACATGCGCTCGTCAACCGAGAACCTGATCTTCCACAGATACGCGATGAGCTCCGTCGAGAGATAGGAGAGCAAGGGGTGATTGAGGCGGCTGGGACAGCTGCGAACTTCCAGCGCATGGGGCGGGTCGCGGAGTCTATGGGAATTCCACTTGACGACGCATCCTTAGCGATGGGCGAAACGCTTATCAACGACCTTGGGCTACAACACTTTAAGAGTGCCCGAAATACATTTGGGTAGGTAAGCCTCTCGCTCTGAGTTCACGTAGCGTAAACTTTGTTGATAATGCGAGACCCTCTAACTAAACCCAACATAGTCCTGATCAATTGTGATGACCTGGGGCATGGCGATCTAGGCTGCTACGGCTCGACAGTGAACTTTACCCCTCGGATAGATCGGTTAGCTTCGGAGGGCATTCGACTTACCAATTTTTATATGGCGTCACCAGTATGCTCTCCATCTCGAGCCGCAATGCTTACTGGGAGTTATCCGCTGCGAGTTGGTATTCCTGAGGTGCTGTTCCCAAATTCATCGATTGGCCTGTCTCCGTCAGAAAATACAATCTCCTCAATCCTTAAACACGGGGGGTATAAAACTAAACTCATTGGCAAATGGCACTTGGGCGATCAGATTGATTTTCTTCCCACGCGGCATGGTTTTGATGAATATTTTGGTATTCCTTACAGTAATGATATGGGCGTAATGAAGAAACCAAGAAGGGATTTTCCACCACTTCCCTTGATGCAAAATGAGACAGTTAGCGAACAACAACCGGTACAGGAAGAGTTGACGGACCGATATACGGCAGAAGCACGTTCATTTATAAAGGCACATCACAAAGAACCCTTCTTTCTCTATTTTGCTCATATGCACGTTCATAGGCCGGTCTTGGTGGCTGAACGATTTGTTGAGGCGAGTAAGAATGGTCGCTATGGCGCAGCCGTGGAAGCTATTGATTGGTCAGTCGGTGTAATTATGGACCAATTAGTTGAACTTGGTATAGATGAAAACACAATCGTGATTTTTACGTCGGATAATGGTTCTATCGGAGGAAGTAATCTGCCGCTCAGAGGAATGAAAAATACTACTTGGGAAGGTGGCATGAAGTTGCCTTGTATTATTCGGTGGCCGAATCAGGTGGAAGCGACAAGTGAGAGTGCGAGCATAGTAACTTCTCTAGATTTCTTACCAACAATAGCGTCAATTGCAGATTGTGAGCTGCCGGGTGACCATGTAATTGATGGGAAAAATATTCGATCGATTTTATTTGACGGCGAGATTCAACGCCATGAAAGTGCTTTCTTTTATTACCTTCGAAGTACTCTTTGCGCCGTGCGATCCGGCAGGTGGAAGCTGCATGTCGTTCGTGTCGAACAACAGGGAAATACGACTATTAAAAACCATGAGGTGCTTGAGCTCTACGACTTGAACGATGATCCGGGTGAACAGATAGATCTTTCTGCTGAGTACCCCGATATAGTATTGAAACTTCAGGAATTACTTGAAAGCTGCAGAGTTGACCTCGGAGATGATTCCCGAAATGTGGTGGGTGCAAATTGTCGGTTACCAGGTCGGGTTGAGACCCCGACGACACTCACAACTCTGGAGAATTCTAATCCGGTTTTTTGGGCTGAGTATGATACTGATGAGTATGGATAGCAAATCAATCAACCAATAGTTTCGAAGCACACTAGTCTGCGATGATCATTCTCCCAGAGGGTGGCACTGGGCCATCGTAAGAAATCCCAACCTGGCGGACAGTATTTATTGCCCACATAGACGAAATTGGATGGCCTGGTCGTATCTAGTTCCTGGACACGTGTAACGCGGCGCTTTTCACCCGGTTCTTCACAATCGATTAGTTCGTACCAGTGGGTACTCAAGGGCTTGGCCGTGCTGACACAATGCTCCGGAGTGAGTGCAAGCCAATGGAGATAACTTTCGCGCCAGGGCTCGGAGATATTCTCACGCATAGATTCCATAGCATCCAATATTTCTCGCGACGATCGGAAGATTGCAATAGGATTACCATCGTTGTCGACGTCGTTTTCGACCATGATTCCAAATGCTTGGTCGCAGTCGACAATGGGTGCTCCGAAGAGTCCAGAGCCGATTTCTCCATCATCGATCCGAAGTGCGAAATTTAAAGGTTTAATAGCGCCTCTGTCAGTTAGATGCTTGATAATTGCACCCTGTCCAAACCAGTGTCCGTTGTAGACGAACGCCTTTGAATCAAGAGACTTGGTTGCTGTGCTGAATTTGAATTGAGTATATTCAGCAAGCTGGGGGGCATATATTAGAGCGAGATTAAGATCCTCTCTAATGCCGATTACGACACCTCCTCCCAAGAATCGTTGTTCATAATCTCGAATGACAGGCGATCTTTGTTCACCAAGGACATCTGCAGCGGTAATAAATTCACCATCTCCGATATGGAGCGCTACGCCGATATGTTTTATGTCGAAAAAATTGCGTTGCGCTCCCACTATTACAGTTGCCGGCTGCACGCATCCTGGCGCAGCTGAGACGTTAACTCGTCCATTGATAAAGGCGACATACAGAAGACCTGAAAGAAGTAAGACGAGGAGAATGACTTCAAATCGCCAGTAGTTGAGCGTTGATGCAAAGGTTTTCAGGGGAGCCTCTTAGACTTTGGGATGTTTGTTAAATGGGATTTGATTAAAATTGATTAATCACTTGATCGCAAGTATGCCTCTNTTNACGTGACTNGGNGGAAATGAACGGCACTTGTTCTACGNAAGATTGTAGTGTAAACTCCCAAAATTGTTAGTTNCNGGTGTGTGTGGTAACACACACTTAATGTTAAGTAATCTAGTCGGGTTATAAGGCAGTANAAGAAAACTAGCTTAATCATTGAGGAGTTTTTATGAGTGAATACTGGAAGCGACGGACATTATCTCGTCGCAACGTACTTCGCGGAGCAGCAGTCGGCGGTGCCGGATTAGCTGGCGCCGCACTAATAGGTTGTGGCGGCAGTGATGACACGTCCTCCTCCTCTAGCTCTAGTTCAGGTTCGTCCAGTTCCAGCTCGAGCAGTGCTGCAACAAGTGCTGCAACAAGTGCTGCCGCAGTTCAGCAAGCTGCATCTGCAGCAACACAGGCTTCTACTGCTTCTGTGAAGCGTGGCGGAAAACTAACAATGCACGCTAATCATGAGATGCGGTCAATTGACCCGCACTTTGATACTTTCCCTGCAGCTACATGGGTCGCAAACTCTGTATACAACCGATTAGTTAAGTACAGTTGGGACTTGAAAGAGCTTCAGAGCGACTTGTCGGAACTCCCTGAGCAACCCGATGGTTACAGCTATGTATTCAAAATAAAGCCTGGTACAAAATTCCAGAACGTAGCTCCAGTGAATGGCCGCGAAGTGACGTCAGAGGACGTCAAATACTCAATTGAGCGACAGATGGGTCAAGAAGGTTCACAGGAAGATCTTGGTAAGTGGGGCCACCGCTATTACTTCAATGAGAAGTTAGCGAGTATTGAGACTCCAGATGATCACACGATCGTGTTCAAGACACTAAAACCGTACGCAGCATTCATGTACTACATTAGTAATCCATGGACCGTTGTTGTGCCGAGAGAGGCTGTTGAGGCAGCTGGTGACTTAACTTCAACTGCTGTTGGATCAGGTCCGTTTATTTTAGATCAGTGGACAAAGGGTGTTTCATGGAATGCCAAAGCTAACCCTGACTATTTCGAAAAAGGTGTGGATGGAAAGCCTTTGCCATACGTTGATGAAGTTGAAATGCTCCTTGTTCAGGAAGCAAACACTGCTGCAACGCAGTTTATCAACGGTGACTTTTCTGCTTACGCGACTGATGCTAACTACGTAGAGCGTGTTCGTGAAGGCCGTGGAGATGCTACCGAAATCGCCGTACCAAGTCAGTTTGGACGTCAGATGAGAATGCCTCCAACCTATCTTGATAAGGTCACAGGTAAGATCATGGATTACAAGTCTTACGCAACTGCTCCTGAAGGATATGAGGGTTGGCAGAGCTACTGGGAAGCCGGACAGTTGTTTGACGATATTCGTATTCGTCAGGCAATGGTGCAGGGAGTCGATAAGCAACAAATTATCGATCTTGCTCTTTCTGGTGGTGGAATCCCAATGTACAGCGTTATTCCTCAGCAATATGACACTTGGGCATTGACTGAAGAAGTACCCGGTGCAGAGTTTGATGCTGCCAATGCAGCCAAGTTACTGCAAGCAGCTGGAAGCCCCGCAGTCGAAGGTCCATTCATGTGGGCTTCGTCTTCAGCGGGAAGTGTGGCTGACCAAGTGGGAGAAATCATTAATCAGCAACTCGGCTCGTTACCAGGCGTTAATTTAACTCTTGAGCCACGAGAGACAGCGAACTATTACGATGTGACCTACAAGTATCGATACTTCATGAGTCACCACGTACCGTTGGCTGCAGCTGAGCCATCTGAGAACCTTCAATCCTACTTTGGTAGAAACTCAACGTACTACAAGATCTACAACCCAGATATTTGGGACAAGATCGATGCACAGGACGCCGAGGTTGACGGTCCAACTAGACAGCAGATGGTGAAGGATGTACAGAAAGACATCACTGGGTTCTTCCCAATGAAGTTCGTGTACACGCCGTACATTTATCAGTTCTACGATCCTAAACTAAAGAACTACCGCATGTCACTTGACCGATATGATGGTTCACAGATTGTGGAAGCTTGGCTTGACTCTTAGTCGAGTGCAAATGTAATACGTATCTGAGACTTAAAAGTCTCTGAGATGTATTTAAATAAAAGAGGTAGTACCAGTTTGGGGCTTATGTAAGATATGCCTCAAACTGGTTCTAGTTTGCTCTTTAACTTTACAGCTTTATATTGACTTAAATCATGTTACTTATAGTGAAGGTGTGAATCAGTGAATCGTTACGTTGTTCGACGAATATTGATGTCCGTTCCAACATTTATACTCACCGTTTTATTCGTATTTATGATTATCCGTTTGATTCCTGGCGACCCAGTTGAAATTATTCTTTCTCAAAGTCCCTACACAACTCAAGAAGCTAAAGACTCGTTGCGAGCGTATTATGGGTTGGATAAACCTCTGTACGAACAATTTGTGAATTATCTTGGACAATTAGTAACAGGTGATCTTGGAGAATCAACGAATACTGAATCACCTGTTACCGAGGAACTGCGATCGAGATTACCTATAACGATGGAATTCGGTGTTTTTGCGGTGCTCATAGGATTAATCGTCGCTATTCCGATTGGTGTTTTATCTGCGATTAGACAAGATTCTTGGTCTGACTATTTGTCCCGATCATTTGCAATATTCGGAATATCAGTACCATACTTTTTTACAGCATTACTGCTAATTATTTACCCCATAATGTGGTTTGGCTGGGCGCCGCCACTTAGATGGGTGGGGCCAACTGAAGATCCGATTGGGCATATACATTATATGTTTTGGCCGGCTCTACTTCTTGGAGTGACGTTGGCTGGATCAGTGCTTCGTATGACACGTAATCAAATGCTTGAGGTTTTGCGACAGGACTATATCCGAACTGCTTACTCCAAGGGACTCAGAGAGCGCGTCGTGATATGGCGACATGCTCTCCGGAATGCCTTAATCCCTGTAATTACGATTCTTGGTTTGCAAGTCGGAATCGCGGTATCAGGAACAGTGGTACTTGAAGTTCTGTTCAACATGCCTGGCTTAGGTAAGTTTTTCTTGCAAGGCATCTTCAATCGAGACTACCCCGCGATACAGGGTACCGTCTTGGTGATTGCATCATTCACGCTTTTAGTTAATTTATTCGTGGACCTGTGTTATGCATGGATAGATCCACGAATTAAGTATTCATAGATAAATGTTCTGGGAGTAATATTATTATGAGCAGTACAGG
>NZWK01000004.1 GCA_002701625.1 Chloroflexota bacterium
ACAAAATAGTGGTTTGACTGGCAACAGCAGTCGGTGATGCGGGGACAGAGGTTGCGGTTGGTGATGCAGGCACTTGTGTGTTTGCTGTTGGCGCATTGGACGACTCAATGGTCAAAATTTGTCCAACAAAAATATTGTCATCTGTTTGCTCTGGATTTAATCTGCGAATATCCGCGATTGTGATATTGAATCTTTCAGCAATCCCGCTGAGAGTGTCACCGGACTTCACCTGGTAGCTGGTGGTCAAGAGTTCTCCCGATTCCACGGTAGGAGTGGGAGATGTTTGGGTTTCCGGAACTTTAGTGTTTACACCTGATATCAAGGGAGAGCTAAAAGGAGTTGCTGTTGCTGCAGTCGGCGCGGACGAAGTGTATACGGGAAATTCCGTGCCTGTAGCTTTTGATTTTTCAGAATCCTGAGGCCCTAGTAGTGAGCACCCGCTGATAATTATTAGTGACGGTAATAGGGCGACACAGGTAATTATCAAACTAGGTTTGATGCTCGAAACGAACAGCATTATCCTTGCCTAACTTACCGCCTGCTTGTAATACTACTACTGTCAGTCGATCTGAACCTGATTCTACTTAAGGAGTCGAGATCGAATACGTGAAAAGAGTCGCCTGATCTTGGATGGTTGCTGGAATTTTATTGATTTTCCTCGCCAGTTTTGTTCAACAACACTGGTTGGGCGACTCCCAAAGACCAGCATTCCAAACGCTGCGATGAGGAAGGCTAGGCCCAATGGCACCCCCCAAATTGCAAACGGGATGATTCTCCTTAGGAAAAAACTGGCGAGAATGAGGATTGACGCAAGCACAGCTAGGTTGGAAACTGTAATCTTTGCAATTAGGTTTGATGCGGGTCTGATTATTGGCTGAAAAAATTCAACTGATCGTTGACTGAGTTCGCGGAATTTTTTATGGCTAGGCGACTCGCTTTGCTCCTGTGGAAAATTGTCTAATTTCCCCAGTAGATCGTTAATCTCATCTTCAATATTCGGTTTATCGTTATTTTTTGCCATGTATCACGCCTCTTCATCTAGAAGTCTAACTATTTTTTTATTAAAACTGAGAAAGGAACGGATATCTGTTGTCATGATAATGTCGAATATCAGTAACTCCTTGCAGCACCATTGCTACTCGCTCCACTCCCATACCTGCAGCAAATCCACTGTATACATCAGGGTCATAGCCCGCTTCAGCGATTATTTCTGGGTGAACCATTCCCGCACCTAATAATTCTAACCAGCCTGAGCCACGGCAAATGCCACATGCCTTATCGGAACCGTCACAGTCAAAACAATCAATTGCTACTTCAACACCTGGCTCTACGAAAGGAAAGTAAGAATGCCGCATCATTATTTTACGGTCAGCGCCAAACATTTGGCGTGCCCATTCTTGTAGTGTGCCCTTTAGATTGGCCAGAGTTATACCTCGGTCAATGGCCAACAGTTCAACTTGCTCAAGCATCCATTCATGAGTTGCATCGGTCGCTTCGTATCGATAGCATCGTCCTGGAACGGCAATTCGTATAGGTGGTTCTGGATGTGATTCCATATACCTAATTTGCATAGGGCTAGTATGAGTCCGGAGAAGTATCTTTTCTTCAAGATGAGAGCCATCTAACCAAAATGTATCCCACATATCTCTCGCTGGATGGTCCGGTGGAATTCGTAGTTTGCCAAAGTTATAACTGTCGGCTTCGACTTCAGGTCCTTCTATGGTCGTGAAGCCCAGTCTTGTGAATACATCAAGTATCTGTCTTCGCACTTGGGTAATAGGGTGAAGAGCCCCACGGATGGGAAGGTGTCCGGGGAGAGATACGTCAATTCCCGCGGTATCCGCGGGTACATTCTTTAGCTCTAATACTCTATTTTCATAAGCATTTTCAAGATCGGCACGTTCTTGGTTGGCGATTTGTCCAAATTCTTTGCGAATTTCCTTGGGTAAATTGCCGATACCTTTCATGAGGTTAGTGAGTAGACCTTGCCGCCCCAATATTTCAAGACGCCAAACTTCTAAATCATCAATATTCGCTAATGAACTCAGTCGAAGTCTTGCTTGATCTGTTGTAGTCTTTAATTCTGTGATGGAATTATGTTTGGACATGTTATTAGTCTAAATCAACCTTCAGCTAATAGCATATTTCAGTGTAAAGTGTCATTCTAAGCAATTGAGAGGGACTGCAAATGAGAGGATATGTTTTGGTAGGGACGGACGTCGGTGCAGCACGTGGCGTCACGAAAGGTCTGGAGCGGATTGAAACCGAGCATTGTAAAATACTTTCGGTCGATACTGTGACAGGTCAGTATGACGTCATTGTGCAGTTGGAGGCCGCATCCCTAGATGAGCTAGGTAGAGCTATTACCGAAGATGTCGCCACTATTAACGGAGTTGTGAGCACACTTACCTGTCTAGTTGTGAATTTGAGCTGAGGCTAAAATTTATAATGTTATGGCACTGAATCCGCAGTCCAAACGGTGAGTTATACAAGTCATGACCGACATTAAAGCTCTTACCCAATCATTTAATTCAGGCGAGCTGGTGAGGCCAGATTCTGAGCCCGGCCTTACTGATCTTATGGCAAGTATCGNNGACTTAATCGGAGTTAGTACTCTTGTCCGTGANAATAATTTTATCGATCTTGGGTCGAGCGCGGACCATGTAGTTTTTGTTCTTGCTGATGGGCTAGGATCGGAAATATTGAACCGATATGCTCCCAATGGCGGTTGGCTCAAATCTCATCTAAAGCGTGACCTTTTGACTGTTTTTCCCTCTACTACGCCGGTGGGAATTACTACCGTAGTNACAGCGGTTCCGCCAATANCNCACGGTATTAATGGTTGGTGGGTNTGGCTTAATTCGGTTAATGCGCCCGTGACGGTGTTTCATAATGAACTTGCCGAGACGCGCGAGTCCCTAACGGAATTCTATGGAGCTGCAGAAGAACTATATTCATGGGAATCGATCTTTGAAACTTCGAATAAAAATGTTTCTTATCTACTTCCATCTGACATTGTGAATAGTCAATTTTCCCATCATGCGTTCCCAAATGGAGAGAGAATCGGATACGAAGATATTAAAAAGGTACCAGAATTAATNAGACAGATTGTAGAGCGTGAGCGAGTGAATGGCTTTACTTACTTTTACACGACTTATCCGGATTCGCTATCTCATAAGAANGGTTTATCTCATGAGGTTGAGAGATCNATAATCGAGCTTGACGAGCAGCTCGAGAAGATTCATTCGAATCTCGAGTCACTGGGTATAAATTGCAAGATTATACTTACAGCCGACCACGGTCATTTGGAAATCAATCCACACCTCTCATTAGATGNTGAATCAGATCTAAGTCATCTTCTTCGTGAACCCCCTTTNGGTGATATGCGTGTGCATTATTGGAAGGTGATCCCGGGAGCTGAACAAACNTTTATTTCATTATTTCAGGCTGTTTATGGTGAGTGGTTTTTTATAATTAGCTCAAGGGAGGCGATTGAGATGGGCNTATTTGGGTCGACTGATTCTGTGNATACTTCAAGGTTTAATATTGGTNACTTTGTATCGATAGCAAAAGGGTCAGCTGCGCTGCGCTTTTCTGGATTCCCCGGTCATCGTAGTTTTTTGAAAATGAAATCNCACCATAGTGGTCTTACCCCAGCGGAAATGAGAATTCCTCTAGTGATCGCCGACATTTAGTGGCTGGAGCGCGCTTTTTCGGTGCGCAACAGGTAACTAACGNGTAACTTGGGTGTAAGACTTGAAGACCAAATCTTACCTATCTGACTAATTGTTTATGTTGGCATCTTGGTCGACTGAACAGTTGTGTTTTAGCACATATTATGTGCGCATGATTGCGCCAGTCTCATTTTCTAACTTCGTCAGCAAACGGGACAATAACTTACTCACTTCCTTACTGGTAAGGGTTTTATTGGGAGCTTGCCAATCTATTCGGACAGAAATAGATTTTTGGTTTGCATCAAAAGGTTCACCACGGTAAATATTGAAAATAGACGCGTTGNTAACGAGTGGCGATTCNGTGATTATCTCAATTATCTGGCCAGCCGACTGGGATTCGTCTACTATGAGCGATATGTCTTGCTGTAGTGACGGAGTGCTCGCTGGCATCTTAATCGCAGTTTTTTTGCTTGCTGCNTCTAGAATAATGGANAAATCAAATTCAAATAAAGTAACAGGGAGGTCGATTCCAAATTCGGACAGTAGTTGTGANTCCATCTCACCGATTACGCCGCTTACGAGCTCTTGAGATTTTATGATTGAAGATTGATTTGTCATCCCGAATTTTAGCTCAGTCATAGTCAACTCAGATTGAGTTTCATAGACATTTTTTAAACGTAAAACACTGAGCGCCGAATCAACCAAACCTTTTGCATCGAAGAAATTCAAATTNTNNGCNGTAGCTTGATTCCATCTATCTGTCTGATAGCCAGCAACGGCGCCACAAAGCATCTCTTTTTCNGNAGGCAGNGAATCGNTGNTTGGGCTGAATACCCGAGCGACCTCAAAAATAGCGATTTGCTTTGTACCGTCTTTAATTTGCTTGGCAACGGTTTCCAGAATTGAGTGTCGAAGCGATGTTCGGAGAACNGATCGTTCAAGGGATAAGGGATTTTGGAGAGCAACAGGGGGATTTGCATCAATCACATNCAGCGGCATGATTTTGGCGAGTTGNTCTCTCGTCGTGAGCGAATAAGATATTACTTCTTGGCATCCGGCCTGAACAAATGCGTCCACCACTCTATCTCTTGCCTTGATTGTATTTGGCTCCCAGAGAGGTATCGGTGCCACTATTGGTTCGGCTGGCAATTTATCGTAGCCAACCAGTCGGACAATGTCCTCAGCGACATCTTCGATAAGGGAAATGTCAGTTCGCCAGGCGGGTGGAGTTACAGAATAAAGTCCATCACTTTGCCTAAACTCATACTCTAGGGCTCTCAAAATCTCGGATATTTCCTCATTCGCGAGTGGCATGCCGAGAATTGATTCGATTTTGCTTGNCGGAAAGGTAATAGTAGGCGAGGTGAAAGGTTGTGGGTAAAGATCTGAGAAAGCGCTGGCCTGTAATCCTCCAAAATGTTCAGTGTATATTTGTACGGCACGCTGGATGGCCAGTTCAGCTAATTCCGGAGAAAGGCCACGCTCAAATCTGCGAGATGCTTCGGAGTGCAAGTTGAACGCTTGTGCCGTCCGACGAATACGGATCGGATTAAAATTAGCGGCTTCAAGGAATATGGTGTGTGTGTCCTCGCTTACTTCTGTGTCCAGTCCTCCCATCACACCAGCCAACGCGATTGGCTTGGAACCATCAGAAATCACTAGAGATTCAGGAGAAAGTGACCTGTCTACTGAGTCTATAGTGGTGATTATTTCATTTGAAGCTGAGGCTTTCACTTCAACTCGATTTGTTAGTTTATCGAAGTCAAACGCATGTAATGGTTGGCCTAATTCAAGCATTACGTAATTCGTGACATCAACAATTGAATTGATAGGTCGCATTCCTGCCGCTTGGATCCGTTCTTGTATCCANCGAGGAGATGCNGNGGTACTAAGATTTGTAATTACAATGCCAGTGTAACGTNGGCACTCGAGTTCATCTGCTATGAGTGTTTCAGGAGCTTTAGCAGTTTCTTTATCAATCTTCAAGTCACTCACGGCAGGGCTAATCAAATCAACCTTGAGGATTGCCGCTAATTCACGTGCGATACCAACCATTGACATCATATCTGGCCGATTTGGCCATACATGGACATCTAGTATTACATCTCCGAGATAGTCAATTAATTTTGTGCCGACTGGAGCATTTTCATCCAACACAAGGATTCCATCGTGCGAGTCAGATAAACCCAACTCTGCCTCCGAAAGAATCATTCCGGAACTTTCGACTCCTCGAATTTTTGCTCGTTTTAGCTTGACAGCATGTCCCGTCTGGGCGTTCTTAACTGTAGCACCAGCTTGCGCAAACGCGATTCGCTGACCTCGGTCCAAGTTTGGAGCTCCACAAACAACTGTTATTGGTTCGCTGCCACCGTAATCCACACTTGCCAGACGAAGCTTGTCTGCGTCTGGATGAGGGAAGACATCGTTGACATGACCAACCTGAATTAAATCATCCCAGTCGCTACCTTGATATTCGATACCTTCAACTTCAGCCGAGGCGCTCGTCAATAGTTCCGCGAGCTTTGGCACATCCAGTTCCGTCGGAAGATCCAGATATTCACGCAGCCATTTTAACGAAACGAGCATTATTATTCCTGATTAGTACAGAGTGCTTAGTCTTGATATATCCGATTTGGCAAAGCATCTTCTATTTGTTGCTTCAGCTTATGTGCTTCTTCTTTTTGATGCCACGGAAATATAAAGTCTCGCTGAGCTGGACCGTTTGATTCAATTACATCCAGCGTTAATCTGCCAAATGGCCACCTTTTAGGATCTATGACACTTACACCTCGAATCATTGAAAGATCAAACTGTTCTTCCTGTGATCCGATGCGCGTTTTTCTAAGAATGCGAGAGGTGGCCATACCAATCAGACCAGCTCCCAATATGGGAATTCCAATAAATATTACGGTTAGGAAAAGACCCAAAATCATGCTTGTACTGGACAACCATAAAACGCGGTTTGCTAGAATCTCACCAACAGANACAACTCGCCCATCNAAATGGACTACGCCATCTCTNGTATTAATTGAGAATCTAGATCTTTTATTAAAGTCCATCAACGAAATTATAATCCTTTTGTGATAAATCTGAATTATTCTTCAGNTGATNGGATTGATTCTATCATCAGGCCCNATGCCAGTTCAATTTTNTTGTCAGNGGCTCTCGCTCTTCACGCCATTCTTCNNGCNCCTCGTCGGGCTTGGGATAACCGACACGAATTATGCCTATTATCTCGTCATCTTCTGATATTTTTAGAAAGTTTTTNGTTNTTTCATCTCTTGCTAATTTTCCGGTTGCCCAAAATGTAGCTAAGCCTTCTTCATGGGCCGCNAGNAGTAAATTTTGAATTGCGGCGCCGCCNGCGGCTATTTCTTCAACATAATTGCTTTTACGATCNCGGAGCTTTGGAATACTCACGAGTATAACTANCGGATACTGCATCATCTTGGCGGNACGGCGNTCACGAATTTCAGTTTTTNTAGCCTCATCGATATCATNGGNAAGCTCATGTAGGTGTATCTGTGCGTCTAATTCNGCNAGNTTGAGCAANCCNTNGCCTTCAAANACGTCAAATCNCCATGCTTGATTCATGTGATGGGTAGGNGCCCAGGTGGCACNCTCNATAATCTTTTCTATCAAAGCTGGNTCAGGGNGACGTANCTTGGTGAAAGACTTATTGCTTCTTCGTTCATGTATTGCTTTAGATACGTTCACTTCAGTCTGGCCCAACGAGTTCCCGTCGNTCTGAAAAACGGGTTATGCAGCTTTGTTNTCCAGCGCATCTCTTGCTTGTTCACAAATAGTNGTAAACGCTGTTGGATCTACAATAGCTAATTCCGAAAGTGATTTTCGATCAAGATCAATTCCTGCTAGCGATAATCCATTGATTAATCGNCCATACGTCAGACCATTTTCTCTGGCGGCCGCGTTAATACGTACAATCCANAGTCGTCGAAAGTCNCGTCTTCGCTCACGNCGGTGATCGGTCGCGTATCGTAGTGAGTGAATCATGCTTTGATGGGCAACTTTATAATTTGTGCGCCTNTTACCTCGATGNCCCTTTGTATAGAGCATCACTTTTTTGTGACGTCGTCGTGTTTGTACCCGTGAACGTACTCTTGGCATCTTTAAGTCCTTATTATTTGATTACTTCTTCTACTAATACTGCTAAGCGTATGGGAGATTCTTTCGAATCGCTCTAGCTACAGTCGCATGTGCTCCCACATCGCTCAAGTTTTGATAAAGCTTTGATCTTGACCGCTTGTTTCNTTTCGGGTTGCGGGTTCGGAGTATTAATTTACCGCTTCCGGTGATACGGACTCGCTTTGCGGTTCCTTTATGTGTCTTCATTTTCGGCACGATAAATGCTCCATTCCACAATATCGTTTAGTTATTTATAACTCTTCGGTCACANCAGGCTCAGCTTTTTTCTCGACTGAGGTTTTTCGATTTGGGTCGAGTGTCATAGTCATGAACCGACCTTCCATTCCTGCTTTTCTCTCTTGTTCTGCTACATCCTCTACTTGCTCATAAAACCATTTCAAGAGCTCTTCGCCCACTTCAGGGTGCGTAATTTCTCTTGCCCTAAATATGACTGAGACTTTAACTTTATCGCCTCCNGCCAGTAATTTTCTAGCAGTGCGAACTTTGAAATCCTTGTCGTGTTGGCCTATTTTTACTCTCATTCGTACTTCTCGAAGTTCAACGGTTTTTGAACCCTTACGGGCTTCGCGCTCTTTTTTACTCTGTGCGTATTTCCATTTTCCGTAATTCATTATTTTCACTACGGGTGGATCAGCAGCAGGAGCAATCTCCACAAGATCGAGATCAGCATTATCCGCTAAATCTTGAGCCTCATCCACCGACATGATACCGAGCTGTTCTTCTTCTCGAACTACTCGCACATTTGATGCACGAATCTCCTCATTGATACGAAGTTCTTTGGCTATAAGTTGCCTCCTAGCAAATAATTTCTGAACGAATCTACTAAATCATNCGTAATACGTATTGATTATGTATTTCGACAGACGCTTATTCTATCATTTCATAGCAGTTAGGGAAGGTCTTCGTCCTCTGAAACTTCGTAATCAAGAATCAGATCGCCTTTTTCTGCTCTCGCGCCGGNAGCCAAGTGTATTTCAGTAATAGTTCCATTTGTCGGGGCTTTTATTTCATTTTGCATTTTCATAGCCTCGANCACTGCGACCGTATCACCATTTTTGACNAAATCACCTGGACTTACNCGTATTTCNGTTAGTANTCCGGCTAGNGGCACCGAGATTTTACCNGGAGGATCTTCAGACCCACCNCTGGACCTTGATTTTCGGGCAGACTGCGTATTCGTAACCTGNAATTGCTTATTATTATGTGAGATCCGCCAACCTTCAGCTTCGGGTACAACGTAACCGAGCCAGTTACCTTCACTTTGGAATATGGACATCAGCCCCGGTAATCCAGAGGTTGTGACATCAATCTCAAATGGCTCGCCATCATCGATGGTCACGAATACNCTTTCGTCACCAATTTCTAATTGAACTATGTAATTGACATTGTCAATTGTTAGCGGATACCGCGACGCCATCCTGATTCTCCACTCGATATTNCAATTNCCTGTGTGCTGTTTTTTCGTGCCGNGGCGGTCCATTTGGACACTCGGCTAACGGACGTGGTTTGTCCGGCTGTATTTTTGGATTTCATTAAACTTGCTATTGCTGCNGCTGCTAGCGCCAGCTTNACCTCGTCTTCTGTTTTTGTCTCTTCAGGCATACTGAAGTTGTTTTCTAACCAATTAGTGTATATGTCACCGTTTTGAAAATCTTGATTATCCATTAGTTCACGATGGAACGGAATATTGGTTTGTGGCCCGGATATAACCAAGTCTTGAAGAGCTCTTTGCATTCGCTGAATTGCGAGATCTCGCGTTTCTGCCCATACGATTAATTTACCAAGTAGNGAATCATAAAAGACTGGAACATCTAGCCCCGAAAAAAGCATGGAGTCAAATCTGACACCAGGGCCGTTAGGATATTCAACGTAATCAATTAAGCCAAGGGACGGNCGGAAGTTTTCATATGGATCTTCGCCATTGATTCTGCATTCGATAGCCCAGCCAACTGGCCCAGAGTCAACCAGACCGTCCTCGACTGTACCTCCAGCTGCAACTGCAATTTGGAGTGCGACCAAATCGACGCCACCATAGACCAGCTCAGTTACAGGATGTTCAACCTGCAGCCGAGCATTGACTTCTAGAAAATAAAATTCTCCATTATTGTCCATNAGNAATTCCACGGTTCCAGCATTTTGATAACCGCTGCCTTTTGCAGCGGCGATAGCTGCATCGCAAAGTTTTTCCCGAATGGCTGGAGTCACAGCTATTGACGGCGCCTCTTCAAGTACTTTTTGATTGCGTCGCTGGACAGAACATTCGCGTTCGCCGAAGGCAGACACGTTACCGTGCGAATCTGCGACGATTTGTACTTCTATGTGCCGGGCCGGTGAAACGAATCGCTCAAAAAATATNGTNGCATTGCCAAACGAGCTCGATGCTTCAGAAGAGGCTAATCGCATTGCATTTTCTAAATCTTCGGCTTTCTCGACAAGTCTAATACCCCGTCCACCGCCACCTGCCGAAGCCTTGACTAGAAGAGGAAAGCCGACACGATCTGCCGCGGCCGCGGCCGCAGCCAAATCAGCAGGATCTACGTCATTTGCTCCAGGAACTATAGGAACATTGGCGTCTTCCATAATTTTTCTCGCGGAAACCTTATCTCCAAGATTTTTCATAGCATCACCAGACGGGCCAATAAATGTGACATTGGCGTCAGCACATGCATTTGCGAAATCAGCGTTTTCTGACAAAAACCCATAACCTGGGTGTATGGCGTCGGCACCTGAATCTTGAGCGGCACGTATGATTTTTTCGATATTCAGATATGATTCGGTGGCTGGNCCGTCACCAATGTGCACAGCCCTGTCGGCCTGACGTACATGGAGAAGATTTCTGTCTGGTTCAGAATAGACAGCTACCGTTTCGATGCCGAGCTCGCGACAGGTCCTTTGGACCCTGAGAGCAATCTCACCACGGTTTGCGATTAATATCCGTTTAAACATCTANATCAGCGTAGCCGAAACATCTCTAAGCCGCATTCACCCTTTAAACACGGTTTTGTTGACCCGAGGTTATTTCTGTGCTCAGCTTCGCAACCAAATCATCCGTGACGATTTCGCCGAGATCTTCACCTGATCGTGTGCGAACAGAGGCAGCATCGGCTTCAGCTTCACGGTCACCGATGATTAGCATGTAAGGAATTTTTTGGAGTTGTGCACGACGAATCTTATTCCCCATTCGCTCTTTTGCNGTATCAATTGTTAGTCGAATTCCTGCCTGCTTAAGTTTGTTGGCGACTGCTTCCGCATGTTCAAGATGTCTATCGGCAATCGGTATAATGCTGGCTTGAACNGGAGCNAGCCAAAGTGGGAAAGCCCCTCCGTAATGCTCGATTAAAATGCCGATAAATCTTTCAATTGAACCAAACAGTGCGCGGTGAACCATGAAGGGCCGATGTGACTCGCCGTCTTCACCTACATAAGACATATCAAATCGTTCAGGTAGATTGAAATCGAACTGTACGGTNGAGCACTGCCACTTTCGACCAAGAGTATCGGTAAGATGAAAGTCGATCTTTGGTCCGTAGAAGGCGCCACCACCTACCTCGGTGTCATAGGCTAGTCCAGCTCGCTCGATGGCATCTTTTANTGCAGNNTCNGCGCGGTCCCATTGAGCTGATTCGCCAACNGCTTTTGCAGGTCGNGTTGAAAGAGTTGCCGATACATTTTGAAAATTAAAGAGACCGAGGAGTTCGACAACAAAATTAACCACGCCGTCTACTTCGTCATCTAGTTGTTCAGGCGTACAGATAATATGTGCGTCATCTTGAGTAAATCCNCGAACTCTGAGCATGCCATGAAGAACTCCGGAACGTTCATAGCGATAGACAGTTCCAAGTTCAGCTAATCGCATTGGAAGTTCTCGATAAGATCGGAGTGTGTTTTTGTATATTTGAATGTGGAAAGGNCAGTTCATTGGTTTGAGNTAGTAATCATCTCCATCAACATCCATAGCTGAAAACATACCCTCAGCAAAGAAATCTAGGTGTCCGCTTGTTTCCCACAGAGTTGATCGTCCNATGTGTGGGGTGAACACCAAATCATATCCACCCTCAGTNTGTGCTTTTTTCCAAGCGTCTTCGATTTCAATNCGTAACCGAGCTCCTTTNGGATGCCAATAAATTAAGCCAGGTCCGTAGTCNTCCTGGGTTGAGAAAAGATCNAATTCACGGCCGAGCCGTCTGTGATCATTTTGTCTAGCTTGTTCACGAAGCTCTTGATACTCATCCAGTTCTTCTTGTGTCGTAAAGAGGAGTCCGTAAATGCGCTGAAGCATGGTGTTATNTTCATTGCCACGCCAGTAGGCTCCAGCGATNCTGTCNAGTTTAAAGGCTCCAACTTGGCCAGTTGTTTCGGTATGCCCACCGCGGCAAAGATCCTNNAATTCACCATGCTTGAAATGGCCAACCGTGTCATCTTCAATTTCGTCAATCAACTCAAGTTTATAGGGCTGATTNGCAAAAATATCTCGAGCAGCGTCTTTTGAGATTTGCTCTCCGGCAATGGATAGNTTTGCNTTGACTGACTGNCNCATTCGACTTTGAAGCGNTTCCAAGTCTTCCGGAGTTAGCGATCGAGGNAGTTCGAAGTCGTAATAAAAACCGTCGTCTACAGGTGGTCCAATCGCATATTTTGCATCAGGAAACATTTCTAGGACCGCTTCCGCAAGAATATGCGCCGCCGAGTGCCTCATTCTAAAGAGNTGTTCTTCGGGATTTANTTCGTTGAAGTATGAAGAAGAGTTCGAATCAGCCATTGATTATCCAAGTCAGCTTATCGGGTTGTACGGTTGATACTAGTTAATGTTCTCGTCGGCGGCTATAGCCAGTTCGCCTTGTTGGCTCATCTGACGAATCAGACNTATNAGTTTTGATCTCAGACTCAGTTGCCTCAGTTGACCNGGTGCCATTGAGTCCACCGTATCGATTCTCTCCGAGATCACTCGGACGGCAAAGCCANATTANNGCCATCACGATTGTCGCNAGCCAAAGAATTATTGCAGANCCGACCAACATGACCGCAAAAAGNGTGTGCAGGGTAAAGGACACGAAGAAAAAAGTTATTCCGATACCGAGTANAATTCCTCCTGCCAAAAAAANTAAGGTAAACCATAATACCCACCAACCACTTTTATNGATGTCATGTAAACGACGCACAGTGACAGCTAANCCAGGGAGGAACAGCGCAAGACCNATAAGGTTTTGAAATAGGCTCCAGTCNGCAGCANNCCAGTTACCGGCTATAAGGCCAAAGATTGAGACGTCGAGTATNACGCCGAANATTGANGCAATNAAGCCAAAAAGNGACCACCACCAGTACTCGGCTCTAGTGGACCGATCACGGAAATTGACATACCCCGAGAAACCGAGTGAAATTGCNTTTGGAAATGAGACCATTTTCTATCCTTATGGATCTAGGTACNGTNCAGAGTATTCTGNAGCNCTGTTACTCANTCATTCCTTGTTGTATGGCCTTAATNCAGCAGNCCAAAATTAAAAAGCGATATCAAATTTGAATGACTTNTTNAGCTGATCNCGCACGCTTGAGGCATGACCTCGATAGTCAACTGGNAGCCACTTGTAGACGAGTAGGCCATCTTTATCAATCAAAAAAGTNGCTCGCACNGGGATCACCACGTGATTTTCTTCATTGACGTTCCTGCCNCGGCTTCGCCAGAANTCACTNTCTGACTCGTCGCACTCGAACTCACCCATCACTCCATACTCACTCATCATCATTTCNTCAGGATCGACNCACAATTCAAACGGTAATTGATTGTCATTGATCATGCTTTGATGNAATTCTTTACTGTCCGGGCTCACGCCATAAACGGCACAGTCAAGTTCCTTAAAGTCTTGGTAGACATCACGAAATTCACATGCCTCTTGNGTACATCCTTCGGTGCCNTCAGCAGGATAAAAATANAGGACCGCAGGNGCCCCNCGNAGATCGCTTAATCGTAGNACGTTGTCTGATGGATCNACTAGACGGAAGTCAGGAACTCGCGCACCAATTTCTGTAGTCTTGTCGTCGATTAGTTGTAAAAAATTCACTGATGAATCCCTTCCGGCGCGATGCCACTCCCGTTTGGGCTTTAATTCGTGATTANGTGTGTGAGGTAGATTAGCATCTTTGACTAATCGAACTCAACTGCTTGAATCCGTGTCNTGAGTGAGCACCGATAAATCTTGTCCGTCTTCACCCACTTTCGATTCTATCTCAGTAATGATCTTATCGACCTTATTCACNAAAGGAGTGGGGAGGGTGAATCGAATAAGNCCTTCTTTNTAGAACTTNCTTCGGCCAGGGAATAAAGCAAAATTTGTTCGAAGGGCTGCATCCGGGTCTACGCGAAGAAGATCAGCATACTCTTGAGCAATATTACTNAAGCTCATTTCCGCCTGAAATATTCTGTTGAAACGGATGCGTTCCATCTGATTGAGATCGCCATAATCAGCTCCTCCTCGGGAATTTATCGAAGATAATTCTGGATCGCCAGCGAGTGTGAGAGCAAGATGTTGCCGTTGCTCGTTGATGGACAAAACCAGTTGTCTCTGAGCCTCGGCGTGTTGCAATCTGACCTGAGTGATGAGCACGTATGCGACAGCCAGCGTAGCTAGGGCGGTGAGCATTTGGGCGAAATAAACGATCAGGTCTAGCGTCATACTTTACTCTCCTTCACCTTCAAACTTTATATCATTAGTTAATGTCACTCAGCAAGAGGTTTGTTCCCTAGATTTACACAATGGAGTCCGCAAAACCGAGTAGTGTGTGCTCGACTAAACACTAGATTATTTCGTTCGCTAGTCAATACAATCTCTGATCAGGACAAGATAGATTGGGACTTGCTTTGCCTGATTTGACTAACCAGCACGCAAGCGGTGATTGACGTAATCATAATGAAAACGAAGCCCCACTTATATGCCTCATAGGCATCAACTGATCCGACAGGTTCACCGGTGATGGCGAACAATACGGCTAACCCGAGTGCACCGCCGAACTGACGCGCCGTTTGAGTGACTCCACTTGCAAGGCTCAAATATTCTGGCTTGACTTCGGATACACCTGCAGCTGCTAATACCCCAAGCGACAATCCCATGCCAGCGGCACTCAATACAACACCGGGCAAGTAGCCGATTAGGTAGTTAGGTGTTTCATTAAGCATAACAATCCACCAAAGCATGCCCAAGGCACATATCAACGTGCCAGGTCCTGCTATGAGTCGATGACCATAGCGATCAGCCAATGGCCCCGCTATCATCGATGCCGCAGTCACCACCAGTGCCGCAAATGCAGCCGACAAACCAGTTATACCAATTGAATAGTTCCACGCGTCGACTAGGAACAGAATTAGCGAAAGCATTAGGGCATACATGCCGAGGGTAAAAATGAATAAAGTCAGAGACGCACTCCGGAATGATTGAATTGTGGCTAATGCTCGAGGGAGAATTGGTTCAGCGTGTCTGCGATTTCGGTAAGTGAACGCTACCAAGCAGAGCATTCCAACCAAGAGTGACGTTACGACTCCGATTGACGCCCAACCCCAGTCACGTCCTTGGACAATGGCAAGTACAAATAAGCCAGTCGATAGAGATAGGAGTCCGCCACCGAGCACATCTGGCCTTGCGGCAGAGGTATCTTTAGGTGTTTCGGTGAACACCCGCTTGCCAAGTCCGAGTGCGATTAGTCCAAGGGGCAGGTTAATCATGAAAGCCCAACGCCAGTCTGCAATTTCGATTATCCCAGCTCCGATCGCCGGGCCGAATGCGTTGGCTGAGGCGAAACAGGCACCCCATAGAGTGACTGCCGTAGCTCGCCGTGCAACTGGCCACGAGGCAATTACTAATCCCATTGATGCGGGTGTGATGAGTGCAGCACCAACTCCCTGTAATCCCCTCATGATTACTAGGAATGGGGCATTGGGTGATATAGCTACGCCAACTGACGCCACCACGAACACGATTAACCCAAGAGAGAGCACACGCAGTCGACCAATTCGGTCGGCTAGTCGACCGCTCACTATTAGCAGGGCAGCATACACGAGCACGTAGGCGTTAAGCACCCATGAAAGCTGAGCGTTTGAGATGCTGTCAAAGTCTTTCCGAAAACTTGGGAACGCCACATTGACAATCGATCCGTCAACACCGACTAAAAACATGGCTAAACCCGCCACGGCGAGCGCAAACCATGCCTTACCACTAATCGATGATTCTGGCATGCTTGAGAGTCCTTTCCTTCCAAATATATTGGAGTTTTCAAAATCATTAGGCGTATGAAGTTTGATCCCTATACTGGCGGGTAGTGTCGTGATATTAAATTATCATTTCACCATAAAGTACATTAACAAGGTAAATATTAATTGTGCACTAATAAGGTAAGTGTCTTACGGGAGTATTATTTTATTTCAAATGATGAATGTATGAATGCGGAACGTGCAAGAAATTTTGAGGGTAATTCTGTGAAGGTTAACTTGAAGAGGCGAGAGTCTGGAACCGGACAGATTGTGAATGTCACGTATGACCGACAGCATAAATTAAATTCACTGAACTCGGACGGTATAGATGCACTTTCGTCTGCGTTTGATTTACTTGCGGGGGATTCAGACGTTCGGGCGATAATTTTGACGGGTGCCGGTTTGAAATCTTTTATAGGTGGGGCCGATATCGGAGAACTTAGCGGTCTAAATCCTGAGACAGCGAGATTATTTATTAGTTCGTTACACGACCTTTTTGTCAAAATACGGGAATTTCCGGTGCCAGTGGTCGCACAGATCGACGGATATGCGTTAGGAGCCGGTATGGAGTTGGCGGCGGCATGTGATCTCAGGGTTGGGTCTGAAAACGCCATATTTGGGATGCCAGAAGTACGAGTCGGTGTTCCATCGGTCATTGAAGCTGCACTTTTACCGCGATTAATCGGGTGGGGTAGGTCCAATTACCTGGTGTATACAGGAGAAAATATAGATGGCAAGACGGCACACGAATGGGGTTTTCTCGAACAGATCGTTAATTCAGATCGATTAGCTGATGAGACAACTCGTATAACTGACGCAATTGCAAGTTCAGGTCCACTTGCTATTCGTTCTCAGAAGCATTTGATCAGGCAGTGGGAAGTTCTTCCCTTGGAGCAAGCCATTCTTGCAGGCATAGATTCATTTGGGAGCGCCTATGAGACAGACGAGCCGAAGAGAATGATGCAACCATTTCTCGACCGAAAAGTTACGAATGATACTTGACGCATTTTACTGAGAAATGCGACTGATAATAGCTAAGATTAAGATGAGAACCGTTGTAATTAAACCAGTATTCATGCAGAAGTATTTCTGCGTGCCCCCACGGCCTTTTTAAGATATCAGATGTGTCAAGCCGATTAGAAAAATATATTTTTCTCGAACCTGTTACTGGTAGACCTGAAGGTCAAGGGTATGGTGGGCGATATTGGCCGATCCGGCCGCTTTTGCGTATTGACGCTACTTTATCGATTTAGCAGCTAAAAACCCTCATTCTGTACATATAAAAGGGCAAACCGGCGTTTTGAAAAAATGGTCTATATTTCAAATTAGCCTGTTTTGGTATGGTTTGAGCCTCACAGACTAAGTAAGTCATGCCAAATTTCATGCCAAATTTCATCATCAGCTATTCGGCCTTCAAATCAATATAACGACACCTA
>NZWK01000005.1 GCA_002701625.1 Chloroflexota bacterium
AATGCATGGTGATAGGAGTTGTGGTGGTCAAGAGGTGTTTGATGAAGCAGCCCGTCTGCTGGTTAGTGCGACCTGTGCTACTGCTTGGAGTTTGCAAAAACTTGACTCAAGTAATCTCCCACGATTAGATGGAACTTTTTTTCAAAACAGTACATCTTGTAACTGGGTCGTATCAACTGATGGGAATAGGGACTTTGCAATCAACGTCGTGCGGTTACAGCCAGCGAGTACGCAACAGGAGATTGTGCGGCAGGTGATTGACGCAATAGAAGTAACCGAACTCAATAAACCGGAGGGAATTACAGATATTTATTTATATGTGGATATTTGGCATGAGGGTCCTGGTTATGCGCACGGGTTTGGATACAATATCGAGGTAACCCAGCCCATTATCGATAGTCTTTCGAGTTATGCGGGCGGTCTCGGCATTCGATATGTTCTTACAAAACCTTTCCAGTGGGGTAATCCCGTAACCGAATGGCTTTAGCTGATCGCAAATTTTTTAAAAAAAATGTCTACGATCAGTTCACGTGGGAAGCCATAAATGCGTATTAGATTTTTTTGGACGCAATTATGCTGGTAGTGGTTTTGGGGATTAGATATTCTGTTTTCAAGAGATATATCGGTAAGGGAGTAAAGTACTAGGGAAAATATTGAGCAAAAACAAAGCGCCCCGTAAGGCGCTCTGATATTGGAATGGAATNCTNTCAATTATAACATAAATTAAGGTTNGTATGTCGATNTGAGAAAACCATTTAGCACTTTTACCCTACTAGGTGATGTTATCTAGATTTTGGGTGCGGTCCTCAGTAGTCAATTGNTTTANAAAGATGNGAATCGACGAATAACATTTTCGAGCATTTGCGAAATTCCATTATCTCCATCATTGTGGTTCAGGCTCCCACAAAAGCAAATGGATCCGACAGAGAATATTGCGCCACCATTAGGTTTGGGGCAATAAACGATTTCCGCTCGAACTAGATCTTCAGGGCGTTCTCCTGTTTCTGTATTAATGTGCGTCAGTAACTCTTCGGGCACCGCTATAAAGCTATCGCTATGATTTTCACTTACGGCGAGAATTATAGTTTCTGGNGGGCTGCCAAGTTCTGGATCTGCCCGATCCAGTTCGAACCCTGCAGCGCCACCTCCACTCAACCCATAATTACCTAATTTCTCTTCGCTGANGCCCTCGAAAATCCATGACACANCTTGTTGGTAACTTTCGTGGGTCCGTTTATAGTAAGAACTTTCAAAAAGCCCCTGAGCNGAAAACCCCACGCCNACAAGNTTTTGTGGTGGGCGGCCATTNCGTCTCCATAACCCGCCGTATCCACCATCCAGTTGGTGGTGAGACTCGCCAGGCTTAGGTGACCAAGCACGGATTCCNCCTTCAGCCCGNCGCAGTTCGATAACACCAGGGAGTGTGGGGATACGGGTTATTTTCCAATAGAAGCCGTTACCGCCAAGGTATACCAAATGCCCCCCCGAATCGACNTAACTTTGAAGGGAATCCAGCATCTCNCCAGTATGATATTCGGGATGTGAACTAGTAAGGATGGTNTCGTAGTTTGCAATTAATTCTGGGCCCACATTGTCCAGATCNTCATCCGTAACAACATCGAACGGGATTCCTTTTTTTTCNAACCAATACAAAAGATGAGTGTCAGCTGAAAAGTGTCTTAAGCCAGATCCAGCTCTATCAGTGAAGGTGATATAGCCGGGACGAACCGTCAGTGCNGGCCGAAGTCGAGATGAAATTGATATACCTGTTCCATCGGGATGAAAATTATATGTGGAACGTCCGTAGATTGGATAATCGTCTGGATTGAAAGGACTAGCGTCCCANTCTTCCATCCGAGTTCGCATTTCANTATCACAATTTCCGCGGGCATGATTTGTGTAGGCCTGATGGGTAAATGTGGATGCCAAGAAACATATTTTATTTTNTGGGCCGGTTTTGNTAGGCAGTACGTAGAAAGGAANGATGTCAGTGGAGTTGTCTTTTTCAAGTCTCACGCCATAAACCCCGCTTGGAGTGCCCGACGGAATCGTGATNTGAAAATNAGTATCCCAATCGCAGTCATAGAGATCGTCTTCATGGAAGTGGATNGCNGCNTACTCACGCGGGGCCTTCTGCCAATCCATTTCGTTACCTGACCAACGTGATCCCGCCATGCCTCGGTAAGGGATATTAATTAATCTTCCCGACAAGCCAAATGGGCCTTTATCGACAATACTTTGAGTATCTATGCCGATGGCAAAGTCCCACCAGGCTAGGATGGCACCTGAGGGTGCTTCGTGCGGATGCGGCACAGTCATAGGTTCTAAATATGACTCATTATAAAAAGCAGGATCTTCCAANCGACCGTTGAAATGNTCCTGAGAAATTGATTCCGTTCGACGAGCTGCAAAGATNAGAGGAATTTCATCTGGAAGNGGGTCNAGATNNTTTGNCTCAGATAGGCTATTTATNTTCTTATCTTGAAGGTCTNGGACACCTAAACNCAGGTGATTTTTNTAAATATCATAGCCAGCCCAGACATGATGCCAATTTTTGTATGTGAGNGCGTCTGGCAATTCAATTTGATGNAGTTCTGATCCAGCTGCTTGATAGGAGAAGACNAGGTTTCCGNGNCTGGTACTCAGTTGCCANCCGGTACCNGAACNATCGAGNGCACTGGCGATCACNGAGGTCTCTTCTTTAAGAAGCCATGGTTGAACTAGTACTGTGAATAACATCCTCTCACCAGTGAAACAAACATTCTCAGGGACGACCGCATATGACCCGATGTTGANGTCTTGTGATCGTCCCNTATAGNTTGGTTTTAGGCCGAAATCATGCGGNTCATATANNACGCCGGGACCCTCTGGATTTGGNTCTCCAGAGATAATTCTGACAGTGTCGACGTCAAACGTTCCCTCAAAATCGGTACTAACTTTGACGGAAATCGATTCTCCTGGACCGGCCGACATTGGGTCAAGATAGCCGGTGATTGGGAGTACAGCTCTTTTCGAATGGTTTATCACGTTAAAGTCCTTTCAACTCAAATCAACTTCGTCTTTTGGGAAACGAGGAGTTAAATTTCTGTTGTTGTTGGTTTAGGTATGTGTAATCTCAACAACCTGTTTCTTCAGGGAATTCTCATATCATAGTCAATCTGGCTGCAATTAGATCTAACTGCAGCTGTCTATTTGCCTTTTTTATTGTGTGCATTAATTTGGAATTCCACGTGCAGATTATTTTTTGCTTGAATAGTTTTTTATTCTGGCGAAGAGTTAGAATTCTACCACTAGGAAATGGAGAAAATATGAGACTTTCAGCGACCTTTAAAGTGGGCAATATCTCGGTTGCAGCACTCTCTGATGCTGCCGCAGAAATGCCACTTCCAAAATTTTTTAATGAAGTTCCAGATGAAGAATGGACTACTGCACTTTCGATTGATACTCCAAACGAGTCAGTACCGTTTAATTTTGGTTCGTTCTTACTTCGAGGCAGCGGTCGAACAGTACTTCTTGATACTGGTTTTGGTGAACAGGGACCATATGCTGCGGCAGAGGGTGCAGCAGGGTTATTGGACCGAATTCGTGATTTAGGAGTAGGTTTGGATGAAATTGACGCTGTAATTCACACACATCTTCATTTTGATCACGTGGGTTGGAATACTGTGACGGACGGTGACAAGAGAAGTCCAACGTTTAGGAATGCTGTTTGGCGTGTGTCTGATGAAGAAATTAATTGGTGGAATGCGGGGGCTGTGCAGCCACATCCGGATTACGAACACATACTANNAGATGTTTTTGATCCGATCGTCGGACAGGGAAAAGTCGAGACATTTTCTGGCGAGACATTAGTAGAACCCTTCCTTACATCGATTCCGACACCCGGTCATACACCCGGCCATACCTCATTTTTGCTTTCATCTGCTGGTGAACATTTGCTCTTGGTGGGTGACGCAGCTCATCATCCAGAGCATCTTATTCATCATGATTGGGTTCCCGCGGTGGACAACGATCCCTCAGAAACGACACGTTCACGTAGACGTATCGTTAATCTTGCGATTGAAAAAGATGCAATGGTTACTGGCGGACATTTCCCAATTTTGACTATAGGAAAACTATCTGAAATTGACGACGAAATTAGTTTTTTGGAAGTTGATATTGATGAAACCGATCAGTTTTANGTCGCATGCTAAATAGATTNTATTCACTGTGAATTAACACCTATCGTTTATTATGAATNATGNANATATATACATCAGTAGGAGGTAGTGGTGGCGAAATTTTTACTTGTTGGGTCATATGGTCCTGAGGCTTTAGCAGCTGCGNCCAACCAAGGTTTTGAGGGTCGTGTGAAGTACATAGAAGAGTTGGCAGAATCACTTGGCATGACCATTGAAACTGCCTACTTTGCATATGGCGATGATGATATTGTCCTTATNGGTGACGGTACTTCTGAGGCCGCATTAGCCTTTTCCCTAGCAGTTAACTCATCTGGTGCTGTGGCAGCAACAATTACTCCATTGATTACTGCTGCCGAAATGGATGCTGCTGCGGCCAAAGTTCCTAACTATCANCCACCACAATAGAAATCGCTAAATNAGTCACNACATTTCATCTCTAATTATTATTATGGGAGATGTAGTGAGGCAGCTATNTCCTCTATTAGAGCTTTCTGTGCAGGAGTGAGTTCTTGGCCGGGCATNTCATCTCTACCAGCTTGGTCACTAATTTCAGTTCTAAAACCACTTAACGCTTCGATTGTGGCGAGTCCACAAAANGGTACGTATCGCTTGGAATAGCCTCCTTCATGTGAGAGTACNAGTTTACTGTCACANGCATCCGCGGCAATCGCCATTAGTTCTTTTGTGAGATCTCGGTANGCCTCCGCTGTGAGTAACATCCTGCCTAATGGGTCATAGACNCTCGCGTCAAATCCGCATGGCACCAGAATCAGTTCAGGCTGGAAGGCCTTAATTGCCGGGCCAATGATGCGTCTGAATACAGTTTCATAGGCGCCGCGACCCGAACCAGCAGGTAGCGGCACGTTTATGTTGTAATTTTCTCCAGAATTTNCACCNCGCTCTATAAATTTNCCNGATTCTGCNGGGAANAAGCCGTCTTGNTGAATTGAAATAGTTAATACGCTCGAGTCTTCGTANAAGGCTTGTTGCGTGCCGTTTCCATGGTGAACATCCCAGTCAATGGTGGCAATTCGTTCAAGTCCCCATACTTCCTTGGCNTGCATCGCAGCAAGCGCGACATTAGCGAATATGCAGAAGCCTCTGCCTAAATCTCNTTCAGCGTGATGTCCNGGCGGCCGTACCAGCGCGTANGCATTGGTNACTTCGCCTTTNAGTACNGCATCAGTTGCAACTATGGTTCCACCTGCNGCTAGNTTNGCTATTTCGTANGAACCTGCACCAAATGGTGTACCTGGTCCAGCNAANCCACCATGCGCGTCACTCAAGGTACGTATTTCTGTTACATAATCCTCGGTGTGAAATCGCAGGAGTTCTTGTTCGGTAGCCATTCTCGGTTTGAGTTGTATTAATTCATCACTTAAGCCAGAAAGATCGAGTAAATTTTTAAGTCTTCGTTTAGTATCGGCATTTTCAAAATGTTCATCNGGTTCAATATTTGAGGCCGCACCACTCCCAGTATCGTGCCACATATATTTTTCGTGCCAAACAAAACCAGTAGACATCTTGGCCNTCTCCTATTCCAGTGTGTTAGGAGTCTAACAAGCCTTAGTATTTTTTGTATTGACCTTTTTAACTGCTTGCGGACCGGCCGCCATCGACNCGGAGTGCCACNCCACTAATAAACTTAGCTTCTTCGGAATGCAGAAATAACGACGCATTGGCAATATCCCAGCCTGTTCCCATTTTNCCACCTAAAGGTACTTGGCTGTCTCTCTGTGCTACTAATTCAGCTCGGTCTGCACCTGCGGTGACACGTGCTTCTATAGCCATGGGTGTATTGATCAGTCCGGGCAGGATCGTATTGGCACGAATCGAATATTGAGCGTTTGCGGACGCCAAATTTTCAGTGAGGGCTATGATCGCAGCTTTGGTNGTTTTGTATCCTATAAATGGATATGACCCTGAGAACACAGCCATGGATGAAATATTAATAATCGATCCGTGTTGTTGTGTTCTCATATGTGGAAGGGCATGTTTTGTTGGTAGCCACACTCCTCTGAGATTGACCTTATATATCTNNTCNAATGCNTCTGCTTCCAAATCTGTGGCCGATCCATCTTTAAGAGCTACGCTGGCTCCGACATTGTTATGNAGAATATCGATTCGTCCNAATTCATTCATGCAAGTGTCTATCGCAGCGGCTATTTGTGATTCATCGGTAACGTCNGCCTTGCACGAGATGGAGATGCCGTCGNCATCTTTGATCATTTGACTCGTTTCNGAGGCAGATTCAAGATCTCGATCAACCACTAGGACTCGCGCGCCTTCGCGAGCTAACACCAGAGCTGTTGCTCTACCGTTACCGACGGTTTCTCCAGAAGTTTGTCCGCCACCTATTACAATTGCGACTTTATCTTGAACTCTGCCTGACATGAGCGTTAAGTCCTCCGTAACGATTTATGGTTAAAATCCAATCATTGCACGAGACTAGTGTACGTCAATTTAGTTTCAGATCAGTTTGTTCCGGTGAATCCTCGAATAATCAGAACAACTGCCGAGACAATAAGCAACGTTATTGATAAAGATTTAAATATTTGCTCAGTCATGAGATCTCTGGTTTTCTGAGAAATATAATTTCCTATGAATACGGCCAGTAGTCCTGGGACGGCGTAGTAAATTATTTGCCAGGAAAANACGCCCATAATCAGAAGAATTATTGTCGTAGGGAGTGCCATCGCAATCATGTANGCAAACATTCTCGATCTGATTTGATCAGCACCTCCGCCAATCCAATGCTGATAAATAATTACGGGTGGCCCAGGCATTGANACTGATCCGCGAAGCAATCCAGAGACGGTGCCTGCGAGAATTTGTAATTTTATTGTTTCGCTGTGACTGTCTGTACTCATTTTCGAACGAATCAAGGTACCAATCGCACTGATGGCNATCCCGAATCCAACACAAATTAGAATAGTTTGCTCGCTGCCAGCTAATAACACCCAGGCTCCTAGTGGAGTCGCTATCGTGGCTGCCAAGGCGATGGGNNNGATTGATCTTATTTTCGTGCGGGGCGTGTATTCTGCATAGCTTATTGCTGAAACTCCGAGACCAACGAGTTGCGTAAGTGCGATCGCNGATTTGGGGTCAATAAATAANGTTAGCAATGGGACGAGAAGTACNGCATAGCCAAATCCAAGAGTNGACTGCGTGTAGGCCGAAAGACCAATGCAAAAACATACAACGACAGCTTCTGCGACTANATTGAGCTCAAACATGTTGTGCCTTATNCGGGATATCAAAGNGTCAGTGTACTAATCATTTTCGATGACGTATCAATTNTGGTGCGGCACNTCTAGTATTTATTATGAACTAACCGAATCTAGAGGTGAATATGCAGACCGAAGAGTTGATTTGGAAGAACTGGGCTGAGAACCAATCATGTGTTCCAGAGCTAATTGAATCTCCGACGACTGAGGAGGAATTGTTAACTGTTATTAGAAAGGCCGCTCAGTCTGATCTAAAAATCAAGGCTGTGGGCACAGGTCATTCCTTTACAGGTACAGCTTTGACGAATGGTGTGTTAATTGATTTAACTAACTACAAGAATATTCTTGATGTCGATGTCTTAAAAAAGCAAGTCACGGTTCAGGTTGGTAAAAAACTTGAACATTTGAGCCCTGAACTTTGGGAGCACGGGTTAGCAATGTCTGACCTAGGCGATATTGCGTACCAATCGGTAGCGGGTGCAATTTCCACTGGTACACATGGTACGGGCCTCGGGTATGGCTGCTTGGCTACCCAGGTAGTGTCAGCCCGCGTGATTACTGGTGAAGGTGAAATAATTGAGTGCTCTTTAGAAAAAGATGTCGAGTTATTTCGTGCAGCAGTGGTCGGAGTCGGCGCAGCAGGAATATTGTCGACGGTCACGTTGCAACTCGAGTCCGCATTTAATTTGCACGCGCTTGAGATGATGATGCCACTTGAGGAGGTCCTTTCCCAGCAAGAAGACTTTATTCACGACAACGAGCACTTTGAATATTTCTGTCATCCGAGTATGGATGCTGCTTTTACTAAACGAAATAATCGGACAGACCAAAATATTTCAGAGTTTTCTAGATGGCGAAGATGGTACGAGGAAGAATTTTCGTATAATTACCTTAGGCGAGCAGCTATGGTCGCGACTAAAGTGTCCCCACGTCTTGGCGCTCTTATTGGCAACTCTCTACCCTCTGGTACCAGAGAGGATTACGTAGATCGTTCCTATGCGGTGTTTACTTCAGAACGCAAATTAAAATTTGTCGAAATGGAATATTTCATTCCTAGGGAGTTTGCTCGGGAGGCTCTAGAACGAACATTAGGCTTTGTACAGAGCTCTGGTTTAGAGATATCCATGCCGATTGAGGTACGTTGGGCAAGGGCCGACAACTTACCTCTTAGTATGTGCTTCGGACGAGAGACTGCATCGATCGCAATTCACGTCAGGCAGAATGAGCCATTTGAGCCTTATTTCGTTCCAGTTGAGACTATTATGCGCGATTATGGCGGTCGACCGCACTGGGGGAAAATGCACTTTCAGACGGCAGCGACCCTAAGGGATCTGTATCCAGAATGGCAGTCTTTCCAGAGAGCTCGAAAGATATTGGATCCTAACGGCCGACTTACCAATGCATACACTGATCGTGTGCTAGGTCCTATTGAATAGTACCAAGCTGTCCAACGACACCTAGAATCTGTAGTATCCGCCATCAATTACGAAGTCTTCACCTGTCTGGTAGGATGAGGCGTCGCTTGCAAGATATACAGCGATGCCCGCAAAATCGTCAGGTTGTCCCCAGCGTCTTACGGGGACTCGCTTAATAACACGGTCTTCAAAGGTGTCGTCACCCACCCGTGGTGCTGTCATCGCTGTTTCAATCCATCCTGGAATGATGGTATTCGCTGTGATGCCGTATCTCGCTAACTCAACGGAAAGCCCCCGCGTCATAGAAATCATGGCGCCTTTTGTAGCTGCATATGCTTCGTTTCTTGCGGCGCCATCTAAAGCGGAGAGACTTGACGTGCCGATTAGACGTCCTCCCTCTCCACGCTCGATCATATGTTTTGCGGCTGCCCGAAACGTAAAGAATGTACCATCAAGGTTGATGCCCATAACTCGATTCCACACGTCGGTTGGGAATTCTTGAAATGGTGCGCCACCACCGGCGCCTGCATTAGCAAAGCATGAATCAACTTTTCCAAATAAATTTATAGTCTCAGCAAATGCTGCTTCGACTTCGTTTTCCTGTGACACATCGCATCGAAGTGCTGCGGCCTTCCCACCAACTGCTAGTATTTCTTTTTCAGCAGCCGCATTTTTATCCGGATTTGTACCCCAAACGCAGACATCTGCTCCAGCCTGTGCCAGGCCAATGGCCATGCCAAGGCCGATGCCACTATTGCCGCCGGTGATGAGGGCTACTTTTCCTGTGAGATCGAAAGGTGCGAATGCCATNAGTATTCCTTTACGTTATAAGCCTGAGGCTTTCTTGTTTTCATTTGTCACGAAGACTAAAGTCTTGATTTTGTTTGTGACAGTGACGATTGTATGTGAGTTGCTGGTGAAAGTCTTCTGTTAGTTGATTTTAGTTTCGTTATCACAGTCCGACCATAGTAATGACAAAAAAGATACCTAGAATGAACACAATACTGAAGGCCATCCAGAGTGAGAGTGTGTTGGAGAAGAAGCCATTAGANACATTACTTTCTNCCAGACCAGCACTCCTGTTTTTTCTGCTNGATAGCGCTAAATCCCCATACCGATTAGCTTCCTTGTCTCCAGGTAAAGACAGCCAGAATAAATTGAGTACGATGGAGGCGAAAAATGCAATTACGAAGGGGATGAGTAACGCGAAATGCCAAAGTTTCCCGCCTTCTAAGAANAGGATTAACCAAAAGCCACCGATAAGCAGGANGAAAACACCTGCTGGCCAAAAGAATCTTGAACCCGGCCGTCCAGTATCGTGTAGTCGNCGCACTCCGACGGCNAGGGTGGGAAAAAATAGAGCTAGTTGAGTCAAGATGAAAATTGGTTCAGGAATGAAATAGGGCAACCATGAGTCGATGATGACGACAGATGCCAGCCAGTAGAGCGAGATGAACAGGATCCAAAACCAATACTCAGATCTGGATGCTCTGCCNCTGAATACAAAGTATTTTGTCAGCACAGTACGAATTGCTTCAAAAAAGGTCATCTATAGCTCGATATGTAGATGTGTCTCATGTATCAACTTATAGTACAGCAGTGATTACGTTGGTAAGAAAGCTCGAATTATCTCTATACTTTGTATGGCGGGATTATTGGGAGAGATGACAGCATGAAAAATGAGTCTGATCGAATAACAGATTTTATGCCGAAAGCTGGCTGGCCACGTGTAATGGCAGGATTCTTGCTCCTAGTTCTCGGTTCATGGGTAATAATGGGTTTGGCNGCAGCACGAGTATCGTTCGACAGTGGCGTACTCTCCGATATTTTTTGGACGGAGATTCTCGTTGTGTTTTGGATAGGACTTGCCGTCATTAGCTTGCAAATATCTAATACAGCGAAAGACAANCCATCTAGATCACCAGTCGCACCATACTTGCCTCCTTTATGTTCAGCCATCACTCTCCCGGGAATTGCTCTGTTGATTGTATTTCTTTGGGTTGGATTTGATGAGGCAAGTCAGACAATCTTGAGGATGACCTATAGCTTTTTGGCTCTGGGATTAGCCGGCGCATATTGTTCGGTTATTGGACTTGGCAGGATTCCGGCAAGGTGGAGGCCTCTCAGATGGTTTCTTTATGCNATAGCTGCTGTTGGGGCGATAGAGTCGCTNGAGGCACTGTGGCTGCATGGTGAGATAAGTACGGAAGGAACACTAACAGAAGGTTTTGGACAGGTTGGAGTTGCGTTTATTGTNGCGCTGCTCGCGTATTTTATTTTGGCTGGAATTCTGTATAGCATTCTTAAGGAAACACAGGCTCGTCAGCAGATATTTGTAGTGATGGTCTACTTAATCGCGGCGTTGATTGGTTTTACATTTGGTGTAATTGCTCTTTCTGACGAATTTGATCCTGGACCATTTAGGTTAATTTTGGCGTCTACTGTGTTGCTAGCTACCGTAACTCCTCTNCTAGTAGTCTTTCACTGGTGGCCTGAAACTGTCTATACTCAGCAGTTAGATGCCGATGACGAAGGTTGAGGAATACTTGTCTGACTCACTAATTGAATCTCAGCAAGACGATCAATTACAACTNGCTACGCCGCTCCGGAGGTTGGCAGCTGCGGTCATTGACTCACTAATTGATATTGCACTCTTGGTTTTCCCTATCATTATTTTTATGATCGGNGCGTTNTCGGGAGGGGCGCTACTGGGTCTTTTTATAATTCTTGGTTTCGCTGTATTTGCTGGAATTGTTGTCTGGAGAATTATTTGTTTAGGGCATGGACAAACGCCTGGTAAGCAATTCCTGCGTTTATTTGTGATGCGTGAGGATGGGTCTCGCTCAGGTGGTTGGTATACCTTTTTACGTGAGTGGATAATTAAGTGGTTTTTATTTTTTGTTTTACTATCTTCATTTAGTATCGGTCTGGTACCAATAATTGCTGCTGCTTGGTTGTTGTGGGATCGCAGTCGTCAGACGCTTTGGGATAAGATCGTGTCTACCAAGATTGTATATANTCCTGATGGAAAACGACCCTTAACAACTGGAGAAACAGNTCGGTCAAATCGTTGATAATCGTAAATATGGATTCAAAGANAAAGCCCCGGTGTTCAACCGGGGCTTTNTCTTCATATATTTAGTCTGAATAGTCTGTGGTTAGAAGCCCATGCCACCCATGCCACCCATGCCACCCATATCCATACCACCCATACCACCCATACCCATGTCACCTCCTGGAGGTGCCATCGGTGCCGGTGGCTCTGGAATCTCACCTACAGCTACTTCGGTCGTAAGCATAAGGCTCGCAATTGACGTAGCGTTCTCAAGTGCAACTCGAGATACTTTGACTGGATCAAGGATACCAAGATCAAACATATCGCCCATTTCGTCGGTTGCTGCGTTGTATCCTACTGTNTCAGGAGTAGCAGCACGTACATCTTCTACGACGACGCTTGGCTCTTGACCTGCATTTTCTACAATTTGTCTAAGTGGTGCTTCGAGTGCTCGTTGCACAAGCACGGCGCCTGTTTTCTCATCGCCTGTCAGGGATTCAATAACAGCGTCGATTGAGCTTTGTGCCCTAATAAATGCAACACCACCACCAGGGACCACACCCTCTTCAACAGCAGCACGGGTTGCAGATAGTGCATCCTCCAGTCTGAATTTCTTTTCACGAACTTCGACCTCAGTTGCTCCACCAGCTTTTATAACAGCGACTCCTCCAACGAGTTTAGCGAGTCTCTCCTGCATTTTTTCCCGATCGAAATCNGAGTTTGCATCCTGAATTTGAGCCCGAATTTGTCGAATACGTTGCTGAATACTNTCGTCTGATCCAGCACCCTCAATAATAGTGGTCATGCTGGAGTCGGATACGACACGATGTGCGTGTCCCAAGTCAGCTAGCTGTGTATCAGCAAGTTTGCGACCCATATCATTNGTGATGTAAGTGGCACCCGTTAAGATCGCTAGATCTTCGAGCATTGCCTTTCTTCGGTCACCAAATGAAGGAGCTTTAATGATTAGTGGATTTACTGCGCCTTTCATCTTGTTCACAATTAATGTCTGTAACGCTTCACCTTCTAAATCCTCACAAATTATGAAGAAGTTTTTGGAGACCGCCAGTACCTTTTCCAAAAGTGGNAGNAAGTCTTGTAGTGAATTAATNGCATGGTCTGTGATCAGTATGTATGGATCATCAAGCTGCGCTTCCATGCGATCATTATTTGTTACAAAGTAGGGAGATATGTAGCCTCGATCAATTTGTAATCCGTCTACAACCTCAATTTCATCGTCAAGCCCACGTCCATCTTCAATGGTAATGACTCCATCTTTTCCAACTTGTTCCATGACGTCGCCGATCAGATCGCCGATTCGTTTTTCATTTGCCGAAATCGAAGCNACTGCCTGAATCATTTCTTTTTCTTCAACTGGCACGGACTGACTCATTAGGTTTTGGATAGCTACTTTGGTAGCAGCATCCATACCTCGTCTGAGGTACATTGGATTGGCTCCAGCCGCAATATTTCGCAGGCCTTCGTGNAACATCGCCTGAGCAAAGACNGTCGCTGTAGTTGTTCCATCACCAGCNATATCGTTTGTGCGGACGGCTACNGTTTTTACTAACTGAGCACCCATGTTATGGAAACGATCGGTAAGNTCAATTTCGCGAGCCACTGTCACGCCATCTTTAGTGATGACTGCAGGCCCATAGTTTTTGTCGAGTACAACATTTCGACCTTTTGGTCCGAGTGTTGCACGCACTGAATTAGCAAGAATNTCTACCCCATGACGCAGTTCACGTCGGGCAGCTTCGTCGAAGCGAAGTCGCTTAGCGGTCATTTAGTGCTCCTAAATTTTCAGATTTATGAATATGTANGGACGTCGAGCGACTTTTAGTCTTCTAGCTTAGCTAGTACGTCTTGATATCGAATGATGATGTAATCTTCNGAATCCACAGATACATCTTGACCTGTGTATTTCTGATAGAGNACTCTGTCACCAGCTTTTATGTCATCCATACTCTGGACCTCACCGTTTTCAAGCGGTCGACCTGGNCCGACAGCTACGACATGTCCATGCTGTGGCGCTTCTTTAGCTGAATCCGGAATAACTAATCCACTTGTTGTAATCTCCTCAGCCTCGACGGCCTTAAGAATAATGTGGTCTGTAACTGGAACTACACCTGTTGCCATATTTTTCAGTCCTCTCCCATGCTTTATTTTCGCTATCTTTAATACNTGNNAATTTTTTTTACCACNTACTTACCAGATCTGATTGGTGTCGGAAAAAAACCGACTTTATCCTTCATTCTGATTTTTTGCTTTTGAGTCGTGTCGACCCCGTCGCCNATGTTTAGACGACGAATAAGTTGAAACCCACCGCAAGCAGAAATCATGTTAGCACTCTCCTGCCGAGAGTGCTAGGTCCCTCTCNAAATNANTTTTTGGCGNGCATTTACGGTGCGTTTATGACAGATGTGCGCAAACTCGTCTACGATGACNTCGCACNGGTCGATGTGACNAAAAAGGTTAGGGAGTCAAACAATGTGTTTTCCGTATGATGCAGAACCTCCAGTNCCTCAGATATTGGGGGCCGCTGTAGAAAATGAAAATTTAACGCTTANGGCTGCGGATGGGAATGAGTTTTCTGCNTTCTTAGCCAAGGGGGATGGTTCTCAGCGNGCAACTGTTTTGATNCTGCCNGATGTCCGTGGNNTATTTCATTTTTATGAAGAGNTAGCTTTGAGATTTGCAGAGAGAAATATAGATTCANTAGCGATTGACTACTTTGGTAGGACTGCGGGTCTCGGTGTTCGAGNGGAAGAATTTCCTTGGCAAGAACATGTCGCGCAGTCGACTTTTGAGGGTGTTAAAAACGACGTTACTGCCGCCGTGGAACATCTCCGTCTCCAAGATTCCTCTCGGCCAATTTTTACATTGGGCTTTTGTTTTGGAGGTTCAAATTCTTGGCATCAGGCNGCNAATGGTCACGCATTGGCTGGGGCTATTGGTTTTTATGGACATCCAGACAGACCTGACTTTCCGCAGGGCGCATCAGGTGTGATCGAGAGAGTTGCAGATATTTCGTGTCCGATACTGGGACTAATGGGTGGAGCTGACCAAGGAATACCGAGTGACATTGTTAATAAGTTTGATGAAGAACTAACGGCGAGTAGTATTGATCATCAAATAGTCACNTATCCCGGNGCCCCACATTCCTTCTTTGACAGACATTTCGAGGAATTTGCTAGTGAGTCGGCTGANGCTTGGGANAANGTNTTANNTTTTATTNCAGANAATTCTTAATCGATTAAATNGTTGCTTATAGTCCGTTCGTCATTGGATAGGTGTTGNANATGAAATTTAGTATTTGGCCCCATTTAAGTGGAAGATTTACAGATCTTGTTGANATCTGTTTGAAGGCGGAAGCATCTGGTTGGGATGGGATTTGGGTAGCCGATCACTTTATGCCNAATACAGGAGATCAGNCTACAACGTCGGGCCCTACATCTGAAGCGTGGACTACTTTATCAGCCATTGCGGCCCTAGTGCCGAGAGTCCGTATCGGAACCTTGGTTACAGGAAATACATATCGAAATCCGGCGGTGCTGGCAAAAATGGCTGCAGAAGTTGATGTNATAAGTAATGGTCGGTTGGTACTNGGCCTAGGGGCTGGCTGGCANGAAAATGAGCATTTGTCGTANGGNATTGAATTTNCAACCGTTGGGGGTAGACTTGCTCGACTCCGAGANAGTATTCAAATAATTAGNTCGCTTCTCGACAAGGAATACACNAANTTTTCAGGTAAATATTATGAAATAACAAACGCGCCACTTAGCCCNAAACCTGTTCAGAGTCGTCTTCCGATTCTNGTCGGTGGAGGTGGTGAAAAGGTCACGTTGAAAATCACGGCATTGTTTGCGGACGAGTGGAATGTTTGGGGCAGTCCTGAAGTGTTGAAGCAAAAAGGGCATATTTTAGATCAACACTGCGAAGCAATCGACCGAGACCCAGGAGAGATTAGACGATCAGCTCAGGCTTTATTTTTCCTTTCAAAAGATACAGCTGCTGTTAAGCGGGCTAAGGAAAATGCGACAGATCGGTTGATAGCAGGCACTCCTGACGAAATAGTAGAGGTTATTGGACAATATGCTAATGCCGGAGTCAATGAACTAATTGTGCCCAACTTTAATATGGGTGATACAGATAAAGTGAATGAGACCTATGACTTTTGGATGCATGATGTTTTGAGTCAGTTGAGCTAGATGTTAATTGCCCGAAAGTGTCGAGTGGTTTTAGATACGTTCTTCTAGTAGGGACCACACCATATTTTCGGTCTGAGTTGTTGCATGTCCTTCTCTAAGAATTCGTACTAGTAATCGGCTGTCGTAGCCAAATTCAGAGAGATATTGCTGTATCTCTTCCGCGCGATCGTCTGCTTGGAGAATTACCGCGAGGACCAATTCCCATTCTGGCGGAGTACAAGGAATACGATGTCCATCNAATGATCCGTGATTCAANGCATTCCAGAGNGAAGGAATTTGCACAGGAGAAAGTTTCTCTTCAACACCNTGGAACACNGGATCGCCNATCACNAAAATAGGTATATCTTCTCTGGTGAGANGAAGGCGTGTACCNGATANCACNNCCGATGTTATTTGAACGGGCTCTTCTCCGAGCATTTTACCTATNGTTGTAACTATTTTATCAGTNGTCATAAATTCGATAGTGTCGTATTCAGTNTTCAAGCCTTGGAGTTGCAACGAACCACTACCGATTAAGGCCCAATCGGTGGGTTCCGGTGTGGCTTCTTCCAGCACACTGACGAGGGTTCGGAGCACCGTTTTATATGTTTGAGTCAGCATGATTTTCCTTAGTAGTCGACCCGGTTAAGGGCCTTGAATGATATCGCTAAATAGTCGCACTGGCGAGAATGAATCCCTTAATGAAGTTTTTCGGTATTATCATTGTGGGCCTGTAGCTCAGTGGTAGAGCAATCGGCTTTTAACCGATTGGCCGTGGGTTCGATCCCCACCGGGCCCACCAATCCTTCACTTATGGTTTCTTGTCAAATGTTCGAAGTAACCGTGGCACAGCCACGGTTGCTAATCGGTTCAAGAATATTGGCCGATAAGCATGTTCATAAGGCCGGCTCGTTCAGCATCGGATGAATATTTTGCTAGAGGGCTATATTATTTGGGCACATGGAGGTATGAGATATGAAAACTGCAATTACTACTCTGGATCCGATGGTTTTTGAGATTGTCGAATCGGATGTGAGGCCACCAGATCCAACCGAAGTTTTGATTCGAGTTAAAGCATGTGGCATTTGCGGTTCTGATCTGCATGCATACAGAGATCCAAGCCATTGGCTTTCACCCGACGCGAGCTGGAAGGCCGGCCGAGCCATTGGTCACGAGGTAGCTGGGGAAGTCGTCGAACTGGGTTCAAGCGTCGGGCGTTTCAAGATTGGCGATCACGTAACTTTGCAACCTAGGTTGTTTTGCGGGGAGTGTGCAGAATGTCGAATGGGACGCACAGAGATTTGTCAACAATCTAGCGGATTACTTGGCGGTGAACTTCCTGGTGGTTTTTCCGAATATTTAACTGTTCCACAAGAAAACTTATTTCGAATCTCTGGCTCTGTTGATTTTGCTGTGGCGGCATTAGCTGAACCATTGGCGGTGGCAGTTCATGGCCATAGAGTCGCAGCACAGCTTGATAATAGTCGCCCGACGTATGGTGAACGGGTTCTCGTTCTTGGATCTGGGCCAATAGGATTAATGTCTACATTTTATGCCAAGCAATCGGGAGCAAGCGAGGTTATTGCTACTTATCGTTATCCGCAGCAGCGGGATGCTGCGTTGCGTCTAGGAGCAACCCAAGTATTTCAGTCTGAAGATGAGGAAGGTTTGCAATCTTTCTGTGATTCGACACCTATAGATTTAGTTATCGAGACAGTTGGGGGAAGTGCAGACACGGCGGCACTTGCCTGCAGGTTAGTCAGGCGAGGGGGACGAGTGGGTATTTTGGGAGTATTTTCAAGAAGTGTGATGATGCCGGCACACGTCATCCTCTCCAAGCAACTGCGGGTGGCGGGAACAGTGTTTTATAGCTACGTGGGGTTTAAGCATGACTATGAACTGGCGGTAGAGCTTTTGGAAAATAATACTGATCTCATGTCGGAGTTGATCACACATCGTGTCTCACTGCAAGATGCGGGGACTGGAATAAAACTTGCTGGTGACAAGGCCAGCGGAGCGATTAAAGTCACGGTTCAGCCCTAGTGATGTCAGCTTTGGCGATATCGCTACAGACAAGACCTTGTTGGTCAGATGTGATCAGAATTGTGAGGTAAAATAACAGTATGTTAATTCTACTATCTCCAGCCAAAGGCCAGAACTTCGAGCCTTCTCAGACTGCAGTTCATGTGTCAGAACCTCGTCTGCTTTCGAAAAGTAATGAGTTGATTGAGATACTCCGTTTATACAGCCCGGACGAGCTTATGACTTTGATGAATGTCAGTGAGAAAATTGGAAATTTGACGGCAGAACGATTTGCGTCATTTACTACACCATTTAATGAATTAAATGCCAAGCCAGCGGGATTTGCATTTTCTGGCGATGTGTACAAAGGGCTGGCGATTGATGATTTTACTGAGAGTGACCTTGAATTTGCTCAAAATCATCTAAGAATTTTGTCCGGATTGTATGGTGTGTTGAGGCCCCTCGATCTTATACAGCCTTACCGACTAGAAATGGGAACTAGACTGGATACGAAAGCCGGGTCAGATTTATATCAATATTGGGGCTCCTCTATTTCAGAATCTCTGATGGCAGATCTAGAGGAGCATGAAGATGATTTGGTGATTAACCTAGCGTCGAATGAGTATTTTAAAGCAGTGAGTGCCTCAGGTATTCACACTAATATCAACACGCCTGTATTTAAAGACTTTAAAAATGGGAAATATAAGATTATTTCGTTTTTTGCGAAAAATGCACGAGGTGCTATGGCTCGTTGGATTGTTAAAGAAAAGGTGAAGAAAGCAATAGATTTGGTTAATTTTAGAGAAGATGGTTACGAATACAACGAAGAACTCTCTGAGGTTAATAGTCCTGTTTTTCTTCGTGGTTAGAACTCACAAATTAAACAAATTAGATTGTTTAATTTTGGTAAGTTGATGAAATGTACAGATTTATTCTCACTAATGTATAAGTGCCTATCCATTTGATATTGACAGGTCACCATAAAAAATTATACAGTTCAGTACCCAGTAATTTTTACGCTTAAACGCTTGGGCAAGTGATCATTTGAAAGCCAAAACGTTTGAGTACTAGGTTGGCTTAGTCGTTTCCCAAGCCAGAGAGTAACCGAGGCATATTAATAGTTTGCCGATTAGTAACTAATTAGGAGTAATTGATGAAGATCAATCGTCGTTTTACAAAATCAGGTCAAAGTCCGTACGAGGGAGTGTCTTTCGTAAAGAGAGATTCTCGAATAACCGAATTTGACGGGACCATGGTGTTTGAGGCAAAAGATATATCGATGCCAGAATCCTTCTCTCAAGTTGCGACCGATGTAATGGCTCAGAAGTATTTTAGAAGAGCTGGGGTACCGAGTGAGACAACTGCTATTGCTGAAGAAGGAATCCCTGAATGGGCTCAGCGGAGAGAACCGGCAGACGGTAGTACGTTTGGTGGTGAAACGGATGCACGACAATCATTCGATCGTCTGGGTTTGACATGGGCTTATTGGGGATTAAAGAATAATTATTTTGACAGCGACGAGGATGCTTTGGCATTCGCGGATGAGGTACGTCATATGATGGCTCGTCAAATGGTTGCACCAAATTCACCCCAGTGGTTTAACACAGGTCTACATTGGGCTTATGGAATCGAAGGTCCTTCTCAAGGTCATTGGTTTGTTGATCCTGAGTCTGCAGAGATGAGGCCATCGACATCAGCGTATGAGCGCCCTCAACCACATGCATGTTTTATTCAGTCAGTGGCTGACGACCTTGTTAATCAAGGTGGAATTATGGATTTATGGACTCGAGAGGCTCGAGTTTTCAAGTATGGATCGGGTACAGGTTCTAATTTTTCATCGATCAGAGGTGATAGTGAAGGATTGTCTGGTGGCGGACAGTCTTCAGGATTGATGTCATTTTTGAAGATCGGAGACAGATCTGCCGGGGCTATTAAATCAGGTGGAACAACACGTCGAGCCGCCAAGATGGTTATTTTGGATGCAGATCATCCAGACATTGAAGAGTTTATTGAGTGGAAAGTGAAAGAGGAGCAAAAAGTAGCTGCTTTGGTTACTGGGTCGAAAATCACACGTAGACATCTAGCCGAGATTTTTAAACTTGCTTCAGATGATGAGATAGGTGGCATCGATGTTACTGAGAATAAAGCTCTTCGTAAGGCCATCAGATCAGCACGAGCTGATAGCGTAGTTGAATCAGTGATATCACGGGTTCTTGATTTTGTTGAGCAAGGTTATATTGACGTTGATTTTGATGAATTCGATCTAGATTGGCAAGGTGAGGCATATCAGACTGTTTCAGGACAAAATTCAAATAATTCGATTCGGGTGACGGCTGATTTTTTGGATGCGGTACGAAGAGATGATTCCTGGGACTTGATTCGAAGAACAGATGGTGAAGTTAGTAAAACTATCCGAGCGCGAGATCTTTGGTCAAAGGTTGCATTAGCAGCATGGCAGAGTGCCGATCCTGGAGTTCAGTATGATTCGACAATTAACGAGTGGCACACCACACCAGCTGGTGGGCGTATAAATGGTTCAAATCCGTGTTCTGAATATATGTTTCTTGATGATACTGCCTGCAATTTAGCATCACTTAATTTAGCTTCTTTTTATGATGCTGATACAAAGACCTTCGATATACCTGCTTACGAACACGGAATCCGATTATGGACAATTGTTCTTGAAATTTCAGTGCTCATGGCTCAATTCCCGTCTGAAGCGATTGCTCGGCGCTCCTATGACTATCGGACCTTAGGGCTTGGATATGCCAATCTTGGAGCTTTGTTAATGCAGAAGGGTGTTGCGTATGATTCACCTGAAGCTCTGGCCTTTGCTGGAACATTAACGGCTATTATGACTGGCTGTTCATACGCAACTTCGGCCGAGATGGCCGGCGAACTAGGGGCTTTCCCTCGATATGAGCAGAATGATGGAGCTATGTTACGTGTTATGCGTAATCATCGACGGGCTGCGTACTCTTCTCCAGCTGATGATTATGAGGAATTAAGCGTACTTCCAGTTGCCATAAATGAAAGCGACGCAAATCCACAACTTCTCGAGGCATCAAGAAAATGGTGGGACTATGCAGTTGAATTAGGTGAAAAGCATGGTTATAGAAATGCTCAAACCACACTTATTGCCCCAACTGGAACTATAGGTCTCTTGATGGACTGTGATACGACTGGAGTTGAACCAGACTTCGCGTTAATTAAGTTTAAAAAGTTAGCCGGTGGTGGATTTTTTAGAATTATTAATGAATCTGTTCCGGCTGCTCTAAAAGAATTAGGCTATACCGAGATTGAAGTTAATGACATTGTTCAGTACGCAATCGGGTCGCATTCGATTAATAATTCTCCTCACATCAATCGGCAGTCACTAAGTGAATTAGGTTTGTCGGAGTTTGATTTGGAGAAGGTAGAAGAAGCTTTGGTCTGGGCTCCCCATGTCTCAGTCGCAGTAAATACTCTAGTGACTGAAAGTGAGTTAATGAATGCGTTAGGAATATCGTCAGATGATTCTAGTGTTCCGGGTTTTGATCTTCTGTCTGCCCTAGGTTTTGATGCTGGAGAAATTGTACAAGCGAACGATTATATAAACGGACGAATGACTGTAGAAGGAGCACCTCATTTACGTGATGAGCATTTAGCCGTCTTTGACTGTGCAAATAAATGTGGTGATTACGGAACAAGATATATTGAAGCAATGGCTCATGTCAGGATGCTGGCTGCTGCTCAACCGTTTTTATCTGGAGCTATTTCAAAAACTATCAACATGCCAACTGAGGCTACGGTTGGAGAGGTGACTGAGGTCTATGACGAAGCTGCGCGATTAGGTGTTAAGGCACTAGCGTTATATCGTGATGGTTCCAAGTTATCGCAACCGTTGTCTTCTGATAAGAGTATGTTGTTGTCAGGTGGTGAGGAATTTGAGGATACTGAAGAATTTACACAAGCGATTGTGGAATCTGCTGAGCGATTAATTGGATTGCGCCGTGGCCATCGAGAGGATTTGCCTAGTCGCAGACCGGGTGGATATACGCAAAAGGCCATGGTAGGTGGGCACACTATTTATTTGCGTACTGGTGAATATCCGGAAACAGGTCCTGATGGGCGGCCACGTTTAGGGGAAATATTTATTGATACGGCGAAGGATGGCGCAGCTTTTCGTAGTTTGATGAATTGTTTTGCAACTGCGGTCTCTGTGGGTTTGCAATATGGCGTTCCTCTTGAGACGTTTGTTGATAAGTTTACGTTCAGAGCTTTCGAACCTGCAGGTTTGGTGCAAGGGCATGATCGAATCAAGAATGCACGGTCGATTATTGACTACATTTTCCGAGATCTTGGTGTCACATACCTGGGTATGGAGAACTTAGCGCACGTTCCTGAGGTTGAGGCAGATGAGCAGAGTACTGCGATACATGCCGAGTTGGAGGCGCTGTCTCCTGATTTAATAGAGGAGCCGGATAATATTTCGGTTCTGGAATTTCCTGCCAGAATACCGATGGTGGATGAACCAGCAACGCCAGTAGTTAGCAGTGGTGGGAGTGATCTTTCTACAGTGGAGTCAACACTGTTAGCACAACAAACAGAGGCAAAGAGATATGGTTTTGAAGGTGATGCATGTGCCATGTGTGGTGAATTTAAGATGGTGCGGTCTGGCACCTGCTTGAAATGCATGGTGTGTGGTGAAACTACAGGCTGTAGTTAGGCTGATATTTCGTCGGTTTTAGAAGGAATTGCTGCGGATAAATTTCGTCGACTAGTTCTTGTGACAAGAACGTCGTCTTCAATTCGGATGCCGATTCCTTTTAACTCTTCGGGTACACCCTCGATATTTTTAGGAAAATAAAGACCTGGTTCAATTGTGAGTACCATTCCGGCTTTGAGTTTTACAGGCGTTTGGTCTGGATCGCTATAACTACCGGCATCATGCACATCAAGACCCAGCCAGTGACTGGTTCCGTGCATATAAAATGGTCGATATGAAAAGGATTTTTCAATACTTTTCTGAGTGCCCTTGAGAACCTTGAGATCTTTTAGTCCGTCTATTAGGACACGAACAGCAGCTTGATGTGGTTCATAAAAGTTCTTTCCAGGTTTTACCGATTCAATAGCGGTTTGTTGAGCTGACAAGACCACTTCATACACGTCTTTCTGTGCCGAAGTGAATTTTCCGTTAGCTGGATATGTTCGACTAACATCAGCAGAGTAGAGATCCCATTCAGCACCAGTGTCGAGCAAAAGGAGATCACCATTTTTAATACGTGCGCGATTAGCGGTGTAGTGAAGGGTGCATGAATTATTACCTGCGGCGACGATCGACGGGAAACCTTCACGTACTGATCCGAGTCGACGGTATTCCGACTCGAGAATCGCCTGAACCTCGTATTCAGTTTTTCCAGGTTTATCGAGATGTTGGATCTTGTCTAGTCCAGACGCAGTGATATTGATTGCTTCTTGTAAAGCATTGATTTCATTATTTGATTTAATTACTCTTAAATTGTCAATTATTTCTTGAGGATCGCGCACTGCACTAAGTGGTAAACCACCTCTCTGTCGGCCGTCTCGTCTCTCAGCGATTTGATTTGTGATAAGTTGATCAATGGTTGAATTCGTACCGATGCTATACCAGATACTGTCACTCATTTTGATGAGTTGTGGTAATTCCAAAGCGAGTTTCTCGATATCGAATGTCTGATCGGCATCATAATGACTCATTGCTTTTCTAAGACCTATTCGAGGGCCGACCCATGTCTCCATTACCGGATCATGCTTCCTGACAAACAGGGTGTATGGCTTACTACTACCGGGTGCGAATACTGCAACAGAACTTGGTTCTGGGAACCCAGTTAGATAGTGGAAAGAAGAGTTTTGGCGGAACGGATAGTAGACATCACCATTTCGAATTATTTCCTCACCTGAGACCAATATGGCAATGTTTCCATCACCTATTTTTTTCATAAACCGATTTCGGCGAGTAATGAAATCTTCCCGAGGGATGATGTTGTTTGAACTCATAAAGAAAAATACTATCTGAAAATATCGCAGGCTGCACTTATTCCAATAATAATCAGGCCGATTGCCAGTGCTCGCATCAGATTGCCTTCCCCCGTTCGATGTCGAACTTTTAGAGCGATGGGCCCAGCAATTAAGACGCCGGCTGCGAGCCAGGGAACATCGTTGAGTGGCGAGCCACCCACGTTATTAAAGAAATGAACACCTGTGACGCTAAGAGACTGTATGAGTATTAACAAGTGCATGCTTGGTACAGCTATGTCGTGGGGTACCCGCTGTATTCGGGTCATTACTGGAATGCCAATTGGACCACCTCCGATGCCCGCTAGAGCAGAGAAAAATGCAGTGGCAGCTTGGGCGATTCCACTTCGAGCCACGGGTACAGTGTAGTTATAGAGGTTACCCTGCCGATCCTTAATATTTCGAGACCATCCTTGGCTAGGCATACGATCTGAAATCATGGTTGGTCGCAACATTATATATATACCGACTAGAACTAAAAAGATTCCAAAACCAAATGAAAAATAGACACGCTCGATAAGTTCTGTGGTAAGTCCTCCAAGAATGGCTGCAGGTATACCTATAATTGCAAGCGTGAGTATTAGTTGGGTATCAATTTTTTGTTCCCGAATAGCGAGTGAAACTTGAATAGCAGAGTTGATGACCACATAAATCAACGCTGCAGCTGTAATCTCAGTTGGAGTAGCGTAAGGATGTCTCAGCAGCAGAATTGGAGCTATTAAGAATCCTCCACCTGCTCCGATGGCTCCGGCATAAATTCCTACGGTCATTCCCAAGATTATGAGGAAAATAGGATCAATAAATTCCATCAATTTGTTGATGTGTCCCTGTTATTGTGAGGAGTGAAGAAATTCTGGTAAAAGATGATCTGGATATCTGTCTCCTACGTGACCTTGCTCAAGTAATTCTTTATATTCTAAGTCACTATAGCCAAGTAATTCCTTGTATATCTCTTCACTATGCTCACCAAGCCTTGGAGGAGGTGTGCGGAGTGTATTTGGTGTATTAATCCATTTAGTCATGATTCCGGGGTAGCGATAATTTCCGATTACAGGAGAATCTAGTTCTTCAAAAAAACCGCGATCGATGAGTTGGGGTGAACTGAGGAGCTCAACATCGTCAGTCACGGGACCCGCACACACTCCGGCTAATTGCAGTTGTTCGAATAGCTCGTTCTTGTCATGCGAGATTGTAAATTTTGCAAGCTCTTCATGAAGAGCGGTTCGATTTTTAAATCGTGACAACTGCGTCGTGAAATGTATATTTTTTTTCAGCGAGTCAGCTTGGAGTGTGTCGCACAGTGCACCCCATTCACTATCTTCCGATACATCTATCGCAATCCATTGATCTACCCCAAGGGTCGGAAATACTCCGTGGGGGGCATGTGAGTGGTGGGTATTTCCTTGCGGTCCCGCAACACGGTTATTCATCTCAAAGTCTAAAATGAATTCACCTAGGTTGGCTAGAAAGCCCTCTGCCAGTGGCATTTCTATCTGCTGGCCTTCACCTGTTAGATCCCGATAACGGAGTGCAGCCGTGACCACAGTGGCGCCAAGTAAGCCAGCGAAGGCATCCGCGGTGAATGCTTCACCGGTTTGATCGGGTGTTCCATCAGGATAGCCCCGTAAATAATGATGGCCGATCATTGCTTCCACATGTGTACCGAAGGCACGATAACCTTTATATGGGCCTGACAGACCATATGCTGGCATTCGAAGCATAATAAGGCGAGGGTTTATTTCCTTCAGTGTGTCGTAGGTGATGCCTGCTTTTTCTATTGTTGTCGGAACATTATTCTCGACAAGCACATCGACTTCCTCTATAAGTTTTAGGAAGGCCTGTTTACCTTGGCTAGTCATTATGTTGCACGCCATCGATTTTTTGTTTCGACTATGCGAATTAAATCCAGGATTCCTGTTCCATGGCTCACTTCCAGGGTCAAAATTGGGATACGCGCTTAGTGTAATTCCATTATTCGCCATCTCAATTAGTTGCTCCCGAGGGGCAATGCGTTCAGCGCCTCTTGAATATGGTTGAATCGCATCTACCGGTTCGACTCTAATAACTTCTGCTCCCCATTCGGCTAGAACTTGAGTGCAATGTGGTCCCGCCCAGACAACCGTGATTGCGGCGACTTTAACGCCATCTAACGGCAAATCTGGTCTGGCTGAGGTCTCCTGTTTAGTTTTCATAATCAGTTAGTCCTTATATCACTTTTGCCCGACGCAGTTGAACAATATCAGCCTTTGTGTAACCCATATCTGTAAGAACACCGAAGGTATGTTCGCCTAGTAGTGGCGCACGTTTCATTTGTGTTCGAGTCGCACCTGAGGTGACAAAATGCCGTCCCGGATAGCGCATACTACCGGTCTCAGGATGTTCAACTTCCTCCCAGACATTTCGTTCCTGATAGTGGGGATCATTCAAGAGATCTTCTACAGTCAGTATTGCTCCACCTAAAATGCCAATCGATTGGGTAGCTGCAACCGCATCACGTTTTGTGCGTTCGATTAGCCAAATGGCATATGACGCTTCCATTTCTTCGATAAATGTCGTTGACATTTGGGTGGCCGGTTTTTTTGCATCAGGATGTTCTGCTAAATCGTCACGACCGATGAGTCGTAGAAATGCGGGAACATGTTTGCTGGTACCGGCCATTATGTTTGCGTACCCGTCTTGTGCCGGCCGGGGGCCGGAGGCAGTCCTGCCTAGCGAACCACCCCGCTTATTACTTCTGCCCGTGTAGGATGCAGACGTGAGGCCAGGAGCTCTTCTGTCACGAAATCCAGCTTGAGCTTCATAGACAGACTGATCGATATGATCGCCAGAACCACCGCGTTCCACTCGCAAGCGGGCAAGCATGCATGCATATGTCAGAGAGAGTCCCGCATGATAATGTGCCAGATTTCCACCAAGTTTGATGGGTTCTTTAGTGGGATCGCCATTCATATGCATTGGACCTGCCATTGCTTGAAGAACTAGCTCAGAGCCTTTGAAATCTTTCCAAGGTCCAGTTTGCCCAAACGGCGTAAGCGATCCCATTACCAGATCGGTTCGATCTGAGGTGAGTGTTTCGTATCCCAAACCATGTGATTCAAGCGTACCTGGATTGAAATTTTCGATTACGACGTCATGGGTATCTATCAGGGAGCGGACTATATCTCTTCCGTTTGTGGTTGATAAGTCGCATGTGATGGACTTTTTGTTTGTATTTAAATGTAAAAAAAGCGCGGACGTCTCTTTGTTCGGAATGTCTTGTAAAAAAGGTCCCTCTGCACGAGAAGGATCTCCTTCCAGTGGCTCAACTTTGAGAACATCGGCACCGTAATCAGCGAAAATTTTTCCTGAGTATGGAACACCAACCATGGTACCCAGTTCTAGTACCCTGATGCCTTCAAATAGTTGCCTCGTCATTTATTAAACCTTTATCCATATGGAAAGTATCTACTAATAACCTTTGAACTCGGGAGGTCGGCGCTCCACAAAAGACCGGAAACCTTCTTTCGCATCACTGGTTTTTAGCAGTCCCGCCTGAGCATTCCATTCGTGTATGAGCCATTGCTCAGCAGACCCTGACGTGTCTAATGAGGAGTGTAGGAGTCGTCGAATCTCTGCGGCTGCTAGTGGTGGACCAGCGGCAACTTTCCGCGCATAGTCGACGGCCTCTGATAGAAGGTCCTCATCTTCGACTACTTTATTTACTAGACCGAGTTCAATTAACTTGTCAGAAGGCATCACATCGCTGTGATACATAACTTCGAAAGCGCGAGCTGATCCAACCACTCGCGGAAGAAACCAAAGCACGCCATAATCCGAGACTATTCCGCGTTTAAAAAAAATTGGTCCCATTCGGGCCGATTTCGCTGCAATTCGAATATCACAGGCCATTGCCATCCCGAATCCAGCGCCTGCTGTGGCTCCGTTGATCGCGCCGATAATTGGCACATCAGATTTAATGAAACTTAACGCTGTTGCGACTGATCGGTTGTGATGCGAAAGACGTTCGTAGCGTGAGAGACTGGGCACAGCATCATCTGACTCCTGGTTTCCATCAGCAGGTGTACGATCAGGCGTGATTTCAGCTCCAGCACAAAAGGCTCGACCACTGCCGGTTAATACCATAGCTCTAACCGAATCCTCTTTTGAAGCGAATGCTAGCGCCGCCCCTAAGCCCTGTCCGAGTGTCGCGTTCAGCGAGTTCATCTGTTCGGGGCGGTTGAATGTTGTCACGAGCACTCCCTCATCATCGAGTTCTGCTATGACGTCACCCCGCGAAATATCTTGGATAGTATCTATTATTTTACTCATGGGCTCCCCTCCTTCAGTGTCTTATAGTTGACCGGTCTTCATGTTGTGAGAGTGTAGCGTGTCTGAGCGACATTCGTAAGTTTTGGAGCTTAAAAAGTATGGAATAGTTGCTTTTTCTTATTTTTAGGGTGATGCTAATGAATTATTGGAGTGATTATGAAACTTAATAAATTACTTGTGGCAAATCGAGGTGAAATAGCAGTTCGAATTATTCGGGCTGCATCTGAGCTCGGCATAAAGACGTGCTCCATATACTCTGAAGCAGATGCTAATTCAATTCATTGGCGAAGGGCCGATGAGTCGTTCTTACTTGAAGGCCGCGGTGCTCAGCCGTATTTAGACATAGAGCAGATTGTGAAGGTAGCAAGTGAGGCTGGATGTGATGCGATTCATCCGGGATATGGCTTCCTGAGTGAAAATCCTGGTTTTGCCATCAAATGTGAATCTGTGGGGATGCAATTTGTCGGGCCAGAATCCTCCTCGCTAAACATATTCGGCGACAAAGTATTGGCTAGACGATTGGCGATGGACCATGGAGTGCCAGTTTTGCCAGGACTCGATCAGCCGGTCACTGTGACCGAAGCAAAAGAATTTATGCAATCTTTGAAAGAGGGTCAGTCAGCGATTCTGAAGGCTGTACATGGTGGAGGTGGACGTGGTGTTCGTGTGCTTGAGCACATCAATGATGTTGAACAGGCATACCGAGCTGCACAGACCGAAGCTGAATCGTCATTTGGGAGTCCAGAACTTTATATCGAAAGGTATTTATCCAATGTTCGTCATATTGAAGTACAAATAGCCGGTGATTCAACTGGCGCTATTTCACATTTCTGGGAGCGTGATTGTTCCATACAGAGGCGCCACCAAAAAATTATTGAGATAGCTCCTGCCCCATTTCTGGATGAGAGCGTGCGGGACGCACTGCTGGAGGCTGCGGTAACAATAGGGAAAGCCGCAAATTATCAAAATCTAGGGACCGTCGAGTTTTTGGTATCGATGAACGAGACGGAGTCAAGCGAATTCTTTTTTATCGAAGTAAATCCGAGATTGCAGGTGGAACACACAGTAACTGAAGAGGTTACTGGTATTGATTTGGTACAGACACAATTAAAAATTGCTTCAGGTGAGAGCCTTGCATCACTCGGGCTTTTGCAGGAATCGATCGCGGCTACCCAAGGTTACGCGATGCAGGCAAGAGTTAATATGGAAAAAGTTAACGAAGATTCCACCGTGATCCCATCAACCGGAACTCTATCGGTATTCGGTCTGCCCTCAGGTCTTGGTGTGCGAACGGACACTTTTGGTTATACCGGTTACCAAACTGCCACAAGTTTTGATTCACTTCTCGCAAAAGTGATCGGGTATTCCAATTCGCGAGACTTTGAGCCTGTGATTGCGAGGCTTGAGAATGCGCTGGCGGAGTTTGACATTAAAGGTGTGGATACCAATATACCTTTTTTGCGAGCCATTCTTGGTCATGCATCGTTTCGGAACGGAGAGGTGCACACACGTTTTGTTGATTCAGAGGCGGCTGAACTTAGTCGTCTTGCCAAGGAAATTGACGACACTGTTTCATTGGACGTTGCGGAGTTGAGTGAACAGGCTGGGGCAATGATTGATTCCAGTGATCCTTTGGCGGTTTTAGATTATGGAGTACAAGCGACTCGGAGTACAGAGACATCGTCTTCTCAACAGGCGGGTGGACCTGCTGATATCCCTGGATCGGTTAGGTCACCTTTGCAAGGCACCGTTGTATCCATTGAAGTGTCAGTTGGCGATGAAGTACAGACTGGGCAACTATTAGCAGTAATGGAATCGATGAAGATGCAGCATGAGATAAGAGCTCATTTAAGTGGTTCGGTCAGTATGATTGGCGTTGGTTCGGGGGATACTCTTTGGGAAAACCACACGCTGATGATCATTGAGGCACATGAAGTTGCAGGTTCGGTTACGGAAGGGGATAACTCCGTTGATTTAGACTTTATCCGTCCCGATCTGGAGGAAATTTTAATACGGCGTGCTGCGACTCTTGATAAGAATCGAGAAGAAGCGGTATCTAAGCGTCATTCTAGACATCTGAGGACAGTTCAGGAAAATGTGGAGGATTTGTTCGACGAGGGGACTTTTTTGGAGTACGGGCCTTTAGTTCTAGCAAATCAGTTCTCGCGTCGCAGTTTGGACGAGTTGATTGAAAAGACACCGAGGGATGGGATGATTACGGGTATCGGGAGCGTGAATGGGGATCTTTTTTCTGATCCCGAGAGTATGGTCGCAACAATTGCATATGACTATATGGTTTTAGCCGGTACGCAAGGTAACCGGAATCATCAGAAAACCGATCGAATGATCGAAGTAGCCCGAAATTCACAATTACCTCTCGTATTATTTGCCGAAGGCGGCGGTGGTAGACCCGGAGACGATGGACTTCATGCTGCTGGAGGTAGCTCGACGTTTGCTTCTTTTTCAACTTTAAGTGGTCTAGTCCCTATGGTTGGAATTACGGCAGGACGCTGTTTTGCCGGTAACGCTTCATTGCTAGCTTGTTGTGACGTAATTATCGCCACCGAAGGATCAAATATTGGGATGGGCGGGCCAGCAATGATTGAAGGTGGTGGCCTGGGTATTTTTGCTCCTGAAGATATAGGTCCTATGGAAATACAGATACCCAATGGCGTGGTAGATATATCGGTTCGAGATGAAGTAGAAGCCGTTCAAGTGGCCAAGAAATATCTTTCCTATTTTCAGGGGTCGGTAGATACCTGGGAGGCTCCAGATCAGCGCGAAATGCGGCAGATCATTCCCGAAAACAGATTACGAGTCTATAACGTGCGAGATGTAATCGAGACGTTGGCTGATGTTGACTCGATACTTGAGATTCGGCCAGATTTTGGAATCGGGATGGTTACATCTTTGGTCCGTGTGGAGGGAAGAAGTTTGGGTGTGATTGCCAATAATCCTGGTCATTTGGGTGGGGCTATAGACTCGGATGGAGCTGACAAAGCAGCTCGGTTTATGCAGCTTTGTGATGCATTTGATCTGCCCGTGCTTACTCTAGTTGACACTCCTGGCATCATGGTGGGACCCGAGGTAGAAAAAACCGCGTTAGTCCGTCACGCCAATCGCTTATTTCTGCATGGGGCCAATATAGAAACCACTTTTATGTCAATTATTTTGCGAAAGGCATATGGACTTGGTGCGATTGCCATGACCGGTGGTAATTACCGCCAACCGCAATTCACAGTATCTTGGCCAACTGGGGAGTTTGGTGGAATGGGCCTGGAGGGGTCAGTGAAGCTGGGGTATCGTGATGAACTAGCGTCTATTGCGGATCCAGAAGAGCGACTAGAAAGATATGAAACAATGGTGGCTCGCGCATATGAGCGTGGCAAAGCTTTGAATACGGGAATGAATTTTGGATTCGACGACACAATTGACCCCGCGGAGTCGAGAGCATGGATTGCGGGAACACTTAAGGCAGCAAAATTACCTCTGCGGCGGTCGGGCAAGAAACGACCCTTTATCGATGCTTGGTAGAGGCAAGTTTACCTGAGTCTTAAATCCAAAGGTGATGCAGTTTTTTGCTTAAGAGCAGAAACAAGGTCAGAAACCGTTTCGATCTCTGTTGGGAATATCGTGGCTGCTCTTCCAACTGCCTGTAGGGAGTGAGCGTCTGACCCCCCTACAGCGACTACGCCTAATTCCTCTGCAAGTCTCACATAGTAGCCATCATCGCTGTCGGAATGATCACCATTGACGGCTTCAATACCAGTGAACCAATTTTGAATTTCTTCGCTTGACGGTCTACGCAGCGTACCTGTGGAGCGCATTGGATGTGCCACGATCAAAGCAGCACCTTCTTCTTTAGCACTCTCGATTAAGTGATCGATCATTAGTAATTGAGGACGATATCGTGAGAAACCATAGGCAAGGACATGTCCGAAGTTTGTTCCTAACTCGATCGCGGGAAGAACATTAATCTGGAAAATTTCGCTTAGTCGTTTTGTATCTTCTTCAGGCCACAGTGCATTATGTTCAGTCAGGCAAATTCCATCTAACCCTCGAGCTGCTGCTTGACCTACAAGTTTCTCGACACTCACTCCACTATCGAGTGACTTGTCTGAACTGTGTGCATGCATCTCAAAGACGGACCCTCCCTCGGGCCGGTACTGTCTCGGGGATTTCAGTTGAATATCTGAGCTCACGTAAAATTAATGCCTTTTAGGTTTACTGCTTAGGAATCACTGAATTCTATCGCAGAAGCTCAATGAGTTCAGGTAATACCGCTAGGCAATCATCGACGATACCAACATCGGCATATTTGAAAATAGGAGCATCAGGATCAGAATTAATTGCGACAATCAGGCGAGCGTTGGAGCATCCGGCCATGTGTTGGCTCGCGCCGGAAATGCCTGCTGCAACATAGAGTGCAGGAGCAACTGTAGTGCCGGTTAATCCAATTTGTTCGGTAGGTGGCGCCCAGTATTCGTCAACGATTGCTCGAGAAGCTCCAGGCATTCCATTGATTAGGCCTGCTAATTCTCTGACAAGTCCAAAATTTTCAGCGTTTTGTAATCCACGTCCACCAGACACCACTATCTCAGCATTTTCAAGACGAGGTCCTTCACTAGCTGTTGCCTCGGCGACAACTTGTACTCTGTCTTCCAGTAGCTCAAGATCGAGTTTTACTATATCTGAGGAGTGTTCTGAGTGAGGCGGCGGGGCTTCAGCAGCCGCTGGGCGCAGGCCAACGACCACAGTTGAAGCAGAATCTACTTGGTAGAGGGCTCTGGCGGCACCTCCGTAAACAGCTGCCTCAATTTCAGTATGCTGATCATTTACTGTTTCAATCCCTGTCACATTCATTACACAGGTACCGTCTATTCGTCGCGACAATCTGGGGATAAATTCAAGCGTTGAAGGATGCCTGCCGATGAGCACTAGGCGTGCCCCTGACGCGGAGACAATGTGAGCAGCAGCTGAAACCATGTTATCCCCCGAAAAGCGAGAAAGCAGTGGGTTTTCGATTGAGTAGACCTTTGTTGCACCAAGTTCAGTGACTTCCGCCGTTGCAGACGAATTATCTGCACCGATGAGCCCGCATTCCACGGGGCGTCCGGTGTTTTCTGACAGACTCTGAGCAAAACCTAAGGCTTCACGAGCCCCTATATTGACTTGTGATGTTTCATCAATATGTGCCAGCACAAGAATGGGATCAGGCATTTAGGGCACCTCGTTCTCTAAGATTTTGTAATAGATTTGTTGCCTTTTCTTTCGGATCGGCACCTTCGATTATCTCGCAGTCTCCCTGCACTTCGGGCACTGTCAAAAGCTTGATGCTCATTTTTTTGGGAGCTGGATCTGGCAACAATTCATCAGCACGAAAGACGGTAGGCGGATTGCGACGGGACTGAATCATACGCCGGCTACTGGGATAACGTGGCTGTCCAATTTCATTACTAACTGCTATTACAGCTGGCAGATTACATGCCAGTGTTTCTGGCCCGTCTGGAGTCACAACATCAACATGTAGTGATTGCGTTTGTTCGTTAAAACTCACCCGCGATGCCATGGTTATGAATGGCATTTTGAGATCCTCGGACAAAATTCCAGGGACGGCACCTTGGTCGTAGTCGGAACCCTGCCGACCACATAAAATTAAGTCGACATCTCCTAGATGTTCCGCAACAGCGGCAAGAATCTGAGAAATTCTATAAGGATCGCCTGACTGACTTTCATCATCATGTACGTGAATGGTGTTCTCAGCCCCCATTGCGTAACAACGTTTTAGTACATCAGGAGCTGTATCTGAGCCGACTGTGACTGCGGTCACGCGTGCGCCTTCCTGAGCCTCAGCAATCTGCAGGGCAGCCTCCATCGCCTGCTCGTCGTAGGCATTGATAATTTGCGGGACGGTCGCACCAGTATTGAAGGCTCGGCCGTCCTCGCTGACTTCTAGACGACCCCATAACGCGTAACTGTTAATACCGTCTGGATCCAAGACTTGTTTTGCTGCCACAAGAATATGCATAATACCCCTTATATCGTCAGTAATTCAGTCGAGGGAATAGACGTAGGATTCCTCACACCAAACAAATTCATCCTCAAAGTCATCTGGCTTGACTGACAACTGACCTATTTCTAACCAGTACCACGGAGGATCCCCCTGAACAATTTTCCGTCCAGTCAATACTCCCTCGAAGGCAGCACGTGACGCAAAATTGGTGTTCCCAACTTGGGTCCCACCATCCGCTTCCACATGCTTACCAACAAGTTCGGAATCGAGCGTAATTTGCATTGATCCCTTTATCTGTTCTGATTCGGTCTCTTCTCTCATGAAAAGTGTTCAGATCAAACTTAGGCAGTTGCTGAGGTTTCAGTGGCACGTTCGAAGAGCTCAAGTGCTTCATCAGCCATTTCATACACGACCTCAGCTGCTGGTTTAATAGCATCAATGCCAACGATTGCTTGACCAGCTGGTGTAGTCATCCAATCCTCTAGATTTGCTTCCTTAATGTCACGTAGTACATCATTCACGAGCATACCTTGTAGTGGCATTGGTAGCGTATCAGGAGCTCCGTCTTCCTTCCAAATATCAGACCACCTTGATCGCAGCTGCCGGATTGGTTTTCCAGACATAGCACGTGACTGTACGGCGTCCTCCACTTTGGAGTCGATTATTCTCTGTTTTAGGAACATGGCGGTTTCTGATTCATGTGTGGCTAGCCAGATCGTACCGGTCCAAACCCCGGCTGATCCCATCGCGATCGAGGCTGCGAGATGTTTGCCACTTGATACCCCACCTGCAGTTAGAACTAGCGTATCCGTACCTTCGGCCATTTTCACGATTTCCGGCACGAGTGTAAAGGTGCCTACCGTTCCACTATGTCCACCGGAGTCATAACCTTGAGCGACCACAACGTCGACGCCTGCTTCGATTTGTCTCCGGGCTTGTCGTGGCAGTCCAACGAGTCCCCAGACTTTCATTCCCTCTTGATGAGCACGTTCGATAATAAATGCCGGACTGCCTAGTCCTGAAGCGAATATAGGTACTTTTTCCTCAAATAATACATCGAGCTGCTGACGTGATCGTTCTAGAAGATTTTCGTAGCCAGAGTAGGTTGGGTCGATATCACTTGGTGGAGGAGAGTCAGGTGCACCAGAAACAGATTTAACGTGCTGCACAAATGTTCGGTGCTCGTCTGGGATCATTTCGTCAAGATCTTCACGATTTCCTTCAACGAATGAGGCAGGTACCAGCAAATCCACGCCGAAGGGCTTATCACCAATTTTGTCTCGAATCCAGCGGATATCAGAACGCAGTTCATCTGGCTTAAGGCCTGTCGCCCCGAGTATCCCGATGCCGCCTGCATTTGAAACAGCCGCGATTACGTCCTTAGTGTGAGCGAATGCAACTACTGGAATTTCACAACCATATTCTTCGCAAAGCCTTGTGTTTAGTGGGTTTCCATCCATTTTTTACTCCTTTATTATTCTTAATTTTTACTAGACCAGTACTGCTGGTGTGAGGGCAAACTCTTCAAGCATTTCATCTGCGTATGCTATCCGACCTGAGAGCTCGCCGCCGTCATCATGCACTAATCTTAAACAGGCTTCAGCCATATTTTCGACTGGCACTACTCGATCTTTATTTGATTCATTTACCAATCCATGGTGCACAACCCCAGGAGTCGCGACGAGGCCTGGTGAGATCGCATTTACCCTGATATTTTGGTCAGCAACTTCAGACGCAAGACCAGTAGACAATCTTTCCAGCGCCGCTTTACACATTCCGTATACGGTACCGCCGGATGCAGGCCCTCCAACTTCTGGATGTAGAGCCGCGTGAGATGAGATGTTAAGTATCCAACCACTTCCTCTTTCTCGCATATTTTCCATGGCGAGTTGAGCCAGATGTAGTGGCCCATGCACTTGCACCTCAAACATTAGTTTCTGACGTTTTTCTGGAAACTCCGAGATAGGTATGAAGTACGTTACTGCCGCATTATTGACTACGATATCGACGCTTCCAAAAAGTGCTTTAGTGGTTTCAATGAGCTGTACTCGATCTTCGGCGAGTGCCATGTCGCATCTGACTGCAGCCGCTTCACCGCCTGCATCATTAATCCGCTTCACCACAGAATTCATACTTCCGGCTAGGATATGATCTCCATCATCAACGGTTCGAGCGGAGACGACTACTTTAGCGCCTTCCATCGCGTATCGAATAGCAATTGCTTCTCCAATACCGCGTGATGCCCCAGTGATAACTGCGACCTTGCCGGCCAATAATCCATTTTTGTTAATTGACATCTATACCCCCGTATTTCTGTTTGCTCAGCTTAGCGCATTTCTGCTGAATCAGATGATTCCATTCCGTTGAAACTCTAGTACTTCTGTTTCTTTGTATCCCAGTAGGTCGATTAATATTTCAACATTGTGAGCACCTGTACTTGGTGTCGGGCCAGTGATTTCGCCCTGTCCTTTTTCAAGCTTCCATATGACTCCTCGATAAAGTGAATCAGGAGAGAAGTTCTCGTCTGTCACAGTGATATTAGTTCGGTGCAGACTATTGAGATTTTCATCGTTGACTAGGTCCAGTGCTCCCATGACTGGGTATGCCGGAATTTTCGACTTTTGGAGAATTTTGGTCAATTGCATAGCTGTGTAATCCTTGGTCCATGATTCAATGGCCTCATCTAATTCATTTTGGTTATCGAGTCGACCTTGCAAGGTCTCAAACTTAGAATTTGCTATATTCTCTGAATTTTGTAGCGCTAGATCCCTAAACGCCTCCCACTCTTCTTGATTTCGAACTGAGATGGATATCCACTGATCGGATCCTGATGTTTGGTAGTAACCATGTGGTGCTGTGGCTGGGTATCTATTGCCTTGCGGACCCGCAACGCGACCGTTTAAGAAGTAATCCATCAATGGTTCGGCTATTCGTTGAATGCAGGCTTCGCCTTGGGCTATATCAATGTGTTGACCCCGTCCCGTTGCGTCTCGAGATTCAAGTGCTGCGAGTATTGCAAAAAACGCATGACCTGCCGCGGTGGGATCTAAATCTGCTTGGTCTTCTTGTGGATGGTCAGAATCATGATATCCAAGAACACTTTTTATCCCATACAGAGCCGCCAGAGAGGGACCGTAGGTGACGAGATCTCTCCATGGGCCGTCAGTTGCTCCCGTTGCGGAGAGTGAGGCTAATATTATCTTCGGATTAACTCTCGTAAGAACGTCAAAACCGAGGCCTAACGAAGGCATTACACGGGCTGAAAAATTTTCGACTACTACGTCGCTGACGGCGACAAGTTTTTTATATATTTCTTTGCCATCTTCTGACTGGAGATCCAAACTCAAGCTTTTCTTACCGCGATCGAAGGCGTGATATGCCATCGGATCAGAAATATCGACTGCATCCCGAGTAGCTGTGCCGGCCATGCCTTTGCCTGCCATCGATACGCCTGATCCGCCTGTGGGGGATTGTATTTTTATAACTTCAGCGCCCATATCTTTAAAGCTCATTCCTAGGAGCGGTCCAGCCCAGACATGACCGTGGTCGATTACCCGTATCCCGCTCAGTGGGCCATCAGTTGTTGTAGGCATTAGGTAATCCCTTGCTTGATAAGCTCTGTTCTTTGAGAAGCGTTGAGTCCTAATCTGGTTTCGAAGAATTCATCATTATGCTCACCAAGCTGCGGTGCAGGCCGGTACACGGCCCAGGGTGTTTGCGAAAACAGATATGGTGCACCGGGTATTTTGTAATTGCCAACAATCGGATGCTCAATCTCATGCCAAAACTCTCTGAGAGCCAAATGTTCACTTTCAACTATTTCATCAACCTTATTGACTGGCTGAAAAGGAATTCTATTTTCTGAGAATAATTTAAATAATTCTGATCGAGTTTTACCTTTCATCCAAGGATGCCAAAATGTGTCTAATTCCTTGTGCCACTGAAATGATAGCCATCTGTCGGAGAGCCTCGGGTCGTTTGCCCAGTCGGGATTATCCATAAGATTGATGAATCGTTTCCATTGTTCGTCTACCATTGTTATCACCTCGACAAACCCATCGGCGGCTGGAGTCACCTGCCACGGATAGAACCCACTGCGATGTGTGCCATCTCTGGAACCAAGTACTCCTTGGAAGACAAATCCCGGAACACCTGAACCTCCTAAGTAGCTAGCCATAACCTCCACTACAGAGATCCATGCATGCAGCCCCTGTTTAAGTTGCCTTTTTTTGCGTAGTGCGAGAAGGGCCGCAATGGCACCATGAATACCTCCTTGGAAATCAGCCGCACAGTAGGGGAGCCAGAGAGGAACCTTATCAGGGCTTCCAATCTTCATCGAGGCACCTGAAGCGGCTGTAGCGGTTAATGCTGTTCCGGCCCAGTCTCTATATGGTGTGTCATAACCGAATATTGTGATCGATGACATCACCAACATGTCATTTTCTTTGGATAGTGATTCATAAGTCAGGGGATCGTTTGTCCTGTCATCCAAAGCGAGGTTACTGATCACCAAATCTACATCAGCGGCGGCCGAGATCAGTAAGTCCTGCCCCCCTTTTGTCGCCAGGTCGAGAGTCACACTCTTTTTATTAGTATTGAGAAACAGGTGCAACCCACTTTTTTCTATGTGGGGAATATCTTTGGGAAACGGACCATGACTACGGAGAGAATCACCTATTCCGGGTTTTTCTAGCTTAATAACTTCAGCACCTAAGTCAGCCAATAATTTGCCAGCGTAGGCTACTGAGATGAAGTCACCTATCTCGAGTACTCGTAAATTCTTTAATGGTCCATTTATGTCCATATGTATTTCCTGTGCCGGAATCATAGTGAACACTGTCAACTTTTTCCACGAAAAATCTCAAAAGGCTCGAAATTACAACAAACCTATGTCTCCGCTAATCGATAAATTAGAAAATCTGATTTTTAGATCGCATTTTCACGGAAGATCGTTTCAATTTACTATTTATTCTTTCGCATTTCAGTAAACTGAATCATTTTGATCGTTTCAGAGACACTCATTCGGCCAACTACCGATTGCAAAAGGATGACCAGCGGCCACGATAGAAAAGTATGGCTGCTTAGTTGGTGGAGATGTCTCTTGTGAGCTCAATTTGGCCCTTGCCCAGTGTTTTGAAAACGAGAGAGAGGGCATATTTTGGTTGAGGCATAGCCTGCAATATTAGGGCTTATTTGGGCGCAAAACTCGATCTAGCTTGTGCTCCCCATCTACCATCAATTTTTCTCATTATCCAAAGAGCCTGCTGCGTGGTAATTGGGCGATCATGTTCGTCATACCGAGTCCATTGAATAAACAAGTGCACTTTCTTCACTGAACTTTGCAGTACTTCAACTGAATCGAGCGTAGTATATTTCCAGGACGGTCCTGCTCGATTCATAAAGCCTGGTAGATAATCTTCTTCAAGTTCTTTCCTCGTTGAATAAATAGTCACGTCATTACCGGCGATGCGAATATGAGGTGTGTGTAACTTTTCGAAAAGAGTTTTATGGTCTGCTTCGTTTAAAGCGCTCATATATTCTTGAACGGCGCGTATTGCACCTGATTCAGCCGCCCTGAGCTGTTGTTTATTTGTTTTTTTAGATTCTGAATTTACCACTTTTGATTAACTAACCAAGAACTACTCGTGTAACGTGATTTGAGTTTTCAGTTTATCTGTTTTTACACATAATTTTAGATATAGTTAGATGAGTTACGTGTTGACTTGCGAGTCAGCAATAATTGGATGCGGGGGCTTCTACCCCAAGTCTAATAAGGAGCGAGGTCTCAACCTCGCTCCTTATTTTTTAGGCAAAGCTATTTATTTATAAACGTATGATGTAATTTTTTAGTGAAAATATTACACTTTACCCACTATGAAATCACTTACACGACGGCATCGGTATCGCCCAAGTATTGGTCTAATTATTGGATACGGTGCTTTGTCGATAGTAGGTGGTGCGATGGCTTGGCTTTCAATCCTGATATGGTTCAGCAAACAGGTTTCTAAGGAATTGAATACTTCTTTTAAGGAGTAACCCAGTTTTTCGGCTTGTTGGTTTTCCGGCAGATATATCTACGCAAGTAGATACAATCAACTGAGTGTTTAAATATGTATTTTGGAGAATATTATGCCAAAGGATTTCACAGAAGGTCAGCGCGAGGTTCAAGCTCAGGCTGATTCACTTCGACTTGCTGATCAAATGGCTGAGAAAGCTGTACACGCCTCTATTCGAGAAGATGATCGACTTTTTATAGAGGCGCGAGATATGTTTTTTCTGGCTACGGTCGATGCGGATGGTCATGCTAATTGTTCGTATAAAGGCGGTTCGCCAGGTTTCGTGAAAGTATTGGACGAGGAGACAATTGCGTTTCCTGTTTATGATGGCAATGGCATGTTTATGACTGCCGGCAGTATTGTTGACAATGGTGAAGTCGGTCTACTATTCATTGACTTTGAGGGCCAAAGTCGAATGCGCCTCAATGGGACGGCATCGCTTCACTCCTCGGACGACCTATTGTCTCAATATCCTGAGGCTCAATTTATTGTGAAAGTTAAAGCACGAGAAGTATTTGTTAATTGCCCGAGATATATTCATAAGCTTGAGTTAGTCGAACGTTCGGTCTTTGTGCCAGAAGCTGGGACAAAGACACCAATTGCAGATTGGAAACTACGAATGATAGATGCCGGATCTGGCGATTTATTAAGTTCTAAGGACCACACTTTACCTGAATAGATACTTCAGGCGAGTATGTTTTCATTGACTGTGATTTAAAAGGTATGTCCAGATGTCTGGACATATCTTTAAATGTTTTTTTTCATTAATACATTGTCACTATCGCGACAACAGCGACCACCACCGGCAGAACCAAGTTCGTCAGACGGAACATTGCCCAAGGCGTCGCCTTCAAATCTTCATAAGTGGAACTGCCTTTCAGCTCATCATCATCAAGATTAAGTAAATCTGAAGCAATCATCATTGATCCTTTAATAGCGGGATCGCCGGCAATGATTTGAAAGAGAGCTGCGACAATCATCGCGACACTCACCAGTAGTCGCTCAGAACTGTCAATGTCTGCGGCAACAATTGCTATCACAAGAGCCATTTGGCTAGTGACTGCAATTGAGCTAACTTTCCAGTAGTCACCAATTCGGTTTCTAAGACCTTCGCTAAGTTCTTCCCGGTTCATCGAGTCTCCTTTTCGTTCAACGCAAGGATACAGCTTGCTATGTGAGATTTGTGCTAAAAATCTCATTCGAGAAGATTTGAAAGGGCTTCCTAGCCGCGTTTTTGTTTATCGATAGCGAGACGATTGAGACTGGCTAAAGAGTGAAATGTGTGTCATCGCAAAGAGGCTGATCGCTAGAGTTTTTACATCCGCAAAAATAAATTTCCTCATCAGCTTCGGCTGTGTACTTCACTGGCTTAAATTCAGTTCCGCGATGGGAGGAATCACAAAATGGTTGCTTTTCGCTTCTTCCACATGAACACCATAAATAACTTTTTCCCTCTTCCACATTTACGATGTACGGATCTTTTTGTGCGATGACTGGTAGCTCTTTCATTGATATGCCTTCCGGACAGTGCGTCCCTGCATGATTTTTTGGACCAAGTTACGTCGAAGCGTATCAGATTGTGGCCGCCCTGATGGCAAATTAGGTTTCGCATCTAAAAGAAATATGCCAACCATTTGCTGTTGTACTTCAGGAGCTATTTTCTTCAGCTCTTGGAAGGTTCACTTGCTGCCAAGCCACAACGCTCACAACAGTGCAGGACTTCTTTGACGGTCTTAAGCGTAGGAATTGAATTAGGCAGGGTACATTGGCAAAAACTTTCGTTGGAGCGGCGGTTGCAGCGGGTAATATAACGCTGGCTGCATGCTTCATAATCGACACCGGCAGTTAACTCTCGAGCCATCAGAAGCCAACAGTAGCCAGCCAGAGAATCCGGAAGCAATGTTGTGATCGTTTGACCGCCTTGGATCGTGATGTCACCTGACGTATGCTGTTTAATCTTTCGTTTAATTAATGATTCATTTGAATATGTTGCGGTAGGATCGATCTTTTCAACCGTCCCGCTATATATGAGATCGTCAGCGCAGCCCACAGACTTTTTAAGCACGCAATAGCTCAAATCAAACCATTCAGTGAACCATGATTTCAGCCTTGGATAATTGGCGAAACGATGGGTACTACTATCTAGAAGTTGGAGAAACATATGATCACGGCTTAGGTAGTCCCCATATTCTTGGGCAAACTCTAAGGCTATGTGCTCAAACGCTTGTTCATGGTCTTCATAGTTACCAACTAGTGATAATTCAACTTGGGTGGCATTCCCTTCTTCATCCTGCTCAAAGTGTGTCGCGGTTTCAATATTGCCGAGAAAGAGACGGGCGATATATCTGTGAAGATCATAATCTTCCGCAGTTAGTGGAGCGTATATCTGCGTGACCCCCGAAATCGAGTCCAGTAATTTCTCCTGATTGTGGAGCAAGTCAGGCCATACAAGAAACCTGTCAAACTCACCAGTCAAGCTGTTTTTCTCATGTTTAATAGCTGGCTCTCCGTAGCTGAGGTTGGAGAACGGACTTATAAAAATGTCGATCATAGGTCTCATCCTCTTTTAAGATTGGGCTCAAATATGGGCGAAACGGATAGTTACGAAACGGCGGCGATCGCTTCAATTTCAACTTTTACGTCAGGTCGAAAAAGTCCGGCCACGTAAATCCAACTCATAGCGGGCGGGCCTTCTGGAAACTCTCGTGCATTTGCCTTACCTATGCTCGTCCAATCGCTCGGTTCTTCAGTCAAGAACACAGTGATTCTCGCGATATCGATCGACGATCCTCCTTCAGACGCGACGATGGCATTGATATTAGCGAGTGCTTGTGCGTACTGGGCTTCAAGTCCCGTGATGATACTTCCGTCCATTTGATTTCCGATTTGGCCCGCAATAGCCAAGACACGTTGGTCACTTGGAATAATTGCAAGAGTTCGGTACCCACCTGCTGGTGCCGGTGAGGTATCTGGGTCAACAAATTTCACACTCATTATTTAATTCCTTTCAGATATGCAATAGTTGCCGGTATGCCGTGGGATGATAGTACAGTTACGCTTCCGATGAATTGATTTAGTTATGAGGTCGGATTCAATCTCTGTGGTCAAAAGTCATTACTAGTTAAGCGTTAAAAGTTGCGAGTGAAGGGATAGAAAATGAAGTTCGGGGCATCGGTATCAAGTTATACAACCAGCTGGGATGAAATAAGTGGTGCCATTGGCACGATGGAATCGGGTCGTTGGGAAAGTATTTGGTTTCCAGATCATTTTATACCTCCGGCTGCTTGGAAAGGCGCCGAAGATCAGCCGATTTTTGAATCTTGGTCACTTCTCGCTGCTGTTGCTGGCATGACGACAAAATTACGGATGGGTCACATGGTAAGTGGAAATACCTATCGGAATCCCGGTTTGGTGGCAAAAATGGCGACTACTATCGATCAGATTTCTCAAGGGCGATTTATTTTGAGCGTGGGTGCAGCTTGGTTCAAGCGCGAACATGAGGCCTACGGCTGGGATTTTCCCTCTTTGGGTGAAAGATCTAATCGATTCGAAGAAGCCTGTCAGTTAATACATGAATTATTTACTGCTACCGGACCTGTAGATTTCAATGGCAAGTACTATACGTTAGACAAAGCACCACTCTCACCAGCTGCAGTTCAGAATCCACATATACCGATCATGATCGGTGGAATGGGTGAAAAAAGGACATTGAGGACACTGGCGAAATATGGTGATATTTGGAATTTAGACGGTTTTGCAGTGGGTAAGGAGGAGAATGAACGTTACGGTGGCATGTCACTTCAGCTATACAAACATAAAGTAGGAGTGATTGAGAAGCACTGCGAAGACGTCGGGCGCGATCCATCTGAGATTAAGTACACGATTTCGATGCCGATAAAACTATCTGAAAATACTGATGAAACTGAATTATTTATCGACCAGGTAGGGTCTGGAACGGTTGCAGGTACTGCAGACTACATCATTCACCGTGTTGGCGAGTTCATTGAGGCCGGGGTAGATGAGATTATGTTTTCACCTCGTCCAAGCAACTCTGAGTCCTTGCAGAGGTTAGATGAAGAGGTTCTGTCAGCTTTCGATTAAGCTGACGAGTTTGGAAGGTGATCCGTTATTGGTGAACTCGGCAAAGCTTTGGCCAATAACGGATCATCCTCATCTTAGAGCTTGTGTCAGTAAACAACCATGGGGGAGGTTGGTATGGCCCTTCATTTTTTGCCGTTGTAGGCCTCGTCTAATTCTGACCACTTAGCACGTCCATTTTTTTGTTCCCAGCGAACTATGTCGTCCTGTTCGGATTTTTTGGCTTCTGCTTGCTCGTGGGCATTCTTTTTAGCTCGTTTCAGCAATGTTTTTATCGTGGATGGATCAGCTTTATTAGCCATGCTCTTTCTCCCAGCCTGTGACTAGTCTTGTTATTTCATCTCGAGCTTGGCATCAAGCTTTATCCCCAGTAAATACTAGAGTGTTCTAGGCTGGCACTGCTACGAACACTGGAATAACCCGCGAAGTTTTTTCTTGATACTCCTCATAGGGTGGGTATGCAGCTACCGCGATCTTCCAGAGGCGAGCTTTTTCCACTGGGTCAGTAACTTCGTGTACAGACATTGGCTGCACTTTGTCGATATCTCTAATTTCTACGCTTGGGTCGGATTTTAGGTTGTAGTACCAGACTGGGTGTTTTGGCGCACCACCCCATGATGCCACTAGAACATAATTATCTCCATCTACGACACGCATTAAGGGTGTTTTCCTGACTGCACCTGTTTTGTTGCCTTTGTTGGTCACAATAATGCACGGCAAGTCAAATAACGTTGTGCCTTCGGCACCGTTACTACTTTCATATAGTTCTACTTGATTAGCAACCCAGTCAATTGGGTTTGCGATGTACTCACTCATGATTCCTCCGTCAATCTGCTTATATAAGAGATGTAGTGTATTTGATTTTAGGTATGTAGCGATAAAATCAAAAATTATTTAGCGAGACTAAATTTAGCTGATACAGAAAGTGAGTTTGTTCGAAAAAAAAAGATTTTTACGCAAATGTGTTGTCTGGTCTATCTAAGCCATAATGGTCACGTAATGTATTGCCTTGATATTCGGTCCTAAAGATCCCCTTTCTTTGTAATAGTGGAACCACCTCATCGATAAAAACGTCTAACATTTTAGGTAGCACGGGTGGCATAAGATTAATACCATCAGCTACACCATCAATAAACCAATCTTCAATAAGGTCAGCGATATGTTCTGGGGTACCTGAAACAACATAATGGCCACGTGCGCCCGCTAACTTCGATAGTAGTTGTCGCATTGTAGGTCTTTCATTTCGAACTACTCCAAGAATTACTTCAGTACGACTGCGCGCAGCCTCCACGGTGGACGGATCCGGAAAGTCATCTGGCGAAAGTGGTGTGTCAAGCGGAAGATGAGAGAAATCTGTACCGCCAAATCTGGCAGAGAGACTAATTAGACCCTCTTGGGGATCGGCTAGATTATTTAGCTCATCTCTGAACTGCTTTGCTTCCGCATCAGTAGAGGCAATCACTGGGCTCAGACCGGGTAATATCAGACATTGCTTTTCGTCACGACCTTCAGCTTTTACGAGTGATTTTAGATCGCTGTAAAAGGCCTTTGCTGAAGATTTTTCCATGTGAGCTGTGAATACGGCTTCCGCGTGTTGCGCCGCAAATTTGCGACCTGTGTCCGATGAGCCGGCCTGTACAAGTACCGGCCAACCTTGAGGCCCACGAGGCACATTAAGTGGGCCCGCGACGTTGTAAAAAGTTCCTTCGTGTCCACCCTCCCGAACACTATTTTGCTTTAAATATTTTCCATTTGCTCGGTCATCGATAATTGCGTCATCAGACCAGCTGTCCCATAAACTCCTGGTTACCGCCATAAATTCGTCAGCACGAGCATACCGCTCAGCATGGCTAATCTGACTTGCATAACCGTAATTCCGAGCAGCAGGTGCAGACCAAGACGTGACGATATTCCATCCAATCCGGCCGTTACTAATATGGTCGAGCGACGCGAATTGTCTGGCTAGGTTGAAGGGTTCAGTATAGGTAGTTGATGCTGTAGCTATGAGTCCAATGTTGTTAGTGGACACTGCGAGCGCTGCCAGAGAAGTCAGAGGTTCCAAGCTGAGCGATGCGCCACCGCCCCGAAACGCAAGCTGATCAGCTAAAAAAATCGAATCAAATAAGCCCTCTTCGGCTCTTTGTGTAAGTCCTTGTAAGTAATGAATGTCGGTCAAAGCAAGATCTGATGCATCTGGATGTCGCCACGAAGCTTCATGGTGGCCTCGACTATTAATGAATAAATTCAGATGTAGTTCACGACTCATATTGATTTTCTATCCGGCATAACGTGTGTCAGCGGCTCATTTGACTTAGTAACAAAGTGTACCGGTGCTTTCAGAACTATAGAGCAATCAGCCTTAGTAACTTTTGTTGATTTGTGCTACGTCTTCGCATATGGTTCGAGAACGGGTATTTGATCGTCTGCAAGAGGGGCTAAAGGTACCTTCCGATCGAATGCTTCTTGAATGAAAGGTGCGAGTTTCTCGTTCTTACTTAGAAGTCGAGCCTCTTCTTCTGCATGAAATTCCGGCATTACCTCTTTTGCGAAAAGACTTAAAGAGTCACAGATATCGGAATGTTTGTTTTTGCCTCCTTGTTGGATAAAAATCGCTTGATCCACTCCAAGATCGGCAAATGCTCGGAGATTCGACCGCACTTGACTTGGGGTGCCAATTGCGCCTCGACTTGCAGTAATATTTCCTTTTTCTCCTCCGCTAGTTAGGTCAGGCGCAACGATTCCATTACGAACATCCATATAGTTGTCCCATATGTTTGTGCGACCCGGTTGGTGTTTTCCCTGAACGTAATAGTGGCCGAGTGCATATTGGAAAAAACGGAGTCCGTCAATTCCACGCTCTATCGCTACCTGTTCATCTTGATGAAGTGAGAAGCCCATCACAAAGGCAATATTCGGATTAACCGCGTGGCCGATTGGAATGCACTCGTTTTTAAACGTATCGTAGTAGTCATCTACCCATGGTTTCGCCTCATCTGCGTCGACAAAGCTGAAGGTCAATGCTCCGATGCCGTGTCGTGCAGCCATTTTTATGGTTTCACGACTTGAACAGGCAACCCAAAGCGGTGGGTGAGGTTTTTGCATGGGTTTTGGGACCACATTTCGTGTGGGCATGGAGAAGAATTCACCGTTATAGCCGGGGTACGGATCCATAACCATCATATTGGTAACTTGTTCGACTGCTTCCTCCCACTGTGCACGTTTGGATGCTGGGTCTACGTTATAACCCTCTAACTCTGTCCGTGACGCAGATTCACCGGTACCAAATTCCACTCTCCCATTCGAAAGGAGGTCAAGTGTAGAAATTCGCTCGGCGATTCGCGCAGGGGCGTTGTAGCCGGGTGGCATCAATGTTATGCCGTGCCCCAGCCGAATTTGTGATGTTCGCTGTGAAGCTGCGCCTAGAAATACTTCGGGTGCCGAGGAGTGAGAATATTCTTCCAGAAAGTGATGTTCCACCTCCCATGCGTAATCAATGCCAAGCTTGTCAGCTAGCTCTACTTGATCCAGTGCTTCGTGCAGGAGTGTTGCTTCACCTTTCTCTGTCCAAGGTCTTGGATATTGATGTTCGTAAAATACCCCAAATTTCATAGCCACCCCTCGCCCGCAAAAAATGCAACTTTCAATTTGTGCACAGCATAGCACCGGACTCCTAAAGTAGAGACGGGTAGTTTTGTAAGAATCATTTTCTACCTTCTCAAATAAGGTGAATTGATTATGCTATTTGCTAGTGAGGGAGTGAGTATGCCTTTTTATGAAAGAGAGTCTGTTCGTATTTACTATGAGGAGGTTGGGTCAGGATTTCCTCTCCTTATTATTCCGGGTGGGGGACTTAATTCTTCCCTGTCCTCACTGGACACTTCCGTTCCTTTCAATCCGATGGATCAGTACAAGAATGATTTTCGATGTATATCGGCTGACTTACGAAATTCAGCATTTGGGCAGTCGACCGGGCCGTTAGAAGTTGATCGTCCTTGGGATGCCTATTCCGACGATCAGTTGGGCCTGATGGATGAGCTCGGAATTCACGAATTTCTAGTTTTAGGTTTTTGTATAGGCGGACCGATGATTCACAACCTAATCAGATTAGCTCCAGATCGAGTCGTTGCCGCGGCACTTATGCAACCGAGCGGTTTTAGCCCAGAGTATCCTGATTTGTTTTATCAAAATAATACAAAGAACTGGGGGCCACCCCTTTGTGAGAAACGACCTGAAATAACGGGCAGCATGGTTCATGATTTTCTGACAAGTATGTACACCGATCGTGCCGACTTTGTTTTCACAGTGTCGCGCGATTTCGTAAGTTCCATTCAGACGCCTTTATTGATAGCACCTGACGACGTTCCAGCACATCCATATGAAGCAGCAATGGAAGTGGCTGACCTTGCCCCAAATTCTGAATTAACAATTTTTCCATGGAAGGACTCGCCGTCACACATAGATAATGCGCTATCACAGACGCGTGCGTTTCTAAGAAAACACCAGCCCGCCGATTAGTCAGTAAATAAATCTTCTTCGAGGTCAGTATTTTTCGCCGTATAGTCAGACAATTCGTTGAGGTTAGATTTTGTTTTATTTCGGTCTACCTTAGAAATGTTATGTCCCTTACTGATCTGGTTTGAGTCGTTGATCAGTGAGGTGCTCATGCTAAAGCTATTGCCAATTTTTTGACGTCGATCTTTGACTGATTGCCAAGGACCTTTTGGACCATCTGATGGTTTACACACTAGACATTCTCTGTAGCCATTTTGTCTGGCGTCTCCGAGAGTTTTAAAATATCGTCGATGTTCAGGCTTCGTCCGTCTTCCGGGGGGGCAATTCGGCCGACATACGATTCCGGTAGTAGTACATGCGTTAAATAAAAAGCTGTCCATTATCGAAATGTTTTATTTCTTATGACGTGCCGAAAGAAAGTAAGTTTTCAACTGGAGTGTAGAGTTCTTCCAGATAATCAATATCTGTCTGGTCTAATGTTATTTTTGTCGAATCAACAAGCTGATCGAGTTGTTCTAGTTTAGACACCCCCACTATCGGCGCAGTAATTTCTGACTTATTAAGAAGCCAGGCTAAAGCGATTTGTGCGGAAGATTTTTCATACTTGGTTGCAACGTTACCCACCCTTTCAGCAATGCTAAATACGTGGTCCCCATGGTACAAACTTTCAGTACGTGCTCTGTCTTGACCTTGTGATCTATCTGTACTTCCGGCCTCAAACCCGCCTTTATAAGCTCCCGCCAAGATGCCACGTGCTAACGGTGACCAAGGGGTTAGAGCGACTCCCGACTTTTCACAGTATGGGTTCATTTCACGCTCTTCTTCACGATAGACGAGGTTATAGTGATTTTGCATCGAAACAAACTTTTGCCAGCCATGTAGCTGAGCTGTTAGCTGAAGTTCTGCGAATTGCCAAGCAAACATTGAGGATGCACCAAGATACAAGACCTTTCCAGCTTTCACGACGTCATTCAATGCTTCCATAGTTTCTTCGATTGAAACTTCACTTTCCTGGCCACGTATTCCATGGGGGTGGCGATGGATTACTAGATGATCAATGTAATCGTGACCGAGCCTTTTTAGACTCGCATCAACGCCTTCCATAATGTGTTTGCGAGATAATCCAGATTGATTAGCACCTCGACCCATGGGTTGGGCAATTTTCGTTGCCAGCACATAATTGTCCCGAGGTAGGAGCTCATTCAGCAGTGCGCCTACTACTTCTTCAGAGGCTCCTAGCCCATAGACGTCGGCACAGTCAAAGTAGTAGAGTCCATGGTCTATAGCGGCCTTAAAGATAGGGCGAGCTTCGTCTGTGGTCAGGGTCCAATCACCCTGATGCCCGCGACCTGGTATGCCGAAATTCATAGTCCCCAGACATAATTTGGAGACGTTCAATCCACTGGTGCCGAGTTGTACACTGTCTAACATTTGAACTCCTTAGTTATCACGTGAGTTATCCACGCAGCAGGCACCATGTTACAGGCTTGATGACTAGTTGGTGGGATTAGCGTGTTGTTTTGCAATATTGTTTTCAATGTTATTTTCGATTGCGAAATCTCTGTGAAGATAAGACGTAATCAGCAATTTTTTCAATAGTATTCCAGTCCTCGTTTGAGGGATGAAATTTCCGATCTAATACCAGCGTCCATCCTTGGAATGCACCGGTTTGACGTTTAATTTCAAGATTGCCAACCTTCTTTGCGAGAGTCTTGATTTCCAAGTCCATGGAGAGCTCATTTATCAGGCCGAGGCCGTCATCTTCGCCTTTCCAGGTTACATCTTTTATTTTACCGAATAGCGGAAATGACTTTTTTCTAATTGTTTTAATTTTTGTGTGCGAGTGAATTTCTGATGACCGATCGTCTGGGATACCGAACACCATCCACCATCGTGGCGGATTATTTTTGCCGCCATCTTGCTTCAATATGTTTATCCAAGGGATTGAGCTTTCGTCGATATTAATCACACCGAGCGATCGTTGGTGCCATGAGTTTTCGACACTCTCTCTTACATGGCCTCTCTCAGCCAGATCAGCTGGGACGCCAATAAAATTAAGGTCCTGATTGAGATTGTCTCGGGTTTTGTCTCTTAAATTCTCTTTCATAGTAATTACTTTACTTTTCGTTGAGTGCAGTTTTTTCAATACTACGTATACATAAGTGCAGAAGTTAGATTTTAACTCTTTTGTCGCCAGAATTATGTTATAGATCACGGGACGGATGGGTCTAATGAAATATAAGGGGGACGGACTATGATTTTTCATATAATCGCTGAGCATGATCACAGCACTTGTGGCCGGGTAGAGAACGGTGTTGTAACTAAAACTTGGGAAGAGAGTGCAGAAGGTGCCACGGCATGGGTAGAAGGTAATGATGACGTAACAATACATGGGGTGTGGGGCTATCCAGTTCAGCATCGTATCTTTGCGGTTGTTGAGGCAGACACGTTCGAAGCTGTAGAATCGCTTTTTGATTTTCATCTGGCAAAGGGACCAGTCGAGGTCTTACCGGTAAAGGATCTAGTTCAAAATCGAAAAGATTTAGGTTTCTGGAGTCAGTGATGATTGCGATTTAATCAATCAAACTGGCACCTTGGTATTCTTGCTTTCATGTATTAGGATTTAGGCGGGGTACACAAAAGCAATTGGAGGATGATATGACAAGGATATTAAATCCGGTGATTTGGCTGTGGGTGTTTGCCGCCTTAAACCTTTTTGTTGGCTCTGGACCCGCGATACTCGACGGACAGTCGGTCGCTGAGATGGGATGGGGTAGCGATAACGTCGGCTTACATGACGGTTATTACGAAACCACTATGGCGGTAACGTTCGCTTTATTGTCGATTATTGCGGCTGGAATTGCTCTTTTCACTTCAGGTTTAGCTCGAGCGAAAATGACGACCCTTTTGGGCGTGAGCATGCTCGGGATGATGGTGATCTGGCTTACCTATGCATCGTCGAACGATTATGACATCGGTGGTGCAATAATAATATTGCCGATTGCGCTTTTTTCTCTGCTTACATTAAGCGGAATTCTAAATCTCAAGAGTTCGGAGTGATTCGAAGCAAGAGATTATGTCCTGACCGATTTTTTTGAGTTTGGCACGAACCATATATCAGATATTCCCGGGAATATCTGATATATGGTTCGGCGACGATTAGTTGATAGTGAATGTTTTAATCATTCCCAGCTGATAATGGCCTGCTATGTTGCAAAACAGAATATACTCTCCAGCCTCAAGCTTAAGCGTGCCGGTTTCAGTCTCATCTTGTTCTAGATCTTTTGATGAGTAAAGTAATTCACCAGCCGCTTCAACGTCGACCATTGCCGTTTCTTCATTGAGTGGCAAGGCATCAACAGCTAGATCCGTTTGAAGCACCTGAAAGTTGTGAACCAGTGCGGCATAGTTTTTTACAGTGAAATTGATTTCACAGTTTCCCTGAAAGCTATCAGGGGTAGTTATAGCGTACGGCCCATCATTTGCTAACTCTACATTGAGAGTTTCGGTACATGGTTCTAAAACTGCTTCCGTTGACACCGGAGCGCTTGTTGCACTACTTGTCGAACTACTCACGCTTGCGTCATCTGAACTCGAGCTACACCCAATAAGAAGCAACGTCAAAAAACTTAATAAACTGACTTTTATTTTAAGAAACATTTTTACCTCCATGATCGACTTTAGTCCGTCTTGTTTAATGCACAAGTGCGCCTTGATATTCTCAACAAGTTGACGTGTGTGGAGGCAACGTCAATCGGTTGGGTGAGCTGAATTTGTGCATGATGCAAGTAGTAAACTTGCATTATATTTTTTTGCGAAGAGACTAATTGGATGACGAAGTGAGGTACTCAATAGAATGTTTTTTAAAGTTATGTCGCTGACTTTGGTTCTCTTTTTGGTCTCCTGTGCTGACACGGATACTAATTCCAATGATAGGTCGGTGAGCTGGGTACAGCTGGATGACTATGTTGAAATTGTTATACCAGCTTGGGATGGACAGATGGATACGGTACCTGACTACTACAACGCAATGAGTACACCACTTAGTGAAGGGCGTGAGCGTTTCTCAGCTTTTCTTGATTTAAGTTGCGATGAAATTGATAGTTTAAACATGCAGAGGATGACAGGTGAAACGGAAGTGTTAGTGATCATTAGCGGCACGGGGAGATGCGGAGACTGGTTTACAGTGAGATTTGAGCCAAATGGTTTTGATTATTGGATCAGAAAGAAAGCTGTATTGGTTGGTGACACAAAAGGCGTTTTGCATTAGCAAGGTGAGGAGTATTGGGTTATGGCAGCCACACCGAAAGCGGCACTCGAAGACGCGGTAGAAGCTATTGGATCTAGTAAAAGACGAAAATACCGGGACACAATTCATCCTCCTATGCATCAGGTCGTCGTATCGGACTTGTCAGACCGGAGATTTGATGAGTCGAATATTCCTGAATACATGTCTGATGTTTGGGAGCAGTATCTCCCTGACTGGGTCGGCAGCACATGTAGACTGGAGTCATTCGAGATTGTTATTCAAGACAGTTTGAAGATCGCATATTTGATAAAAGTAAGTCGACTGTTTGCTGATGGATCTCTGATGCAAACGTTTGATGCAATTTTTACTGTGGGCAACAAGGAGGGTGACTGGCGTCTTATCAGTCGGAATCCTTTCAACATAACAAAGGCCTA
>NZWK01000006.1 GCA_002701625.1 Chloroflexota bacterium
CGATGCTCGTATTATGTCCAGAACATGTGGCCACTATCTGGGAGGATGGTTGGTCAAAAGAACAAATTAGAGACCGAATCCAGGAAATTACGCAACGACCTGTGAGATCGCTGCTGAGAAATGAAGAAGTCGGAGCCGGACTAGATCCCAACCAATTTGCTAATGCGTCTGACGAGGAACTAAATAGGATGATCCCGAAATTTCGTAACAACGAAAATATCCATATAATGGTGGCTGGATCTGAGGCCGGTAAGTTCTCGGCGGTACTTGAAGGGTGGGCAAGTGGAGCGACCGGATCCATTCCCACCAGCCGAAAAATAAACGACTAAAGTCAGAAAGAAGGTTTATAAAATGTCATCACAAGATTTACCCACGACGATTCTGGATCCTACCGACGAAAGAGAGCCAATTAAGCGAACTAGAACTAAAAGACCTGAGCATATCACCGGAACCGTTGGACTCCTTGACATCTCTAAGCCTCGCGGAAATAAGTTCCTAGACCAAGTCGAAATGCTGATTAGTAATCAAATGCCAAATGTAAAAATACAAAGGTATATGAAGCCTACTTTTGCTAAACCTGCGCCTTATGAACTCAGAAGGCAAATACTGAACGAGTGTAACTTTGTTATTGAGGCAGTCGCTGACTGAGGATCTTGCACAACGTGCAGTGTGCACGACACAGTTTGGTTTGAGAATAATGGAATCCCAGCAGTATTTGTGGCCACGGATGGCTTTGTTGATGCCGCAGTAGCACAATCGACCTCATTGGGTATGCCTGACGTCAATAGGGTATTTGTACCCCACCCAATGCAAGATCAAACAGATGAAGAAATGCATCAACGAGCTAATTCCGTCATCGAACAATTGCTAACAGCCCTAATCGACTAACAAAGTCAGAAAGGTATTTCATTGCCTGCATTACCAACTTCTGGTCCACTGAAAGGGATTCGTATCCTTGACCTCACATGGATCTTGTCTGGACCTATGTGTACTCAGACTCTAGGTGACCTCGGAGCAGACGTTATCAAATTAGAGAGACCCCCTTACGGAGATGTTGCACGTACCACGATGCCAATGATTGATGGCGAATCTGGCTACTTCTTCTCCATAAATCGAGGCAAACGGTCGATCGCAGTCGACCTCACTACTGAGTCAGGCAAAACTATTTTCACAGACCTTATACAAGAGGTTGATGTCGTGGTGGAAAACTTCACGCCTGGTGCAATGGATCGCCTCGGCCTCGGATACACCAGCCTCAAGGACATAAATCCCGAACTCATATATGCAGCCATATCTGGCTATGGGCAAACAGGCCCGCTTAAAGATAAACCGGCCTTGGATGTGATTGTTCAGGGAGCAGGTGGAGTCATGTCAATTACTGGATACAAGGACTCCGAGCCTGCACGAGTTGGATTTTCTGTTGGGGACGTAGCAGCCGGACTATATTGTGCAGTTGGAGTTTTGGCTGCAATACACGAACGTGAAAAGTCCGGTGAAGGCCAACTAATAGATATTTCAATGCTCGATTGTCAAATTGCGGTGCAAACAAATGAATTTATGAGATATCACATAACGAAAGAGATCCCTGGACGTATTGGTACTCGCCACCCTACTGCCGTACCTTTCCAAGCATTTCCTACAAAGGATGGCTACATNGTTATNGCCCTTTCNNGGGGNATATCAAATCANTGGGGNCTTCTNTGTGNCGANCTTGATATCCCNGAACTTATNGACGATCCACGNTTTGNAACNGCCGCNGCTCGTNCTCGGAANCACAGTGANCTTGANCCNCTTCTNAATTCAGCNTTNGCNCTGAAACATACATCNGACTGGGTTGATGCNCTGCAANAGTANGGAATCCCCTGNGGACCNCTCAACAATATCGCAGAAACATCCGCTATGCCNCANGTTGCNGCACGTGAGATGNTNCCNGAAATTGACCACAAAGTNTTTGGGGCAACGCCACTTGCGAATACNCCCATAAAGATGTCNCGNACNCCNGGNGGAATCAAGGNAACATCGCCNGATATGGGAGAACACAGTCGCGAAGTCTTATCTGANNTACTTGGNATGANTGATGATGAACTTACAGATTTAGNTAGTAAGCANATNNTCTGGGAAGAAAGACCTGAAGTNGAGCTGGGTTANTTCGCNGANATNGCNCCNCCTCGCACACCAATATAAACNCCCAATAATATGACANCNCCCNCACNGATCTCAAAAAATGAAGGTATNTCATCCAANAACAGAGCTGCTATTAATGATGACCCNACAGGCTCACCAAGGATAGCNANNGCAACAACAGCAGCTGGCGCGAATCCCAAAGAATAATTTATCGCGTTATGGCCNATNAGNTGNGGAACNAGAGCAAGTAAAAGAATNAAAANGTANGTATTCGTTTCATAGCTAAACGTCACATTCTCCGTAGCGAGAAAAGTCATAAGTAGAACAGCAGCTGCCACCGAATATACGANTGCCCCATACACCGATACCGCAACACGTTGCCTAGCATAACGTCCAATNAGTAANTAGATNGANGCTAGTATGGCNCCGATNAACGCGTAGATATCCCCTGACAAGTTGCCAACATCCTCAAAATCTGAAATAAGCAGTGCNGTNGCACCGCAAAAACTCAGAAAAATCCCTCCCAAGACTCTTGCATTGGGTCTCTCACCGAGAAACATCCAACCNCCCANAGCAGCAAATAATGGNCTCATNGCAACTAATGCAACCGATGCNANAATNGAAGTTTTAGAAATGCTNGAAACCCAAAAGGCAAAGTGAGCTGCCAAAGCAATTCCAGATAAAAACATCAAACACGTAACACCNATTTGCAAGGTCTTGTAAGAATTTCTTGAGCTTACAAGTGAAACGGCAATCATTATCGGCGCAGCAATCACGAGGCGCGAAGTNGCAATAAAAAGAAAGGAGGCTTCATCTGCCATCCTGATTAACGGACCAGCCCAACTACAGGCAAAAATCCCGATCGCGAGAATCAATATTTGATATCTGTTCATAGGTTAATCAGCATGATAGATGTATGAGTCGCAACACAACAAATTTNCCTGAGTTACCGATATCCTACTGTGANGGCATACCCTAGTCATTGTGCTCAAAGAAAGGCTCTAATCCATATGTCACGTNTAACACGACTCACACCTGAAATCTTGACGGTAGAACAAAAAGAAACTTACGACGCCCTCACAAATGGGCCAAGAGGCGCAAATATGATCCAATCAGATGGGTCATTGGGCGGCCCATTCAATTCGATGTTGCACTCTCCGAATATCGGGATCGCGCTGCAAGAACTGGGTGCGCGCCTCCGTTATGGCACAAGCATTCCNCGCCCATTACTTGAACTGGCAATTATCACCATCGGAGCCCACTGGCAGGCTCAATATGAATTTTGGGCGCATGCAAGAATGGCGTTGGAAGCTGGTGTCAAACAGGAGGTAGTTACCGCAATTCAGCTCGGTGAGAAACCAGACCTTGATGGCTCGGAGGCTCTAGTTTATGAATTTTGCATACAAATGATCGAAACTAAACGTATTCGTGAGGATACCTATCACGAACTCGTTGAAACTTTAGGTGAAGCCGGGATAATGGAGATCGCAACCCTAATTGGTTACTACTCGGCGATTTCCATCATATTAAATACGTTTGAGATACCGGTTCCCGAAAACNCAACGGCTCCATTTGAAAAGACATAACACTACTTGCGGGTGATACTAGTAGNTAAGACGAAGTCTAGAAAAATCCCTAAATCGTATTCTAGAGTCAGAAANAGTGAGGCCANCAAATGACGGACANCGAGATAAATTGGAACGAATGGACCGAACAAGCGACTGAATGGCTTTCCTCATATATACGAGTGAATACAGTCAATCCTCCAGGCAATGANACAATTGCCTGCGACTTTATTGGAAAAATTCTNGACGCCGAAGGAATACCCTACCAGCTCTACGACCCCGGTGATAATCGGGCAACTNTNGTCGCCACACTTAAGGGAGATGGAAGCCGGGGTAAATCTCTCATACTACTTAACCACACNGANGTTGTTCCNTTTGAAATTGAAAACTGGACAGTTGACCCACTNGGCGGTGAAATTCGTGACGGCTACATCTGGGGCAGAGGGGCCCAAGATATGAAAGGTACCGGCATCGTCGAGCTTGTTACGTTTCTCTTGCATAAGCGACTTAATTTACCACTCAAGCGNGACCTGGTNTTTATGGCTGTNGCTGANGAGGAAGCGGGNTCAGCNTACGGAGTCGAATTTCTCGACANAGAACACCCTGAACTTCTTGATTGTGAATATGTAATTAATGAGGGCGGTAGNGGCAGCACCGAAGTACTAGGCGTTGAGCGTGATGCTTTTAATATAGGGGTTTCAGAAAAAGGCCCGCTCTGGCTCAAATTGACAGTTGAGGGTACCCCAGGCCATGGNTCNGTACCCCATAGCGACAATGCAGCAGACCATCTGGTTCGAGCANTAAACAAAATTCTAGATTGGGATCGACCATTCGATATAACACCCGAGGTCAGAAACTACTTTGAAGCTATTTATGAGGCTGGCATACTTAAAGATAAACCTACTGATGAAGTCCTAAAGGCTTTGGCAGCAGATAATCCCAGAATAGACTCAATGCAAAAAAATTCAATTGCCTTGACTACTCTGCGTTCCGGGGTGAAACATAATGTCATCCCCTCCGACGCTGAAGCTACCCTCGATTGCAGACTTGTACCAGGCTATGACCCTGACAAATTTGTGGGCGACATGCTCGATGTAATTAACGATGATCGCATCAAAATCGAGCGAGTATTTCAATCGTCAACGCCTGCTTCACCAACCAATACAGAACTTTGGGATGTCATGTCACGNGAAGCNCGTAATTTGGTTGAAGATGCANTAATTTTACCTGGCGTATCAACCGGTTTTACGGACTCACGAGTNTTTAGACGCAAAGGGATGACTGCATANGGATTTAGCCCNTTCTTAAGTGGTCCGAGTGAGGCTGGACGAGTGCATGGNCATGATGAACGCTTATCGATTGANAATCTACATCTAGGAATACAAATAATGCACGCGACTGTNCGCGGAATTTGTGGCTNNATACTTTATTAAAATTTNNATNATGAGAGGTGAAAAGTGACTCTTAGCGNAACGAAGTCAATTCAGATCATACTTATTATTTTTACATCGATAATTCTATCGCTGTCCTGTCAAAATCAAGAAGANCTGCAAGAAAAATCGCCGANNAGTTCAGAATCAATAACACCNAAAGTTGTANCTACACAAAATGCCCCGACTAGCCCAATGCTCGCAGTGCTAGTTGAAAANAATTTCACCATGTCGGACAGCGAAATCGACCGCACNGGAGCCTATATTCCACAAAATGGTCTACCNACTTTGGTATTCAATTCTGCTGTTGGNTGANTGAGCTGCAAAAGCGTGCGTGCCGTCGTGAACGGTATTCGATTCGAAACACAAACTCTCATGAATTTCGTCATTCTNGATATCGCAAATAGAGACGATAGCAAGTTGGCCAAACGACTNGGAATTGTGGGGTTCCCGAGGATATCAACNGTGGCATCCGATGGAGTCACTGTTCTTGATAGNCANGCNGGTTCGATAACCGAAAAGCNACTACGCCAATTGNTTGATCAAGCAATCAACTCAGACTCATAAGTAGAATCTNTTTCAGAAAGAAAACACTTTGTNCAGGTACCTAATGCCGGATAAATATCACCAGCCACATCCTGGTTTGNAAAGTANATCCAAGATCCAGCTGTCTTCTCCGCGCCTGTATACTCCTGAACAAATGGACACGACTCANGATGGAGAACTAGACCGCCTGGGTCGATATTNAACCAACATGCTTCATCAGTTTTTTCCATTAACCTATCCTCTAGAGAAGAATATCAGCCTGACGGAGAAAAANTAATGAATGAACATTGGACATTCGAATCTCGAAGATCTCCCGTGCTCGGGATGCGTGGAATGGTGNCAACTAGTCATCCACTGGCCTCGAANGCAGGCCTAANTATTCTTAAAAAAGGTGGNAATGCTGCAGATGCAGCTATNGCCACTGCAGCCGCGCTAAACGTGGTCGAACCTACCTCAACGGGTATCGGTGGTGATTGTTTCGCACTCTATTACGACGCAAATAGTCAGGAAGTTTATGCTCTAAACGGCAGTGGACGAAGTGGTGAAAAACAGTCNATTCAATCGATGACCGATCTCGGCATTAATTCATTTCAAGACANTGGCGTATCCACCTCAGTCCACGCTGTCACNGTTCCNGGGGCAGCAATGGGATGGTTTGACACCTTAGAACGGTTCGGCCAGATGAAACTCGCCGACGCACTGNAACCTGCAATTGAATTGGCTGAAGAGGGAGTCCCGATTACTCCCGTNATAGCAAAGCTTTGGAGNGATAGTGTAGCTCTTCTAAAATCAGCAAGCCCTAATAGTAGCGAGCTACTTCTTGATAATTCGGCTCCAAGAGCAGGTGATATCTGGAAAAATCCGAACTTGGCTCGTGTGTTCAGAGAACTCGCTGAAGGTGGGCCAGAGGCCTTTTACCAAGGACCGTCAGGAAAAGCAATTGTTGAGATAGTGGNTGACCTCGGTGGACATATTACATCTAATGACTTAGCAGCTCATGTATCAACTTTTGATAAGGCCATATCAACTCAATATAGAGATTATCGGATATGGGAGCATCCGCCCAATGGCCAAGGTGTCGTTGCTCTGATCGCCCTAAATGTTCTAGAACAGTACGAGATTGGCAAAATGAATCGCAGAGATCCTAATCTCCTGCATTTACTCATAGATACCATCCGATTGGCGTTCCGTGATGGAATNGATTATGTGGCCGACCCAGCTTTNGTAGATATTCCAATAGACACATTACTCTCTGCCGAACATGCTTCGGACTTAAACTCACAGCTGGATNCTTCNTACTCNATAGCGCCAAATGAGGGACCAGAAAAAACCTCCGATACTGTATACCTCAGTGTTGTAGACGGAGANGGCAACGCGTGTTCCTTCATCAATAGCAATTACAGTGGATTCGGAACCGGAATCATACCCAAAGGGTGTGGATTTACTCTGCAGAACCGTGGATCTGGATTCAGTCTCGATAAGACTCATCCTAATAGGCTGGAGCCGTCTAAACGTCCCTACCACACCATTATTCCAGCACTTATTACCCATGCTGATACCAATGAACTTTTCGCGAGCATCGGAGTGATGGGTGGTTACCACCAACCACAGGGGCACGTGCAAACAATGATCAACTTGATTGATTTTGACATGAATCCACAAGCCGCANTNGATGAACCNCGATTCTCAATTTACAGGGATCCCCCATGGGGCATGGTATCTATTGAGGACGGAATTGCTGACAGCGTGCTACTNGAACTTACCAGGCGAGGACATAAAGTCGAAAGATCAACGGGTGCNNCAAGACTAGGCTTATTCGGACGNGGACAAATTATTGTTCGAAATCGANCGACTGGTGTCCTGTGGGGCGGTTCAGATGGNCGAGGTGACGGAGCTGCGATTACTTGGTAGGAGTTTGCCATGCTGGATGTTGAATCAAATAAATATACNGTAGGNATACTGCATCCTGGCATGATGGGCATATCTGTCGCGGCTTCATTCATAGANGCTGGTAATGAGGTTCTTTGGGCATCTGATGATCGAAGCCNGGAATCTAAAAATCGNGCCAAAAGCTTAAATGGTTTCGAAGACACTGGCTGGCTTAATGGACTTGTAAATAGAAGCAAACTCATNATCTCGGTGGTACCACCTCACGCGGCCAAAGATGTAGCTTTTGACGTGTCTTCCCTCGGTTACAGAGGGATTTATATCGACGCAAACGCAATATCCCCGGANACNGCAGGACAGGNAGCTCAAGAAATANANTCTTCGGGGGCAACCTACATTGACGGAGGAATAATTGGTCCGCCGGCCGACAAATATGGCTCNACGCGACTCTATTTGTCGGGNGATGATGCGGCTTATGTAGCCANCAANNTAAACGGTGGAGCGCTAGAAGTAGTTCCNCTTNNGGGAAGTAATTTGATGTCTGCTTCAGCCTTAAAGATGGCTTATGCCGGATGGACAAAAGGAACAAATGCTCTACTCATTGGTCTTATGACATTGGCTAAAAAACAGGGAGTACTGACNGAATTATTTGACGAATGGGACAAATCACAACCTGGGCTTAGNCAAAAAGTCGATTCACTCGGGGCNTCTGTATCAAAGGCCTGGCGTTTTTNTGGCGAGATGGAGGAAATAGCGGACACCTTTGAACATGCAGAGCTGCCCGATGGATTTCATCGGGCAGCTGCCGAAATTTATCGTAACCTGGGAATATTTAAGGACTCGACTAGCCCACCAGCCAGAGAAGATCTAGCACTTGAACTGATCCGAATATTTGAATTACAAGGGAAAGGCTCAGATGAGCAAAAATAATGTTGTCATACTCGTCGCGCTTGAAAAAGAAGTATCACAAAAAGATCTNCCGCCAGAAGTTCATCTGCGTTATACCGGCGTGGGGAAAATAAATGCGGCTATCACCGCGATCGAAACAATCCTAGAATTCGAATCTGATTTAGAAATAGTCAATATCGGTACATGCGGTTCGGCTGTGCATCCCCATGGAACAGTTCTTACATGCACACAGTTCAAACAAATGGATATGGATGCTACCGCGGCTGGTTTAGAGATTGGCACGACACCATTTTCTGACTATGCACCCGTTATTGAGTTTGGCGATTCTACANCNGCCCCAGTTGTATGTGGTAGCCAAGATAAGTTTGAGACAGATATTCCAAACACCGTGGACTGCATCGANATGGAGGCGTTTGCCATAGCAANAGCCTGNAAAAAATATAATGTTCCATTCAGAGCCTACAAAGTTGTTTCTGANCAAGGTGGAAATCAAGGCCATGACGCTTGGCTNAAATTCCTAGAAGATGACATGCCAATCGTCATAAATGAAATTAGAGAACTCTTGTAAATTACATGGNTAAGNCGATTCCNAGTACACTTNTATCTAACCTAAACACACAAATNAGGAGATATCTATGATCACAATTTTCGCTAAGTTNCAGGCGGCTGAAGGAAAAGAAGCCGAATTTCGTTCTGCAATCGAAACAATGGTTGCAGCAGTGAGTGACAACGAGCCTGATGTTATGAAATACGCNCTCCACGAGGTAGATGGTTCGCCAGGCACATTTCTACTGCATGAAGTGTATGCCAATGATGAAGCACTCAAAGCTCATNGCCAAACGGATCATATGAAGGCATTCGGACAAACCCTAAAAGGAATCTCCGGTGCAAGACCTGAAATCAGTAGAGTCACAGAAATCACTGACGTACAAAGATAATAAATATCTTAGTAGACCTCTTGCTCNGTTATTCAATAACGGATATCGCCACGTGCGAAGGATAGTTCGCCGAGTGATGAATAATGTTGTTGGCAATTTGAGTTCGAGTATGCCGACCAATTTCCTCTCCAGTATTCGGATTGGGATCAAACCTGGGAAATGAGGAACTCGAGANTAAGACGCGTATTTTATGACCTTGCTTGACCAAGTTACTTGTCGGATATAGCGAAAACTGAACCTCAACAGGTCCTGAGTCATCCAATAATTTGGGTGTCGCTAAGCCTTCACGGTAACGCACACGAAAAATTCCATCGGAAATGTTCAGTTTATATCCATCCGGCCAATCGGTAGATTTTGGATACTCATCTTGAATCATTACAAATAAATCAGTGTCTGGCGCGTCTGATTCCATAAAAAGTCGAGCTTCAATTGGCCCTGTTATCTCGATATCTTTGTCTAGTGAAACTGACTCAAACATCAGAACATCTTCTCGATTCTCAAGAGGGCCATAGGGTTCAGTAGCCCCTAAAACCTCAGGGGTTGTGACTTGATCGGATCCCCCCTGAATAACTTGTACACGCATNAGGGTGATAGGAGTCGCAACCGGAGTTCTCAGCGGCGGAATCATTATTTCATTGAGTGATGACGTATTAGCTGAAACCGTTGGTAACGGGTNAGACGGATCATATCGCAGCTCAGACCAACTCTCTTCGACATCTGGCCGCAAATTGTTCAACAGCTGATCTGAGTGAAGATAGAAATTCTGAGTTATCGTNTCGANCGGCGGCCAGATNTCGCTCGTCCGCCATGNCCCCCCATGCAATATTCGTCCTTGTGAAGTCTTCTGGCCGGTCCCANATCCCATGACGAAATATCGTATCCTCGCTAAATCATTAATAGCTTTGTTTGACTCANTGGGTAGCCAACAATCGAACCAATTCTTCACTTCCNCAAGGTATGAATTGCCGAGTCCCACGACCGGCTTAGCAAAATCTCCTAAATCCACCGACCCTGCGATTTGCGAGTCAATATTTCCATCACCATGCGTCCATGGCCCCATTAAAAGATATTGATTTTGTTTTTTTTGAGATAAAGCTAGAAAGTTCTCTATCGTTGCTCGAGTGTACGAATCGTACCAGCCACCGCAATACATTGTCGGCACGTCAAGGGAACTGTCATAATACGGTTCGAAATTCAAACCTTTTTGAGCCCAGTAGCCGTCTGCATCAAGGTCGTAATCGCCGTGCACATACAAATCTTTNGCCCACTGGTCATATGTGGGGAGCCCTGACAGAGGTGTCTCATCCGGCCCGGTTCCCCACGGTAACTTTTTCAGCCAATCGTACATATCTACACCATTTTGGTATAACTCACTCTGTAATTCAGGGTCGCGGAGAGCCTCCGGAGAAACAGCTCCATGGGTCACTGCCCAAGTAAGCCAGCGCAGTTCCATCACACCATTATGTCTGAGCGAGCTGGTGGCTCCATTCGATGCTCCTTGCGTGACCCACATTGCTGAAAGNGCCTCAGGGCGTTCTAAAGCGGCTGCATTCTGAACCCACGCTGAGTAAGAAGTTCCATAGGTACCAACTCTTCCATTCGAGTATGGTTGCCCAGCAAGCCACTGAATAGCGTCATATCCGTCCGGACCTTCGTTCGCTAACAGAATAAATTCTCCTTCGGAATCAAATCGGCCACGGCAATCTTGAATCGCAAATACATAGCCGTTNGCAGCCCAATANCTTCCCGCTGCGCGGTAACGCNCATTTTTCCTATCATANGGAGTACGCAATAATACGATCGGAAAGTTACCAGCCAAAGGAGTGCCATCATCATTAGCTGGACGGTAAATATCTGTGGCGAGCTTGATACCGTCGCGAGTCAAATGATCGGTTGAAGTAATATTGAAAATAGACATAAGCCACATAATAGCTCGTTATAGATATTTTAGAACTAGACCCGATGACAGTAACTCCATACGTTAGGAATTTTTATTAATACCTCTCTAAGCGATTGGCTACACTCTCTAGAACCCAGAAGCTCANTTCCCACCGAATANTATTCNTTAATTCCAANATGGCGAAGTGGAAATATTCCTTTCGTAAACACTCCTTACGACTACAGACGCAGCGAACATTTGCTACAGGCAAGCGTAATTGAGTCGCTGGCAGCCAACATTGCGCTGAATCAAAAAGCGACAATAATCGATCTAGGTACCGGGGATGGTTGGCCATCNCTCCCTCTAGCNGATATCCGCCAAAAATCACACGTATTAGNAATCGAAGCGTCAGAACAGCGGATCGCACAGTCACGACAAAATCTTTCTGCCTCAGGCCTAACCAATGTNGATCTACTTGCAGCTGACATAAAAACAATTCCGATCCAAGCAAACACAATTGACGGTGTTGTGGCCGCCTTCGCNCTAGAGGAAGCACAAGATGTAAGACAGGTCAGTCAAGAAATATTCCGGGTGCTAAAAACTGGTGGGTTCTTAAGATTCATTCATCAANTATGGAATCTTTCGGCACCGCATATAGAAACTATTTCTCTGATTCAAGGGATAAATAAAAATCAGCAACTTGTCCTACTCTTAGTTCACACAANAAGACAGGAGAAGCCCAATCGTGAAATTCGAACAGTTCTAGTACTGGATTCGTCTAGCAGCACCTCTGAGATTCACCAAGAGCTTTTAANGGAATCAGCTAAATTNCCTTCNCAGTACGGTGAAGCATTGCTCGATGNNGTAAGCAGNGAAGCTATATTTACAAAAAAAATAATCGACCATCTCGAAAAGTTAANGANCGATTTATTTACCTACGAAACAAAACGATATACCACCGGAGATCTAGTCCACTTATTAACTGAAAGCGGTTTCACCGATATCAATAATACTAAAATTCCTGNGGTCTCAGCAGAAGACCAATTCAAAATATCCAAGGGCTCAAAAGATGTCTTTCAGATAACATCAGAGAAATTAGGAAGGCTNAATTTACCCGGTGAGGGGGTAATAACTGCCTACAAATCTAATTCTGTCACCTAGAGTGGCGCCGGCAAAGCACTAGATCCCATTAAGTATTCATCCANATGTTTNGCTGCCGTTCGTCCTTCGGCAATTGCCCAAACAATCAGTGACTGACCACGAGTCATATCACCCGCAACGAATATCCCGTCCACGCTAGTCATCTTATTTGACCCAGCTGCGACATTACCTCGATCTGTTATCTCAACACCCAACTGTGTAAGCAATCCGTCCTGTTCAGGTCCAATAAATCCCATGGCCAGCAGCAATATATCGACATCAACCTCAAACTCAGATGACGGGATTTCCTGCATAGCCATAGATCCATCATCACCNGGAACCATCTCTACTCGAACCGCATGGAGTTTCTTTAATACACCATTTTCACCCGACAGGCTCTTTGTCATGATGCTNTAGTCGCGAACNCCGCCTTCTTCATGAGCAGAAGAGACTCTATAAATATTTGGATATGTCGGCCAAGGCTGGCCATCGGCACGGGACTCCGGAGGACGAGGTAACAACTCATATTGAAGCACCTCACTCGCTCCCTGACGAATTGCCGTACCCAGACAGTCAGCTCCCGTATCACCTCCACCAAGAATAACTACTCTTTTATTTTCCGCGGAAATATAACTGATATCTGATAAATCGTCTCCAGCATTCTTTTTATTTTGCTCTGGAAGATAGGTCATTGCTGGATATACTCCCTCAAGTTCCCGACCTTCAACAGGTAAATCTCGAGCAATCGTAGATCCNCCAGCCAAACAGATAGCNTCAAANTGTTCCCGCAAAGTATCACCATCTATATCNACNCCNACATTTGTTGACGGCTTNAAAATGACCCCNTCAGCCTCCATCTGGCGAAGACGTCTATCGATAAATTCTTTTTGCATTTTAAAATCTGGAATACCATATCGNAGCAGTCCNCCTATGCGATCTGCTCGCTCAAAAACAGTAACCTCNTGACCAGCACGAGCTAGCTGCTGAGCAGTAGCAAGTCCTGCAGGNCCNGAACCAATAACTGCAACTTTTTTGCCNGTTTTAGTNTTCGNTGGTACCGGAACAACCCAGCCTTCAGAAAACGCACGCTCGATAATCTCNACTTCTACCTGCTTNATAGTCACAGGGTCTTGATTGATACCCAAAACGCACGACGCCTCACAAGGTGCTGGACACAGCCGCCCAGTAAACTCAGGAAAATTATTAGTTGCGTGGAGTCGATCAATTGCGTCTTCCCACTTTCCTCTGTAAATTTGGTCATTCCAATCAGGGATCATATTGCCTAATGGACAACCTTGATGACAGAACGGAATTCCACAATCCATGCACCGCGCAGCCTGATCCCGCAAACTTCCCTCAGGGAACTCATCATAAACCTCAAGCCAATCACCTACACGTTGACTTACTGGGCGCCTCGTAGGCAATTCGCGGTAAAATTCCAAAAATCCAGTCGGTTTAGCCATTAGGTGTCACCAACTCTTCCGACGCATTTCTTGCGGCCGCCTGTTCATCTAAAACGCGACGATATTCAGTAGGCATTACCTTCACAAAAGATGCCGCTGCATCTGGCCAGTTTTTCAAAATATTTTCAGCCACTGTACTATCGGTATACTCTTGGTGACGCTCTAATAAACCCTTCACCAAATCAAGATCTTCAGCTTCATCTAAGCGCTCAAGTAGGATCATTTCCATATTACAACGAGAACGAAAGTCTCCGTCAACATCATATACATAAGCAATACCGCCACTCATTCCGGCTCCGAAATTCCTGCCNGTTTTACCAATGATGACNACCCTGCCGCCCGTCATGTACTCGCAAGTGTGATCTCCCGTACCCTCAACAACAGCCAGCGCNCCGCTATTTCGAACCGCAAACCTTTCACCCGCAACTCCCCTAAAAAATCCTGCCCCACTAGTCGCACCATACAAAGCCACATTTCCAATAATGACGTTTTCTTCAGGAATAAACGTAGATTCTTTAGACGGGAATACAACTANTTTGCCTCCTGAAAGTCCTTTACCGACGTAATCGTTAGTATCACCTTCAAGACTCAATGAAACTCCAGATGGAACAAAAGCTCCAAAACTCTGACCAGCTGAGCCAGTAAACTTGATATTTATAGTGTCATCAGGTAGTCCAGTATTACCGTATTTCCGACTAATTTGACTACCTAAAATAGTTCCTACTGTTCTATTGACATTTGATATCGGCATGTCAATATCAACAACGGANCCGGAATCAATAGCACTCTNTGCCAGTACCAATAACTTCTGGTCCAAAGCGTCCTCTAGTCCGTGATCCTGCTCTATTATGCAGTGCGTCGCCACGTCAGAATCTACATCNGGTCGATAAAGTATCGGACTCAAATCCAAACCGCCAGCCTTCCAATGATCAATCGCTTCGTACATATTTAACAAATCGCTACGCCCGATCATTTCATCAAATNTTCGGAATCCAAGACGAGCCATATACTCCCTGATTTCTTCTGCTATGAAATGAAAGAAATTTTCAACATGATCGGCTTGTCCTTCGAAACGTTCTCTCAACACTGGGTTCTGTGTAGCGATACCAACTGGGCAAGTATCGAGGTGGCAAACACGCATCATCACGCATCCCAAAACCACTAAGGGTGCAGTCGCAAAACCAAATTCTTCAGCCCCAAGAAGCGCACCAATAATCACATCGCGTCCGGTCTTTAATTGACCATCGACCTCAACCACTATTCTGTCACGAAGCTTATTGAGGACTAGAGTTTGCTGTGTCTCCGCCAAACCTAGCTCCCATGGAACACCCGCATGTTTTAATGAAGTCAANGGACTTGCACCGGTCCCACCATCATGACCACTGATCAACACCACGTCCGACTTAGCCTTAGCTACCCCAGCGGCGACCGTTCCGACTCCAACCTCTGCTACGAGCTTGACCGAAATTCGTGCCTGTGAATTAGCATTTTTTAGATCATGAATAAGTTGAGCCAGATCTTCAATTGAATAAATATCATGATGAGGCGGAGGACTGATTAACGGCACCCCTGGAGTGGAATTTCTGACCTCAGCAATCCACGGATAAACCTTATGCCCGGGAAGTTGGCCACCTTCTCCCGGTTTAGCTCCTTGTGCCATCTTAATTTGGATTTCGTCGGCATTTACCAAATATTCGCTAGTGACACCAAATCGGCCTGAAGCAACTTGTTTGATTGCACTTCTCCTGAGATCACCATTNTCGTCAGGGGTAAATCGTCTTCGATCCTCTCCACCCTCGCCAGTATTACTTTTGCCGCCGAGTCGATTCATCGCAATCGCAAGAGTTTCATGTGCCTCGGCACTGATCGAACCATAGGACATTGCACCAGTTTTGAATCGTTTGAAAATCTCGCTTGCTGGTTCAACTTCATCAATAGGTATCGAATTTGGTGACTCTTTGATCTCAAATAACCCTCTCAACGTGGCCATCTTTTTGCTCTGATCGTCAATCATTTCGGTATATTCGCGAAAAATCTCCATCTTGCCAGTTCGNGACGCATGTTGAAGTTTAAAAACCGTATCTGGATTAAATAAATGATGTTCACCGTCGCGACGCCACTGGTATATACCGCCCCAATCCAAGTCCACAGGACCACCCTCACGATTCGGAAATCCACGCTGATGACGACCAAGCGCCTCTTGGCCGATTTCAACAAGTCCTATACCTTGAATTCTGGAAGCTACTTTAGTGAAGTATGTATCTACCAGTTCAGAATTGAGNCCAATTGCCTCAAAGATCTGGGCACCGCGATAGGCTTGCACCGTCGAGATTCCCATTTTTGACATCACTTTNACGACNCCTTTTTTTACCGATTTTAGATAAAAATCCTCAGCCTCTTGAGTGGACAACTCCGATGAAATATAACCATCCTGCTTTAATCTCGACAAAGAATCTAGTGCTAGATATGGATTAATNACATTCGCACCAAAACCTATCAACAGAGCAAAATGGTGNACTTCACGAGCCTCACCTGTTTCAACCACGAGACCGACTTGTGCACGTTTTTTTTCACGGACTAGGTGGTGATGAAGTCCAGAAATTGCCAATAATGCAGGTATCGGTGCATGCGCCTCATCAACTCCGCGATCCGACAAAACCAAAATCTTCGAACCTGATTCAATAGCACGATCTGCGTCAATAAATAATCGTTGCATCCCTCTTTCAATACCCTCATCGCCAGCGTCTGCATCAAAAAGCATTGACAGGACTGTCGTTGCAAACCTCTGATCTGACTGCAGTCCAGTAATTTTAGACATNTCAGTATTATCAACGATTGGGCTTTTCAACTTCACTAAATCGATGTCAGGAAAATTTTGATCAAGCAAGTTACCTTCTGGTCCNAGTACTGTATCTACAGCAGTAACAATCTCCTCACGAATTGCGTCCAATGGGGGATTGGTTACTTGAGCAAATAACTGCTGGAAGTAGTTATACAAAAGATTATGCTCNTCNGATAGAACAGCAAGAGGTGTGTCAGTACCCATTGACCCGATAGATTCTTCCCCACGCGACATCATAGGACCCAATATGTACTTCAAATCCTCAATGCTGTATCCAAAAGCCAACTGCTGCTTCAAAAGNTNATCATTCGAGATTGTAGATTTTGAAGTGCCTTCCGGAATATCCTTAATTTCATGCAGGTGTTCACTATTCCANTCAGAATACGGTTTTGATGTGGCCAAAGCGAGCTTCAACTCTGAATCATCGATAATCCGCTGTTCTTCAAGGCTGACTAAGAACATCTTCCCTGGTTCTAAACGTCCCTTAAGTAATATTCTGTCTGGTTCAATTGGTAGAACTCCAACCTCGGAGGCCATAAGTACTAGGTCATCCTTCGTAACTATGTAACGAGAGGGGCGAAGTCCATTCCTGTCTAGAACCGCTCCAATTGTCTTGCCGTCAGTGAATGCAACAGATGCGGGACCATCCCATGGTTCCATAACAGTAGAGTGGTACTGATAAAAATCGATTTTCTCTTGCGACATCGATTCATGTCCGCTCCATGCTTCNGGAATGAGCATCATCATTGCGTGAGCGAGGGGCCAGCCAGCCTGTACAAGTAATTCAAGGGCATTATCCAGCACCGCAGTGTCACTACCAGCCTCATCAATAACCGGAATAATCTTTGCAATATCGTCAAAAAGAGGNGAATCAAACAATGCTTCACGTGCCCTCATCCAATTCGTATTGCCGCGTACCGTGTTTATCTCGCCATTGTGAGAAATCATTCTATANGGATGTGAGAGTTTCCAACTCGGGAACGTATTCGTGCTAAATCGAGAATGCACCATCGCNAANGCACTTTCTACTCTCGAATCATTTAAATCAGGAAAATAATCGCCCAATTGATCAGGTGTCAGCATCCCCTTATAAACAATTGTCCGAGAGGAGAAACTCGGGTAATAGCAAAGATCTTTGTCATACTCCGCCGAATCAATTTCCTTCTCAAAAAGCTTCCGGATTACATATAANTTTCTTTCAAACGCATCCTGATCTTCCATANCTATGTCGCCAACGAATACATGCAATATGGTTGGCTCAGCTGCNCGAGCAGTGTCACCAATATCGGCCAGATCTGGATCCACTGGAACATCCCGCCAGCCAATCACTTCGAGCCCTTCAGACTCGACTAATTTGTTGGTTATNTCCTTNACCGATGCAAGCTGAGTTGGGTCAGTTGGGGCNAATAACACTCCAACACCATACNTGCCTTCGACAGGCAATGTNATATCTGCATCTTTACAAACCGATCTAAAAAATTTATCTGGAATCTGTAGTAGTATTCCTGCGCCATCACCTGTGTTTTCTTCACAGCCACAGGCACCCCTATGGTTTAAGTTTCGAAGCGCTAAAAGTCCATCCTGCACTAATTTGTGCGACCGATCACCTTTCAAGTGAGCCAAAAAACCAACACCACAAGAATCATGCTCNAAATCTGGGCAGTACAGTCCTTGTTGCGCTGGAAATTTCACATTTGTCATTACATGGTCCTTATACCAACTACCTAAAAAACGATCCACTTAGTGAAAAGTAAATGATTACGCCAAGTCAAGCCCTGTCAGGCAGATCTTGTTGTAATTCAGCGTCTTTTCGACATCCCAAAGCCTTCTTATAGAACGCTTCTAAAAAATATATTTGNNCGTCACCGAGCCAACTTTTTAAACTCTACTTAGCTGGAACGGACAATGATTATACCCTTAGTCGCCCATAATCAACAATAGCTCCGCCCTNTCCCNTATCCGCTATAACGCAAAGCTTCAGCTACCGGAACTTTTGATGCAGCACGAGCNGGAATCAGTGTCATTANCGAACTGGCCAAATAAGCTGCGCCAATAAACACCAATATTCGCAGCCAAGGGACATCAAAATTACTCTCTAAACCTGCGGCAGCAAATTCAGGCGAAGTTAAAATATTGTACGAAATCGCATACCCGAGACCCAAGCCCAATAAAATACCTGTTATCGCAATAAATGAAGACTCAAGAAAGAACGATAAGCCAATTAGTCGAGACCTATAACCAATCGCGCGAAGCATCCCTATCTGCTGCCTGCGTTCTGCTACGGTACGGAAAGAAATAACGCCCAGTGCCGCTATTCCCACTATTAATCCAAGTGCAGTAAACCCTTCAAAAAGGGCCGAAAAAGCAGCATTCTGACTTGCTGACTCGTCCACTTCTTTTCGTATTGATACTGCCTGTACTCCCTGTTCCAGAAGTCCACTCTCTATGCCGTTCGCTAGCCCGATTAAATCGGTGTTGTCGGCGGCTACTACATAGAACATGTCCTTAAATCCTCCCCCGAACACATCATCTACTGATTGTTCGGAGATGAATAATGCACTCCACTCACGCCTAACCTGAGTAGACGTATTGGATATAATGCCAACAATCTCAAACTCTTGTTCCAATCCAGTGAATGGGTCCATAACTGCTACCGCGATTGGCGCCCAACCCGAAGAATCAATATCTGACAGTGTGCGCTCGATTCTAAAAGAATTTTCGCTAGTAGGCTCACCAAAAGCGTTCGATCCATCCTTAAGACGAGACTCATCAATAATTGCGTAACGACTCGAGGAAGCGAGTGCCATGAAAACAGCTTCATCAGACTCATAACCCTTTGCCCGAGTCAGCAATTTAAGTTCGTTCGTTGAGATAAAATTCGGATCCATACCCTGAATGCTATATAGACCATCTCGAGTATCTGTCTCATCTACACCAGTCAAAAGACCAGTAGCTGATCGTAGAGACGATATGCTGGAAATATCTTCCCGCAATAGTTTCTTATCCATAAATTCAGAGTTCACTAATGCTAGTTCAATATTTTCAATTCGATTCGATGGATTTCCTTCGATCGCTATATCAAATCCTGCCTGAGCTTCCTCGCCGGCAAACACCTGGCTGAAATTATGATTCAAAATTGACAGCACCACTAAGCCAAATACTACCAATGTAAACATTGCTAACGTCATAGCCGTCCGGAAGCGGCTAGCCAGCGGATAAGCTATTGCGGTTCGAACAGCTGGCATCACTCCTTTAAAGACATTTCTGGCGAGATTGAGAGGCGCTAGTAAAAGAGTTGCGTTATAAACTACTACAAAAATTGACGCCGCAGTTACCGCCACACCTGAAACAAAAAACATTTCAAAATTACCGTCGATTGGTTCGTGACCGAGACCAAATAGTGAAAACACACCCTGTACCGGGTCATTCCAGCCGTTAGCAGTCTCTGGAAAACCTGGGAGAACGCTAAAAGGAAGTGGGAGTAACCACAGCCATACAGCTATCAAACCAACCGAAGTGAAAGAAAGTCGTGGTGGCGCTCCAAAATAAACAGCAAGAATACCGATTGAAAATATTATTAAGGTGGTCCCACCTGTGTATGACCACAACTGTGGTCCTATCCATGATGGAATGTTTACGTTATCACCCCAACCACCTAGATAGACACCAAGTGATCCGAAAATAATCATCCAAACAGCCCATCCCGCACCAGATCGATGCGCATTGGACCAGATATTCAATTTGTTTACCGGTCTAGATATAAGCCGCACAAGTGAAAGTTTTTGATATGCGTAGTTGAACAATTTCCTAACAAGATAAACGATCAAAATTACGGCTGAGAGGCCAATAGTTACACCAATCGCTGCACCAATTTGACCACCGAAAACAGAAAAAACCTGTACCGCAGGTATCACAAAACCGACCAAGGCAATCGTTAACATGAAGCCAATTACTGACCAAATTACTGTCCACGCTACCGACCACGTACTTCTAAAGAGCTCACCAATACCTCCAAGATTACTCTGTAACAGATCGGGCTCTGGAATATCACGGATAGATCGCACGATGTTCAAATTCGCTGCACGCCAAGAGGAAAATGCAACAGTCACAAACGTCAAAACAATGCCAACTAAATAGGCAAGCGCGAGCGCTCTAGGATTCACATTCAGTACAATTTCTGTCCCAAAACTCGCGAAAATAAATCCAAGCAATGTAATCATCAGCCATGCTACCAGAACACCAAGAGCTGCCCCTACCAGTGCTGAACCCACGTTGTACAGCATTCCTTCAGCGATAAACGCCTGCGTCAGATGAAGGCGTTTCATACCAACCGCTCGAGCCATACCCATCTCTGACCGTCTCTCAGCGGCGAGCATGACAAAGGTTAGGAAGATCAGCATTAATCCTGCTGCAATAGAGAAAAGTCCGAAAATAATAAAGAATGACACAAACACAGACCCTACAAGTGAGCCAATAGCAACCAAATCTTTCTTGTTCTCAACTACCTCGACGGACAGATTAGATGCCCCAATGAGCTCCTCGAATTCTCCACTAACAGTGTCGACAAGTTCTAAATCGTTGCGAACACCGCCTGCTACTGATATCCCCAAGATATTTGGACCTTCCCAACCCGACAAAGTGAGGGCATCATCCAGCAACATCATTACGCCGCCACCTGGCTTGGATCCCGGTCCCGCTTGGTCCTTTGCTGTAAGCCCGTTATCTTTCACAATTGCTGCTACTGAAAACTGATATGGATTATTCTCAACGAACAGTGTCACCAAATCGCCCGAGTTTAAATTAATAGATTCGGCTAGCCTTTCAGACACCACAACTCCACCTGAATTAAGTACTTCAGGATCGAGCAGCTCACCATCAGAAAGCTCCAGTTGTTCAAAAACTCTGATTTGGTCGGGTACCACACCGATCAAATAGGCCCTTGGATCAGATAATCGTGCCTGCTGATTTGCTGCAGGTACATCTATTTGTAGTATTGAAGCTATCCCATCAACTCTCGAGTCATCTCGAAAGTTTTCACGTATAACAGAGATATCAGAAGCTTTAATTGAGCGCATACCTTCGCTCTTTTCCTCATCAGGATCGACGATAATATCAATACTCCCGAGCGAGGTGTATATTCGGTTCGTGATGGACTGCCCTACTGTGTCACCGGTCACAAGTGCTGCACTAACGATCAGCGTCGACAACATTAAACCGATCACAATCAATACCGTTTGGGATTTTCTCCTCGTAAAGTTTCGCGCACCCAGCCTCACGAGTAAGGGGTTTCGTATGGCAATGTACAAAAGAATCAACACAATCAGCACGGCCATCGTGCCTACCGCTACCAAGTAAGTGTCAAGAGAAATTCCAAAAATTGATTCCATAAAGCGCTCCAGTGAAGTTGTTTGTCGTAGCTAATTCTTATTCAACTACTATGNATTTCCTCTCGCTCTATCTCGCCATCATTCATATGTATTGTCCGGTTGCAGCGAAGCGCCACNGACCTGTCGTGGGTNACAATCACGAATGTNTGTTGCTGTTCTCTATTCAACTCCTGCATAAGATCCATAATGTCNGANGCTGTCTTCGAATCTAGGTCACCAGTGGGCTCATCCGCCCAAACAATNGCTGGATTATTGACTAACGCNCGTGCNATCGTCACTCGCTGCCNCTGNCCGCCNGANAGTTCAGATGGTCTATGNCTGGACCAATCCAATAACCCAACCCGATTCAGTGCATCCATCGATCGTTCACGAGCATCCTTTGGAGACTCACCAGANACCAACAGAGGCAACTCTACATTTTCTTGGGCCGACAACACNGGAAGCAGATTATAAAATTGAAAAATAAATCCCATTCGCTGAGCGCGATATATCGTTTTATCATCATCNGATAGCGAATTAATGTCGGTACCCTCGATCCAGATAGTGCCTTCTGTNAGATCATCTATACCTGACAGNCAATTTAGTAANGTNGTTTTGCCACANCCAGAGGGTCCCATGACCGAAACCATTTCACCACGGTCCACTGACACCGATACATTCCGCAAAGCTTTGACACTTACTACNCCAGTGTCATAAGTCTTGACTAAATTTTGCACNTCGATTATCGGNGCATTATTGGAAGTCATCGCGTTTGAACTCCATTCCTAATCCTNTTATCTANTNGTCACACCAAGTCACGCTTTTAAGACTAGAAATAATATANTTTGACCAAAGTTTGGTACTNCAAATNAAAATNTCAAATCTCTTTTANCGGTCACGTTGCCGAATTTNGTCCTATCTCCACTATGAAGTAAAAATCGCTTAAGAGGTTAAAAATTTAATAAGANTNNACNAATCTCTAATTACNCGAGTCTTGTNAGTTCAGANAGAAATATCAGACAAATTGCNAGGTTCTANAGCTAGGTCTCCNCGTAAGCAACTNTTGCANCGCTCGTAACTCCCCTTGGATCTTGAAATTGATNCGCCATCGAAACCCATCAGNGTCAGTTGTGACTCTANATCGTGTATGGGCAATCCCATCACTGCACATATGCATCCCTCACATTNACTCACGGGATGAAANTCCAAATCTTGAATCGCATAGGCCCCAGCTTTATCACTGGCCTCGCCACTCNCTAAAAAACTAGANACCTCTGAANTAGAATANGATCGCATCCTGACNCTTGAGAGNTTAGTTACGAGACTTATTGTTAATTCAGTGGTGTTCGAATCCCTTGAAACGACTGCCACTGAAGTNCTGACCTCATGAGTCTTATCCCTTAACCGCGTTANCATTTCCTCGGCGTGATCTAGATCATCCGGTTTGCCCAAAATTTCTCCTTNAAAAATCACCACTGTGTCAGAAGCAATTAAATAATCAAANGGAATNTGAACCGCCACCGCNGCACGNGCNTTTCTAACAGCCAACAGTCCTGATACGTCNCGGGGAGAAACTGAGTNATCAGTGCTCTCATCCACATCNGGTGAAAAAATCNCAAATTCTGNAATAATCTCGCTCAGTAATTCTCTTCGTCGAGGAGANGATGAAGCCAAAANTACCTTACTCATCTCTANCCTCGAGTGAGCGTGGTTACGCACTCNATATGTTGCGTTTGTGGAAACATATCAATAGGTTGNATCTGNTTTATGCGNAATCCTGCTTCCNCAAAAATCTTCAAATCTCTNGCGAGTGTTTGTGGATCGCAGGACACATAGATAACTCTAGACACNTGNGACTGAATAATTGCATCAGTCACACTNGGCAAAATNCCGGCGCGAGGTGGATCAATAATAATCACGTCGGGTGCTGTTTCNAGTTCCTCCAGNGCATCTTCAACTTTTGCGGTCACTCGCTTGACGTTCTGATTAGCTTGTAGATTGAACCGTGCGTCTGAGTTTGCTCCCTTAGATTCTTCAATTGCAATCATTTCATCGACTAGCGGCGCAAGTAATACCGAAAAAGTACCCACCCCGGAATAAGCNTCTATCACAGTTTTTGGATTGATTTCGAGTGTGCGTTCTATCACCAAGCCAGCTAAGCGCTCAGCNTGTGAGGTATTTACTTGAAAGAAAGCCGGTCCTGAAACTCGATACTTTCCTTCAATTTTACCGGTGCTATCTATTGATTCCGAAACCGGTACTGAAAGCACTTCGNTGTAGTACTCCTGACCGCTGTTGGGGCGACCACTCCTTCTACCTGGTCTCCACTGAAGTTCTGGCTGAATTAAACGATCACCAGTAGCTTGACCAATCCGAACGGCAAGCTGATGCGTGTTTTTTGTACGCTCCTGTGCCAGTGTCAGAATCTCATTTACNTCAGGAAGTGCAATCTTACATTCATCTATTCGAAAAAATCGATGCGTACCTCTCTGCATTTGGCCTACGTCACCGCTCCTTCGCACNGTAAATCGCATATGATTCCGATACTCCCATGGGTCATCCATGCCCCACATATCTCTTACACATTCATCGATCACAGACTGCTCTAGACGTGCCACCCGCCGGAGAGCATCGCGAACAACTTCAGTTTTCAAATCCAATTGTCGATCGTATTCGATATGTTGGAGCTGGCATCCACCACACCGCCCAAAGTATTCGCAACGCGCAGTTATGCGATCAGATGACGGATCTATAACCATCACAGCNGTGGCNTCTATNTAATTCGGATATTCGTCAGTAATCTCGGCGACTACCCGTTCACCAGGTATNCCGAATTCAACAAAAACNACTCGCCCGTCNTCTGCGCGACCGACCGCNCGACCACCCGATTCAAATCCAGTAAGNTCGAGCGTTATCGGAGTTAGGGGATATGAATTGACCCGTCGACGTTTACGACGGACCTTGCGCGAAACTGGAGCAGGCCTGCTCGAAGTNGGCCAATTATATAAACTCGCCTTCTCAGTCTGTTCACCAGATATTGGAGCTTTAACCATGAAATCTCTTTCCTCNTCACACAGCTGGATACACTGAAAACGTTGANACTTCGTNTCACANGCNATGTAGTAGATAGGCTAGCCTAGAATTAATCTCTATGCAGTCATATTGGAATCAACAACAATGAAGCAACTACTCGAAGATATTCTTACCATACCGACAATTGCGCTCAAAGAACATGCAATTCACAGTGCCTTGGCTCAGTTTGCTGAACNNCATAATTTAACATTTCAGCAGGATTCTGCTGGGAACAGCTATATCACCTANCCCGGATCCGAATCATCACCTGNCGCAGGAAGACCACTATTTATTACCGCCCATACGGACCACCCAGGATTCATCGTAACNGAAGTAAAGGACAATCATGCAATCTGTGAATTCAGAGGCGGATTATCAGCCGAATACGGNGAGTCTGAATANTTANGCGTATATCGATTTGGACCAGACGNTGTNTCGATTGNAGCAATAGGTAAAGCANAAGTCCAAGAAATACTGTCCCANGGCCCTCCCNCGCGCCAAAGAATACAGGGCGCANCTGTTCTGCCTGANCCAGGACTCGAACTTAAAGTTGGNGATTTGCTTCTCTGGGACGTTACCNCCTTTGAAATTTCAAATGACCCTGATCCCAAGATNCTTGCCCGTCAATGTGACGACCTAATAGGTGTCGTAAGTATTCTGGCAACTCTCAAGAGGCTCTCCGAATCATCATCACCCTACAGCTTTACTGGACTTTTCACGCGAGCTGAGGAAATCGGTTTGATGGGGGCAAGNGCCGCNACTAANAGCTCGATTTTACCGCCTGANGCCATAGTTATAGCCATTGAAACATCTTCTGGAGCGGGTGGCAGAGCAACNCAAGGTGATGGGCCGATCATAAGAGTAGGTGACGCTGGCTCNATATTTACGNCAAAAGTCACAACTTGGATGGAACATACCGCGTCATATCTTGCAGAAAAATCCGATTTTAAATACCAACGGCTTNTAATGGATGCGGGAAGTACTGAGGCTACTGCATTCTTCCGTTTAGGGCTTGATACCGGGGCCCTNTGTGTTTCACTTGGAGCTTGGCACAACGCAGGACCAAATCAAAAAATCGTACCTGAAAACGTAAGTCTTCCAAGATACGGAATATTTNGTAGATTTACTTANCGCGCTCGTGATGNCCNTTGATCAGTATGATGAAGCTACCGAACTCAAGCATAAGAACCAAATTCAACACACAGAAAAATCAATAGCCTTACTTGCAGATCATCCGATACAACTAGACTGATTTTTCACTATTAATCGATTTGACCATATCCATCAAAATACCCAGATGTGAAAGTCGCTCTGCAAAGCCTCCGTCCGTCCGAATATCTACTCGAAGAATATCAAGTCCAGCGTCTCTATAAACTCTCAAACGATCCATTATTAAATCAGTCGTACCNATTAAATTACTGCGAGTAGCTATTTCCAGTGGCACCCGACTTTTNGCCTTATCGCGCTCTCCACTCAGCCACAAGCGNTGAACTTCATTGACTTCATCAGCAAATCCCTGCCGNGCCCAGGCATTNTTGTAAAAATTATTAGATTTGGTACCCATAGCACCAAAAGTAAATGCATAACCCTCTGCGTGACCTTTGGTNGCACCTTCCACATCNTCGGTTAACTCCAACGCAACCGGAACCATTTTCTCGATGTCATCGAGGCTTCGACCTACTTTAGTAGCAGCCTCACTCATCGGNTCGAAAAACACGTGCGCAGTTTCCGGCATGAACGACGTCCCNATCCAACCGTCAGCCAATGCNCCGGTAATCCGNAGATTCTGTGGACCTAAAGATGCGAGCCATATCGGCACATTTCTCGGCTTTGCTGATGGTTTAATTGCTCGACCCTCNCCACCCGGCAGGGGGAGCGTATATAACGATCCGGAATATTCCAATCGATCNCCTGCAGCAATCATCTTGATAATCTCAATAGTCTCCCTTGTCCNTGTGACAGGCCTCTCAAAGGGGACTCCATGCCAGCCCTCGACAATAGCAACACCGCTCACACCTAGGCCNAGTAAAAAACGATCATTTGAGATGGATTGCATACCAAGCGCAGTCATCGCTAACGCAGCAGGAGTTCGTGCACCTATNTGTAAAATGCCGGTGCCTAGTCGAAGTGACGTGGTGCTTGAGGCAATCCTNGCGAGGGGTGTTATGCCATCAATTCCCCACGTTTCAGCTGACCATATCGAATCAATACCNANTTTTTCCACNTCCTGAGCCCAAGCCTCNGCACTCTCCCAATCATCTTGAGATTCTCTATANAGACCAACCGCAATTCTGAGCATTATTNCCTCCACCTTAGTAANANAGCGACAGNCAACTTANTATTTAGTTTCGAAATGACTAAANAAGNCATCACCAGTCGGAACCGGCCTTAGCTTAATACATAACCTCTTCCAAATCANCGCGTTACCTGACATAATGCGGCTTAGTTCAATTACTAGTANAGCTAGACACACAAGNAGGAGACCACATGCTTAAACAATTCGCAGTACCAGAAGATATNGCNATTCGTGTACCTTTTACNAAAATGCGATCAGCAGTTCAGGCACTATTCCTCGNGCTTGGCATGAATGAGGGAGATGCAATACGGTCCACGGATACCCTGCTTTACGCCGACGTGCGTGGAATCGACTCCCATGGCGTATCAAACATGCTCCGAGTCTACGTTGCTGGCATTCAGAGTGGAGACATTAATCCTAGACCGAAGTGGAAAATAGAGCGCGAATTTCCAGCCACAGCAACCGTTGATACGGATCAAGGATTGGGCGTTGCGGTAGGTCCTGAACTAATGGAATTAGCTATTGAAAAAGCACGTGTACAGGGAGTAGGAACAGTAATCGCGAATAATGGCAGGCACTTCGGTGCTGCCGCTTATCACGCACAGCTAGCTCTAGACCACAATATGATTGGTCTATCAATGACCGTTGGTGGTCTCTCAGTAGTGCCTACATTCGGAGCTGAAGCGCGAGTCGGACTTAATCCACTAGCAATTGCAGTGCCGACTGATAAGCAACCGGCATTCATCTTTGATGCATCAATGTCTAGTGTTGCGGGCAATAAAGTACGACTAGCCCAGCGACTAGGAGAACCGATGCTACCAGGCTGGGTTGCGGAGGCTGACGGTACTCCAATTATGGAATCAAAAGAGTTGCCTGAAGACTTTCTAATCCTTCCTCTGGGAGGTACCCGAGAAATCGGATCACATAAAGGCTATAGTTTGGCGGCGTCGATAGACATCCTAGCGGGTATCCTCTCAACAGCAGGATCAGCATTTCAACGAAGTGAAGGAAACGGACGGGGTATAGGCCATCATTTTACCGCCTTTAACGTTGAGGCGTTTGGAGATTTAGCTGAATTCAAGGCAAATATGGATGAATATCTTGTGGCCTTGCAAGAAACTCCCACCGCGCCTGGGCATGATCGTGTGATATATGCGGGAATAGAAGAACATGAACAAGAGATCGATCGGAAAGAAAGGGGCATTCCATATCATCCCGAGGTTGTGGAATGGTTTGAAAGCACTTTCAGTGAACTAGGTATGTCTAATTTGCTCTCGTAAAAAGATTCTCAGGACAATAAACTAATGGGCAACAAGTGTTAGATGTTAATCTCGCGTAAGAAAATTAAATTAAGGACAATAAAATTATGGCTATGGAAGTTGGCGGCGGAGCAGGCTCGATGCTCGGAGAAGATATCGTTTTACAAGCCGAGGAACTTGAATCACTAGGATACGATTCGTTGGCCATAGGCGAGACAACACATAATCCCTTTTTACCATTGGTTCTAGTCGCCGAGCATACTAAAAAACTCCGATTTGGCACATCGGTGGCGATAGCGTTCCCGAGAGCTCCGCATATTTCAGCAAACCTAGCCTGGGATCTGCAGGCGTATTCTGGAGGACGTTTCGTGTTGGGCCTTGGCACACAAGTGAAAGGGCATAACGAACGCAGATTTTCGGTACCTTGGCACCCACCTGGACCCCATCTACGTGACTACATCAAGTGTATGAGAGCTATCTGGGATTCCTGGCAACATGGGACCAAACCAGACTACGAGGGTGAATTTTATCAATACAAACTCACAAGCCCGATGTTCAATCCCGGGCCGATTGAACATCCCGATATCCCAGTCATTATTTCGGCAGTAAATCCGTTCAACGCGAGGCTCGCGGGCGAAGTGGCAGATGGAATCGCTGTTCACGGGTTCAGTACCTTTCGATACATTCGCGAAGTATTAATTCCTGAGGTTCAAGAGGGCGCACGACGTGCTGGAAAGGATATCTCGAAAGTACAAATTCGCGGGGGTGGATTCGTTGTGACTGCTAAAACCGAGGAGGAATTAGAAAAACAAATAGAAATCACTCGAAAGAGAATATCTTTCTATGCGTCCACACGATCATACTCAAATGTTATGAAGTTACATGGTTGGGCTGATGAAGCTGCCGAGCTTCACCGACTATCAGTCGGTGGGAAATGGGATGAAATGGTCGATGTGGTCACAGACGAAATGATAGAAGAATTTTGTGTTGTGGGAACGTGGGATGTAATTGCCGGAAAAATGAAAGAAAAATATTCAGGGATTAACTCCCAAGTATCGTTTCGAGTAGATCCAAAAACACCCGAGGAGCGTGATCAAGTCAAGGAGATTATCGCCGATCTGAAAACCATCCCTACCGTGGCTGACGCCTAGGAAACAGATTCTAAGGAGTTCTAATATGTCTGATACATCGTCAACAAGCCAATTCGATATGCGTCATAAGAGTCATGTCCTAGTCGATGGCCCTGACCGGGCAGCAGCCCGTTCAATGCTGCATTCTGTGGGATATTCAGCTGAAGATCTAAAACGGCCTTTGGTTATGGTTGCCCATGAATGGATTGGAACAATGCCATGTAACTACTCTCAACGAGCACTTGCACAACAAGTCATGGCAGGAATACGAGCAGCTGGTGGAACCCCAATGGAGGTCAACACCGTATCAATTTCAGATGGTGTCACCATGGGAACAGAGGGTATGAAAGCCTCGCTAATTTCACGCGAGTTGATTGCAGACTCAATTGAGCTCTGTGGAATAGGCTATTCATTCGACGCCGCAGTGATAATAGTTGGTTGTGACAAAACAATCCCCGGGGGCGCCATGGCATTAGCCCGATTAAATATCCCTGGAATGGTTCTATATTCGGGTTCAATCGCGCCCGGCAGTTGGCAAGGCGAAGATGTGACAATCCAGGACGTTTTTGAAGGAGTCGGAAGACACGCTGCTGGCACAATGACCGACGAAGAGTTGGCTGGGTTAGAAGCGGCTGCGTGTCCAGGGGCTGGCGCATGCGGTGCGCAATATACCGCAAATACTATGGCTACAGTACTAGAGTTTCTAGGGATCGCTGCGATGGGATCTGGTTCTCCAGGCGCTACAGATCCCCGTAAAGACAATATTGGGGTCCAAGCAGGCGAGTTAGTCATGGAAATTCTTCGCCGTGGCCTTAAGCCACAAGAACTATTAACCAAAGAAGCTTTTGAAAATGGTATTGCCTGTGCCACCGCTACGGGTGGCTCAACGAATGTGGTATTACATCTGCTAGCAATCGCCGCAGAATGTGGTATTGACTTAGACATAGATGACTTCAATCGGATATCCGATAGCACTCCGTTAATTGGTGATTTACGCCCGGGTGGCCGCTATGTAGCTCTAGACTGGGATCGCGCGGGTGGCACCAGGCTTCTTGCAAAGAAACTTCTGGAAGCAAAGAAAATTCATGGAAATCAAATGACTATTTCTGGAAAGACCATTCAGGAGGAGGCTGAACTCACTGAAGAAACTCCGGGGCAGGATGTGATCCTAGACACTGACAACGCACTGAAACCTACAGGTGGCTTGGTAATTCTTAAAGGTTCATTAGCACCAAAAGGATCGGTTATCAAAGTAGCAGGCCACGAACGACTGACGCATCGAGGGCCGGCTCGAGTGTTCGAACGTGAAGAAGACGCGATGCAAGCCGTTCTCGAAGGCAAAATCAAGCAAGGCGACGTATTAGTAATTCGGAACGAAGGTCCAGTAGGTGGCCCCGGAATGAGAGAGATGCTGGGCGTTACGGCCGCCCTTGTAGGAGCAGGCCTAGACGACTCAGTTGCACTCCTCACCGATGGTAGATTCTCTGGTGCTACGAGAGGTTTAATGGCCGGTCACGTAGCTCCAGAAGCCGCAGCTGGCGGTCCCATTGGAGCGGTTAATGAAGGGGATTCAATTTATTTCGATATCCCCGGCCGAGAATTAAATCTTGAATTAGGAGCCAACGAAATCGAAACGCGCTTAGCAGCTCGTGAACCACGTCCGGCAAACTACGATCGCGGCGTGTTCGCTAAGTACGCCAAGTTAGTATCCGGCGCTGATACCGGTGCAACTACTTGATAGGCCATTAGACACGATCTATTAAGAGTTTTGCAAAAAAGAAAAGAAAAAAAACTGGTACACTTTGAATTGTGTAACAACAAATTAAAAATTATGGGGTATGCAATATGGATTTTTCGTTTTCACCTGAAGAAG
>NZWK01000007.1 GCA_002701625.1 Chloroflexota bacterium
CGACGTGCGACGGATAATATTCGAATCGAAATAGAGGGATGGCGATTTGGAGTTGTACATGAACTCCGACCAGAAGACAGGCCAATGGATGTATTAGTAGATCAGGCATTCCCCGGGGAATCAATTGAAGCGATCGATGTTTTAATTGCCGGTGACACACATGTTGCACGTCTAGAGTACAGGGACGGAGTTTTGCTGATTAATTCTGGTTCTCCAACTCTTCCGCATCATCTAGAGTGGCGCCTCGGTTCCGCAGCGCTCTTAGACGTAACAAAATCTCAAATAAAAGCTGAAATAGTTTCCCTCGGTGAAACCAGCGGTCGCAAAAACCCTACGTCTGCGACTTCACTTGTTGTGAAACGTTGATCCTGTAGACTTATTTTATGACCGCTTCTGATAACACCAAAGATAATTCTGCCTACGAAGATTCAGAGGCGACATATAAAAGTCGTCTAGCTCGTGAAGCGAGTCGTGATTTGGCTAATTCCACCGATGCAGTTAGAACTAGGGCACTAGAGTTGATAGCTGAGGAGATTGAGAATTCTCAGTCTAAAATACTTGCTGTTAATGAAGATGAACTAGCCCGAGCTACTCGGAATAATCTTGACCTTGCATTTGTGGACCGGATGGCCCTGAATCACGAGCGTATTGCGGCAATTTGTCAGGGGGTTAGGGAGGTAGCAAGTCTACCCGACCCTATTGGGAATATTGAGGATATGTCAGAGAGGCCGAATGGGCTCAAGATTGGAAAGATGCGTGTACCGCTCGGGGTTATGGCGTCCGTTTACGAGGCACGTCCTAACGTAACTATTGATATAGCTGCGATCTCCGTAAAGTCGGGAAATGCGGTCGTTTTAAGGTCTGGCTCGGACGCTCACAGAACTTCTTCTCTTTTAGCTGAGATTGCTCGGCACGCAATTGAAAAATCTGGTCTTGATCCAAAAATATTACAGTTCATAGAGTCAACTGATCGTGAAGAAGTTAGTGCTTTGTTGGCGGCAGATCAATATATTGATCTGGTAGTACCTAGAGGCGGTACTGGACTAATCAATAAGGTAAAGAGTGAGGCTAGGATGCCAGTTGTGGCAGGCGGCGTAGGTGTGTGTCATACCTATGTACATGCTGACGCAGATATTCAAATGGCTACCGATATTGTTGTGAACGCGAAGACTAGACGCCCATCTGTCTGTAACACCTTGGACACCGTTCTAGTTCATCGTGAGGTGGCGCCACAATTGGTGCCTCGTTTGACGAATATGTTGGCAAAAGTTGGAGTTTCGCTTCATGCGGATTTTGAGAGTATTCCTATGATCGACGAAGCTGCGACTGTTTTCCCGGTAACGCCAGAGGATTATGATACCGAATGGCTTTCGCTGAATTGTTCTATCAAGTTGGTGGACGATATGCAGGACGCTTTAGCTCATATTGGAAGGCATGGAACCGGTCACTCAGAAGCAATTGTAACCAGCTCAACGGAAAGCTCGAAGGAGTTTCTCACGTCAGTGGACGCAGCTGCCGTTTTTGTGAATGCGAGCACTGGTTTTAATGACGGCGGTGAGTTTGGTTTGGGTTGCGAGTTAGGTATCTCAACTCAAAAAATGCATGCTCGCGGTCCAATGGGTTTGCGTGAACTCACCTCTTATAAGTGGATAGTGTTAGGCGATGGCCAAATAAGGCCGTAGAGTTTTAAGTATTGCCCCTTGTGGTCTTGGCTCGAGCCGATTAACCTTTCGATTGTTCGAGAAATTACACACCTTAGGAGGACTACAGTATGGCTCAGGAACGAAAAGCCGCAATTGGCGGCATATACGAATGGCCGAAACGAGTCGATCCCGGTGTTTCTTCCATGCAGATTAAGGCGGCAAGTATTAAGGCTGCTCTTGATGATGCAGGATTATCNTGGGAAGACGTCGACGGTTTATATGATGCAGGTGACGGCGATGGCGGTGGCGGCGGACTGGGCCTAGCAGCTTATCTTGGGATGAAACCAACTGTGATTGATACGACGCAAGTAGGTGGATCCTCGTATGAATTCCATGCCGCCCATGCTCTGAGGGATATCGCATCGGGGAAATGTAAGGTGGCTGTGACTTCTTATGGATCGAAGGCTGCCACGTTACGTACACCCATTGGAACGGGTGGTCCGCGAGGTGGTGGTACTTGGCTTAGTAATATGGAAAATATGTATGGTTCGACATTGATCTCGAATTACGCAATGGTGGCGCAACGTCATATGCATCAATACGGTACTACAACGGAACAATTAGCCGAGATCTCTGTGGCTACTCGGGCGCACGCAATGAGGAATCCTGAGGCCGTTCAGGCGATGACAGATTTACAGTTTGTGGGTGTGAGAGAAATTTCTGTTAATGATGTCTTAGAGTCCCGCATTTTGGCTGACCCGCTTCATTTACTTGAGTGTTGTATGATTTCGGACGGTGGCGGTGCGGCAGTGTTCGTCTCTCCAGAAGTTGCCGCTGATTTGAAGAAGAAGCCTGTCTGGATTCTTGGGAGTGGTGAGGCCACAAAATATCGAGAGAATGATGGAGATATCACTGTTTCGGCAGGTGCACAGAGTGCTCCTATCGCTTTTCAACAAGCCGGCATAACGCCGGAAGATATTGATATCGCAATGATCTATGACTCATTCACAATAACAGTAGCAGTGATGCTTGAAGATCTAGGATTTTGTAAAAAAGGCGAAGCAGGTCAATTCATAGCTGATGGTCACTTACGTTGGGATCGTCCTGGACTAACCATTAATACTGATGGTGGTGGTCTTTCGTCGAATCACCCCGGAATGCGCGGTTTATTTCTTTTGCTTGAATCTGTGCGGCAGCTGCGCGGTGAGTCAACCAGTCAGATTGAAAATGCCAAATTAGCCGTCGCGCATGGTAATGGCGGTCTCTTGGGAGCCACGCACACCGGCGGAACAGTTATTTTGGCTGCAGACTAGTAGTAAATAGAAAGTATTGATAGTTGAAGAGAAGAGGATTGGTTTCATATGCCGAATAGACCCCAACCAGCATTTCCTGAGCAAGACAGTGAGTATTTTTGGGAAGGCTGCAAGCAAAACGAGCTTCGCTATCAAAAGGATTCTGATGGTAATGTGATTTTTTATCCGAGAGCGCATTCCACAGTGACTGGTGATGGAAATCTTTCATGGCACACATCAGCGGGCTTGGGGACGGTGTATACCTATTCGGTAGTGCGGCAGAACAGATCACCAAGTTTTGCGGAGCTTGGGGCTTACTCCGTGGCCTATATCGATCTCGATGAGGGCTTCAGAATGCTTTCGACTATTGTTGGAGTCGACGATCCCACTACTGATATAAAAATAGGTATGAGAGTAAAAGTCGATTTCGAAGAACAAGATGAAGGTGAATATCCCATTCCAGTGTTTCGAATCGTCGACTGAAGTAAGTTTCAAAATTTTGTCTGATATTAGGACGAAGGCTTAGTAATTGTGCAAGTAGAATAACAAAAGGCACCGGCAACAGCGGTAAGACAGTCTCTTCTAGCTAATTAAACTCATAACTTGGTCTGCAATTGGTAGCGAAGCGGTAAGACCGGGTGACTCAATCCCACCTAAGTGCACGTAGCCTTCATCTTCCCAAATGAGAAAATCGGTTAATCCTTCGCCCTCTTTTTGAATTTTTGGCCGATAACCGACTTGGCCCGGTGCTAGGTGTTCCTTCTTTAGCTGTGGAAGAAATCTGGCTCCCGCGTCAAGAAATGCTGCTAACCAAAACTCGTCTAGCTCGTTGAGGTAGTTGGGTGATTCATCGTCATTCATCCATTCCATTGAAGGGCCAAGATGGAGTCCTCCGTTAGTATCAGTTGTTAAATGGACACCCAGACCGCCCGCTTGATGATCGGGTAACGGATATATGGGTCGGCTAATTAATCGACAAATATCAGGGTCGATAATGTCGTAATAACGCCCTCGATTTATAGACTGTTGCAGTACAGGTAGTCCTTTCTTTTCGTCACCGCTCAGGTCATAGCCGACTATATTTGCAATTTTATCGGCCATCAAACCTCCACAGTTCACTAAAACATCAGATTTGACAGTCGATATCTGTTGATTTGTGTCGATTAGGGTGCTTACAAACTGCGATCCTAACTTATCAACATTAGTTAGCTTGTGTTGATATGCAATGAAGGCATTAGCTTCTAATGCAGCTCGCTCGTAAGACTTTGCAAGATTGTAAGCATCTACTACACCTGTCCATGGAGACCAGAGCGCACCCACCACATTGAGTTCAGGTTCTAAATCATGAATTTGTTGGATTGTGATTTGTTCAAAATCGCGCACTGTATTTTTAATACCTTGCTGATAAACCTCTTGTAACTGATCTAGTTCTGAATCATCAAAAGCAACGATGAGCTTTCCACTTTGAATGGCGTCTACTGAGTGAGAGTCACACCACTCGTACATTCTGCTGTTGCCTTCCTGGCAGAGACGGTGCTTTAGACTTCCAGTTTCATAATATATGCCCGCATGGATCACACCACTATTGTGGGATGATGTTTCTCGGGCTGGCCCGGAGTGTTGTTCAATAACTGCTACGGAATACTTCTTTGCTAGCGTCATCGCAATTGCGAGTCCTACAACCCCAGCGCCACATATTAGGATATCTACTTCCAGTATTTCTTCTTGAGTCATTTTATCCAATCTATTTTACCGAAGTCATTTGGCTATCTGGACCTATAACCACGTTGTGTCCTCGTATATTTTTGAGNATTGCACCNGGTGCGACTAGTGCGTTTTTTAGATCGACATTAGTAAGTCGGCAATTTGGACCGATAACAACATTATTGTGAATGACGGAGTCAATAATTTCGGCAGAGGGGTCGATTAGAGATTGATTGTCTCCTAGAAGCATTTCTTGCGTCTTGATTAGGGCGGCGAGAGTGCCCGTATCTAACCAAGCCCCAGTCCAGATACGTCCGCCAATAGAGCCATTCTCTAGGTGAAGAGTTTCAAGCATCCCAGTAATTTCAATTTCGCCTCTTGGACTGACTTCCGGACGTGAGCAGATTCGTTCCACCACTTTGTTGGTGAGCATCCATATTCCGACTAGTGCGAGATTGGATTTGGGGACATCAGGTTTTTCTTCGATTGATATGATTTGTTCGTTTGGGGTTACTTCCACTATTCCCATTTGTGATGGACGTTCGGTTTCGTGAAGAGGAAGCCAAGCATCCCAGTTGCCACTAGTAAAAGTCTGAATTTGATCTGCGAGTTGATTTGTCAGTGGCGAATTATCTTTCAAAATCGTGTCAACAGCTGCCACGACTACAGGTCTTTTGTTCAAGATTGGTCCGCAAGCTGCGAGTGCATCTCCAGATCCCCGTGGAGTAGCTTGAATATGTGTGGATATCTTTAAATCTGGTCGATAGGCCTTTGCAATAATCTCAGTTTCTTGATCATTTGGTCCTATGACTATAGCTATTTCTTCAATTTTTGCGCTGGCTAATAGGTCTATGGCATATGCTATGAGCGGACGATTCAGAAGTGGAATTTGTGATTTTGTGAAAAAATTCGAGAGCGGCCTCAGGCGAGAGGCTTTACCGCCTGTCAGTATCACTCCCAGTATTTTTTCGTTAGTTGGCATCATCAAACTCCATGAGTCCTTTGGACGTGTGAGCAGAGATAGCTGTCTGTTAACTCCCAGCGTCAAAACAGTTCGTTTAACTGCTAAGAATAATTTTAGTATCTGCTATAGCTCTTCATCCAGTCGTGGTGAAACTGTTCCTAGTACAGACATTAACATTTCGACTAGTGAGCAGCTAGATTCAGTGTGGCAGGTCATTCTGGAGGATGATGACTTTCACACATATCAATACGTGATAGAGATGTTAGGTAAAATTTTTGGCTATAGCCAAGAGAAGGCGTTTGCATTGGCTCGGATAGTTGATACAAATGGTCGCGTAGCGGTCTATACCGATTCAAAGGCTCAATGTGAGGAGATGCAAAATCATATTCATGCGTATGGAGCAGACCCGAGAATAGAAAGTTCGAAGGGCTCGATGACTGCTATTATCGAACCTCTTTAAGTTTGAATTGTCTAAGATCAATTCAGTAGTTCATTGTGCTCTGATACCTTTTCATATTGAATGACACGTGAGACACTCCGATCAAGGAAGAGAAAATTATTTGAGGGGTGACGTATGGACTGGTCAGACAATGATATGCAGGCAAATTTTCGCAGTGAGGTGCGAACTGTTATAGAAGCTCGGTTACCAGAACGATATAGAGATTCGGGTGGTAGTTGGGAACATGATCGACGGTCCGAAAGTGCTGATGCTCGAGTGGCAGCTACTGAGTGGTCTAATGCACTCGCTGAAAGAGGCTGGGTGGCNCCTCATTGGCCTAAGGAGTACGGAGGCGCGGGTCTTTCCCCGATGGAGCAATTTATTTTNAAACAAGAAATGTCACTGGCNGCAGCNCCTGCGGTAGGGGGNCAGGGTGTATCNCAACTTGGACCAACTTTGATAGTTCATGGAACAGATGAACAAAAGGCCGAACATCTNCCAAAAATTTTGTCNGGAGAGGTTGACTGGCGTCANGGTTANTCTGAGCCAGGCTCTGGGTCNGANCTTGCNTCNTTACAAACAAGNGCNATTCGNGATGGTGACGAATATGTGATTAATGGCCAGAAAATATGGACGTCNTTAGCACACTTTGCNGATTGGCTTTACGTTNTGTGTCGAACAGATCCGGATGCTCCNAAACACCGAGGCATTTCTTTTTTNCTNGTAGATAAGCANGCGCCGGGTGTCACTGTCCGTCCACTTATCGATATGAGTGGNNGGCATCACTTNAANGAGACTTTTTTNGAGGACGTGAGNGTNCCTTCTACAAATAGGGTNGGNGAGGAGAATCGAGGTTGGTACGTTGGAATGACTCTATTGGATTTTGAAAGATCTAATATTACTGGNGCCGTGGCTTCGAGGAGNACTTTGGATAANCTNNGNAATTTTCTTCAAACNAATGAAGGTCANTCAAGAAGCCCTGGATATGAACCTAATCGACGNCAAATNGCGGATAGGTATATAGAGACTGATGTGATGTATAACTTTTCTTTTCGAATTATNTCTATGCAAGACAATGGCTTGATTCCTAANTANGAGGCATCAGTGTCTAAGCTATTCAACAGNGAGATGTCNCANAGNATTNCCTTGACAGGTACTCGGGTATTCGGCCTTTACTCGAATATCCATGACTCNAAAGATAGATGGGCAGCAATGGGTAGTGATATGACNAACTCTTATCTCCTGTCNGTGAGTTCGACCATNGCAGCNGGGACAAGCGAAATTCAGAGAAATATTATTGCTACGCGTGGTCTTGGANTACCGCGTGGCTAATAAGGTAAATGTAAAATAANGAATTTGGAGGATTTTTATGAGCNCTGAAATAAGNATTCAGGAATATCTNGCGTCNTACACTGACGTACTTTTNGAGAGTACNGCGCGGGCAGTTGANGAACTTACCGCTACAGAATTGCANTANCGACCTGAAGGTCCTTGTAATTCAATTGGTTTCGATGCTTGGCATATTGGACGAACTGCTGANAATTTAATNCACTTCGCNTTCGATCGNGANAANCCAGTNTGGCTNCAGCAAGAATTGAATGAAAANTGGAATNTNCCNAAGGTNGATCAGGGTACGTCTATGACTCCGGAAGAGGCATATGCACTTGTTTTTCCTGAAGGAGACCAGTTAGCAAAATATATTAGAGATGTGCGAAATGCGATTGTTCCNAAAATTAGGGANATGAGTATGGACTATTTNCTCGAGGAAATGTACATACGNCCTAACGGAGATCTGGCGAAATATGAGATTATTGGTCAAGTAATTATNAATCATGGTAATCAGCANTANGGGCAGATNAATATGGCTGTGACGATGTTGGGTAAGCCTGGATTGGGTGTTTAGCNANGCAAAGTTATCAATNNAATTATNAATCNGTNNCTAAATAAGNNAANGACCGCTGTTCTNAGCGGTCNTTNNCTTATTNANATAAATATCAGAAATTAANTAGNTAAATCAGAAATAGTTCTTTGTTTCTACTGATTTCCTAATATGAGCGTGCTCGTAGCGCTAAACATTCCACCTGGTGCATGCACCAATGAAGTTTCAACGCCGTCAACCTGTGCTTCGGCTTCNCCGCGCAGCTGTCTTACTGATTCTTGAATGGCGAACATGCCGTACATTCCGGTATGCGTATATGACAGACCACCACCATTGGTGTTGATCGGAAACTTACCGCCAGGCGCAGAGTGCATCTCGGCAAACCANGGACCGCCTTCGCCGGGTTTCACAAATCCCATAGCCTCNAGAGCATATATAGGCAGNTGTGAGAATGCATCATAAAATTCGGCGTGGTCAATTGCAGAGTGATCTAACCCAGCCATCTTGAAAGCTTCAGGTCCGGTGTGCCGAGCAGCACCAGTCCACTCAGTAAAGTCCAGCATCTGGCTAATATTAGTGTGAGCGATCGATTCACCTCGGCCAAGTACGTAGACAGGTTTCTTTGGAAAGTCTTTTGCACGTTCTTCAGAAACCAAAACAAGTGCACCACCACCATCTGTTACGAGGCAGCAGTTCAGGAGATGAAGTGGCCAAGCAATCATTCGGCTTTCAAGCACGTCACTGATGGTAATCGGGTCTCGCATCATCGCACGGGTATTTTTTTCTGCCCATTGTCGTGTGGCAACGGATACAGCAGCTAGCTGCTCTTCAGTAGTACCATATTTCTTCATGTGTTGTGCGACAGGAACTGAGAACATTGTTGGAGGTCCGGCCACACCAAATGGTGCTTCAAATTGTCCAGTAGGAGTTGCGCGCCCTGCACTTCCTCCACCCACTCCGACACGGGATCGACCGGATTCACCATGGGTTACCAGAATCACATCTGCATAGCCAGCCGCGATTGCTGCGACAGCATGGCTTACGTGGATTAGGAATGAACATCCACCCACGGCGGTTCCATCAACATATCTTGGAATGATTCCAAGATATTCAGCCAACGCGGCTGGCGATACTCCAGCAGTGGCTAGTCCGTCTACATCATCTATTGTTAGGCCACAGTCGGCTAGAGCGTTGAACGCTGACTCGGCATGTAATTGTAGGGTTGAATGCGTAGGTAATTTCCCCACAGTGTCTGTTTCAGCCGCTCCTACAATTGCGACTTTGTGACTGAGATTTCTTGTATCAGGCATAATTTGTCTCCAGTTAATTCCTTAAGTTTGTTAGGCTAGGTGCCATATTGGTAGGGTGATTTCGTCAGAAACATCCTCGTATCCGATTTCCATAGGCGCATCAACCGGCAAATTTTCCGGTGTGGCTTCTACGTCACCTAGATCAAGATTTGTCATCATTTTTCCGCCTTCAGCGAGTTCAATTACAGCGATGACATAGGGTGTTTCGAAGGCTGGATGCCCTCGATGTGGTATCACGTACGAAAGCAGCGTTCCTTTACCAGATGCAGTAAACCACTCTACGTTCTGCGAGTGGCATCCCTCGACTGGACAGAATGGACGTGGGTAGAAATATCCTTTTCCGCAGTCATTACATTTTTGAATTCGTAGCTCATGCCTTTTCATTCCATCCCAGTATTCTTGTGTCTCAGGGCTGGCTTCTGGCAGAGGTCTTTGAGGCGTAGTCATTATTTAGTCCCCCTATGCTTCAACTATTGTCTCTCTATACAAACCGGATGGTAACACTTGGTGGGGTTCAGGGGTTAGAGTCAATATTTAGTAATTGTCGATTAGGAATAAAAATGATTTTGGTGCAAAGACATTTTCAAGTTGATAAAGCTCATCGTGGCGCGTTCGAAAGAATGAGTAGTCGTGGTCTTTGGCCTGCGATGCGAGAGATGGGTATGCAAATGGTTGCGTACGGGACATGGGGCTTTGCTGGGTCAGGTCAGGTAGTCGTCACGCATTCTGTTTATGCGGATTTTGATCACTGGTATGCGACCCGTAGAAGTCTTCCGGGCCATTCGGCAGGCTCAAAGGTTGGGTCGTTTTATGAAGATCCCGAGATTTCTGGAAAATTCAAGCATTTGATGCACACCTATGCTGAGCGGGAAAGTTTGGTTAATTATTCAGAAGCGACGCCGTTTTTAATGGACGAAGGACTATCTCGCCCAAAGGTACATTATCGATTGGCAAGTGGACCTGCCAGCGAACTCCCACCAACTTTTGGTCGTGGATCGATAGTTGAGCAGGCTGATTTTACCTATGAGACCAATGCAACTGCGGAAACCAGTAAGGATCTTCTAGCGAATTATATATGGCCTGATTTGGAGTCCAAGGGAGCTCGTGTAATAGGGCTTGGCACGAATGCACTTAAGGGTGATGAAACATTTTCAACTTTTGTCGCATATCCGTCATTTCGAGAGTTCGTTGAGTATGGGCGAGCACCGCATCAAAATGTCTCGAATGATGTGGCACAAGCCTGGTTGCAAAATAACGGACTTGTCAAAACAGTAGAACGACGATTGCTGATTATTGGAACAGGTTATGGTGAAACAAACTAAAGCATTACTTTCAGATTCTGAACTGATTGAGTTGGAAACTCTTGCTGTTGAATTGGCAACTTGGGCGGGAACAGAGGCATCGCAGGCTCTCAATTTGGAGCCGGAAATCAAGTACAAGCCTCGCGGTCCTCACCGTCGGCCCCGTGCACAGGACGATCCTGGAGATCCTGTTTCGGCTATAGACACGAATATTGAGACGGAAGTTAGGCGACGAATATCTCAACGCTTTCCCACCCACACGCTTCTCGGGGAAGAGGCAGAAGAACTTCCAAATCCCGATGCAGATTGGGTGTGGGTTATTGACCCCATCGATGGGACATCTAATTTTATTAACCGGTTTCCTTTGTTTGCGGTTTCTATTGGTCTTCTTCACCAGGGAATTCCTGTAGTCGGGGCGATTTGGTGTTCGACTACACATCTCACGGGCAGCGGTGTCTATCATGCTCGCAGCGGGAGTGCGCTACGACTTAACGGCCAAGTTTTGTCGGAGCCACCTTCGCAGGTTAAACGGAGATTAGGAGCGGCTCCAGGAGGATCACCAGGAAATACTCCTTATTGGGACAATAGGGTTACCGGCAGCGCTGCGTTTGAATTGGCAATGGTTTCGGCAAAAGTATTTACGTCGGTTCCACTTTGGTCTCTGTCGATTTGGGATGTGGCAGCAGGCGTGTGTTTGGCCTGGTCAGCAAATTTGGAAGTTTGGATAAGACGAGATGGTGAGTGGGTTGAGTTCGAGAGATTTGACCCTGCACTTAATGGCGTTGAGAAGTCTACTAGTAAGGACTTGTCTTTACGGCACTGGCGATCTCCTCTAATTGTTGGAAATAGTCAGGCATGTGAATATTGGGTAGCTCGAGCAGGTAAAGTACTGGGTCTGAGAGGTCGTGTCTCAAGACGGCTTAGGAGATTTCTCAGTGTCTGAACAACCTTCAGAGTTAATTTTCGAAGAAATTAAGCAGCTTTTTCATATTCCTTTTATCCCGTCTCCATTTTTGAGATTGTCAGATATCCCTAAGTATCTGACACACGTGTGGCCAGCCGTGAAACTTTCGATCGACACTGTGGGTTTTTTAAATTCAGCACTCTATATGGCCGACATGGCAATGGAGGCGACCGAAGAGGTATACGAGCCTATTTTTTGTCCAGCGTCTGACGAGANCAAAGAATTGGCCCATGTAATAGACGTNTTTCATTATGTGCAGCCCCAAATCTTATTAACTCTGGCTGCACTGCGGGAAGCTCTGGANCGCGACTCAGTAGGTGGAGCAGGCAGCNTTGAATTACGATCTCCTATCGAANGAGAATTAGTACATAGAGATACAGAAATAGCATCAGGAGGAGAATTTGAAGAATCAGATGATATAGCAAGTGTGCTTGGGCTCGATAGCCCGCCAGACTTGTATCAGTCACTAGCTCATTTTCCCAAATTTCTCGGTTCTGTGTGGTTAGAGATCAGAGAGCTGCAAGCCTATCCGGAGTTTCGTCGTCGGGCTCGAGCCTTGTATTACTATTCAAAATCNGGTGCACGTTTTTTGGCATCACCACTATCAGCTAATAATTTGATTCTGGGCGAATTGGGAGTTAATTCGGAAGAGATTNCAAAAATTCGTGACTGTTTGGAAGAAGAATTATTACAAACCGCCACCATGATGATGCATGTGGAGGCAATGCGACTTGTACTNGGTATCAATACGCGAGAAGTGGTAACCAAGTAATGTATGAGAATTAAGTCATGAAACANAACAAAGTTAGGACAAGAGAAATGGAAAACGTAGAACAACAATCAATAGGTTTGATTGAAGCGCTGCATTCAACGCCCGCGCGCAGATATCTTTCAGACAGTCCAATCGATGACGAAATATTATGGGAGATTTTAGATGCGGCTATTCGGGGCCCGTCAGGAGGTAACAGTCAGGGTTGGGCTTGGTTAGTTGTTAAGGATCAGGCCGTAAAAAATCAAATCTCTGAATGGTACCGAGAGGGTTGGAATCAGGCGTATGGAGTGCGCAGATCGAAAATTCTTGAGGGAGAAGATGCGGCTGATACTTTGGGCCCGAAGAATTATCTAAGCGCCGAGCATTTGGCTAATCATATTCAAGAGGCCCCTATCTGGATATTTGCNATTCAGCGTAATACTGCTTCATCTACAAGTCCAAGAGCTGGCTCNTCNATATATGGTGCCGTGCAGCATTTGATGTTGGCTGCCAGAGCTCATGGAATTGGAGCTACTTTGACCACTTTGTATGCGGGTCATGAAGGGGAGGTTAAGCAATTGCTTGGCATCCCTGAAGATGCCCTAACGATGGCTCTNATTCCCCTCGGTTACCCTGATCGTGGTCGTTGGTCGCAACCCAAACGTCAGGCNGTAGATGAGGTTACCCANTGGGATCGCTGGGGNCAGCANAGTCAAAGGTAACCTAATTATTCTGCGGAGACTTCTACATCTGTAAGAGTCTCGAGCGCACTGATCAACGCCTGAGTTCCNGCATCAGTGCCGTGCAGCCTTTCGGCCACTGAGAACATTCTGTCAACCAGAGTAGTGCCGAANAGTGGCATGTTTACTGAATCGGCGGCGTCGATTGCCAATCCTAAGTCTTTTCTTTGGAGCCCAAGCTTAAATCCAGGAGAAAAGTCACGTTTGAGGATTAACGGACCAAGATTACTTATTTGCCAGGAACCAGCTGCTCCAGCTGATATTGCCTCGAGCATTACGTCTGGTTTAACGTTGTTTAGACTGCAGAATACGAGAGCTTCGGCTAATGCGTAGTTATTGATACACACCGCAATTTGATTACATAATTTTACTGTTTGTCCGGAGCCTGACGGCCCACAATGAGTGATTTGTGAACCCATTATTTGAAGTAAGGGCATGACACTATTTAAGGCGCTTTCATTACCCCCGCACATGATTGATAGAGTTCCACCTATTGCACCTTTATCACCGCCTGATACGGGTGCATCAATTAGAGATACTCCTATTTTTTCGAGNTCCGCTGAGAGCTGCCTGCTCACGTCTGGAGCGATTGTTGAATGATCAACAATGATTGTTCCTTCTTTTACGCCTTCAATCACACCTTTTGATTCCTCAGTNCCNTGNACAACATCAAGTACGTCCTGAGAATTAGTGACGCAGATGAANATAAAATCACTTTGTTTAGCTACNTCACTCGGTGATAGNCCCAGTCGAGCTCCTTCTGCCACCAAGGTATCTGCTTTTGATTTGGTTCGATTCCAAACAACAATTTCGTTCCCGGCATTCAGCAAATTCCGAGCCATTGGCTCACCCATAATACCTAGACCAATAAACCCACACCTAGCCATGATTATCTCCAGTTCNAATGGTAATTTCTTCATCATTATTTGATGTCATCTGAGCATAGACCAGTTGCCGTATTTAATCAGCCCTGAAAAAAAAATCAAATCATGCTTTAATCACACCTGAGCTATTTTAAATTTGATAGGAAGACATTTTAGATATGCGTCGCACAATTAGCTTTTTTGTGATTTTTTCAGTTGCTGTAGGTNTGGTACTTAAGGCCCTGGGGATGAGAGGGATTCTCCGAGGCGGCGAGTGCGGACCGGTTTGTGATTGCTCGATTGGCGTTAGATCCTGTCGCTGCGGTCATCCAACTTGTCTTACTCCTGTGGGTTGAATAGTCANATAGTGTGAGGTTTTAGAAGGACTAAGTGTTAACTGAAGTAGTNAAGGATTGAGTATGAAAGCCGCAGTATTAAATGCACCCCAGACCCCATTGACTGTGGAAGAGTTAACTCTTGACAAAGTAGGCCCCACGGAAGCGATAATTAGAGTGATAGCAGCGGGTGTATGTCACTCTGATTTACATTTCATTGAGGGCACATATCCCACACGCCACCCTGCAGTTTTAGGGCATGAGGTCGCCGGTGTTGTCAGTGAAATAGGCTCCGCTGTAACAAACGTTTCTCCCGGAGATCGGGTCATAATCGGTTTTGTGCAACCGTGTGGNCATTGTGCTGATTGTGACAGTGGGCGTCCTAATATATGTAGTCAAGGCGCCCCNCGAAGNGANAACCCTGGTTTGGTTAGAGATGGTGAAGCAGTCACACAGATGGCTAATGTCGGAGGATTNGCTGAATATGTCATAACTTATGCCTCGGGTTTGGTTAAGGTAGCGGATGATATTCCTCTCGAGATAGCGGCTTTGGTNGGNTGTTCTGTGATGACCGGATACGGGGCAGTAGTTAACACAGCNGGAGTTACTCCNGGATCCACCGTTGCCGTAATTGGTGCGGGTGGTGTTGGGTTAAATATTATTCAGGCAGCGGCTCTGNCNGGCGCGGAAAAAGTTATTGCAGTGGATATGGTTGAGCATAAATTGACCACNGCACGNGAATTTGGTGCGACTGATGTAATCGANGCGTCCGATGGCGATCCAGTGGCTAAACTTCAAGAATTGACNGGTGGNGGCGCGGACTTTGCTTTTGAAGCTATCGGTCTAAAGGTTACGGCAGAGCAGGCTTATCAGATGGCGAAACGGGGTGGTACCGCAGTCGTTGTNGGAATGGTTCCGCCTATGGATAAGATAGAAGTCAGTGGCATGATATGGCTAGAGGAGAAGACTCTTAAGGGTTCATTTTATGGAGGAGCTCGTTTTCACCGAGATATGCCGAACATTCTTAGTCTTTACAGACAGGGCAAATTAAATCTGGATGGATTGGTGACTCGTAGGTANAAGCTTGAAGAAATTAATGANGCCTTTGAGGCCCTAAAGAATGGTGAAGTTACAAGGTCGGTACTGGCTATTGGTATCGAATAAAAAAGAGCCATTNNTTNNTATCTCANTAGATCAAAGCNTNGACCTGTGCAGACATAACGGANAATAAATTTGGAAAAGTCTCGCAGACTATGGCCCCCTAACTTAGTTGGGTCATTGACAATTATTTTTTTGACTTCGGCTGTATTATGCGCATTTATTTTTTATCTGAGCGCGATAAAGTCGGACACTTNTTCTAACNAAGAAGAAATTANGAGTAAAAATTCAGTATCTTCTAGTAGCAACCAGAAGATGAGTTCAGANGTNGAAGAGANTTCAACTATTACNGTCTTGTCTCCTGTAGAAGCNTCGGTGACTCAGGTACCACAACGACAAATCAGNAAGGATGATGAAGAAGTCAACAAGGCTGATAAAGATACAGTGGGTCAGGCCAGAGAGAAGACTCAGGTACGAGCNACGCCTTCACCTTCCAGTGGCTCTGATGTGACTGCAACTAGATTGNTTCCGTCTTTTATNACNGTCGAGGGTTGGACTGACGTNAACCCACGNCTCTCTANTGGTCCNGGCTTTCCGGAGGANAGTGANTATTNTTCCATATTTGAGGAATCAACGGTTGTGGGGTTCTATGGNGCATATNACATATGTCAAATGGGAATATTAGGGTGCNTGCCCNTAGAGNAACTNAGCGAGGNNCTAGATGNNTATTTGCTTCAGTATGATGAGTTNAATGGTCCGGATAANTCTGTGGTTGGAGCNNTCCACTATATTGCTGATATAGCTCAAAGTGATCCAGGNGTTTCNGGCGATTATATTCGGCANGTCGAATTAGAAAATGTGACNCAGTATGCTAATTTCTGCGAAAAAGAGNNTCTCCTTCTTTTCATTGATTTGCAGGTNGGATGGGGAGANGTNTCGGTACACATAGACCGCTTTTTGCCTCTNTTNAAAATGCCTCATGTTCANCTCGCACTTGATCCAGAATGGGCTACAAANTATTCAGGTGTGCCTCCTGGNGGAGACTACATTGGNCGACTAACGGCTGCTGAGATAGATANAGCGCAGAGGNTNTTATCGGATTTAGTGATTAAATATGATCTNCCAAGGAAAGCTCTAGTGGTGCATCAGTTCCTCAGCATCATGCTNCCAGATGAAACCTTTGCTGATGTGCCCGAAGTAGATCTGATTATTGATGCNGATGGCTGGGGTACCCCNGCAGCTAAACTAGCGGACTTTTCGCAGTTTTCTCTCGGNCCGTCTTCGGAATGGCCAGCGATCAAACTTTTTTTTGACTGGGATAATCCAATACTNAAACCGATTGAATTGATGCAGTTGAGCTTTCCACCTGCNTACGTGATATACCAGTAAAGAAAGACTGGATTATGCTGTGGGTCTATGAAATATCATTTGAAGACCTTGGGTTGNGCAAAAAACACCGTGGATTCTTGGCGTATGGAGTCGGCATTGCGCGCGTCTGGTCACATTCCAAGTTTCAATAAGCAGGATGCTGACCTTCTTTTGGTAAATACGTGCGGTTTTATTGACGATGCGTCCGAGGAGTCGTTGAATGCAATACGTGATTTGGACAGTAGTCGCGCGGAAGATCAACAATTGTGGGTTGCGGGTTGTCTCACCCAGATAGCAAGTGATCGGGTAAAAAGAGAGATACCAGGAGTTGACAACACATTTGGTGCTGAAGAATGGGATTCAATTGCATTGGCGCTTGGCCCTTCAGAGGAAACCTATGACATTCCCGATGCAACGATGCCTGGGGCGGCTGTATCAGCCTATCTAAAAGTATCTGATGGATGTGATCGCCCCTGCACATTTTGTATTATCCCTCAAATAAAAGGCGCGATGCGATCGGGTGACGAGCAAAGGTTGCTTTCGGAAGCTAAGATGCACGCGTACGCTGGTGCTAAGGAATTAGTGTTGATTGCTCAGGATACGACTGCATTTGGAGAAGATACCAACAATAAAGATGGGCTAGCAGATTTTCTAGAGAAGTTATCGGAGGCTGTTCCTGAGGTACCATGGATTCGATTAATGTATGCCTATCCTGGCAAGGTTACACCAAAGCTTGTCGAAACTATGTCAGGATTGCCGAATGTTGTTCCGTACGTTGACATGCCATTACAACATGGTAGTGACGCTACCTTGAGAAGGATGAAACGGCCCTCATTACGCAAGGCAAATCAAAGTCTTGATCTACTAACAAAAGCTATGCCAGACATAGCCTTGCGGACTACGTTTATAGTTGGTTTTCCTGACGAAACGGAGTCTGAGTTTTTAGAATTATTAGAATTTGCAAAAGAGTGGAAGTTCGACCACATTGGGGCATTCAGTTATTCACCTCAGGACGGGACTCCTGCCTTTGAGTACGAGGGGGCTGTCGATTCCGCGGTAGTCGCTGACAGGTATAGTCGGCTTATGGGATTAGCTCAAGACATTTCCGCCTCACGCACAAAAAACTTAGTGGGCGAAAGAGTAGACGTGTTAATCGAAAGTGAGGAGCCAGGGGAAAATACGGACGGCGATCTATTTTCTATTGGCAGATCGTTTAGAGATGCCCCTGAAGTGGACGGTATGGCCTTTGTTAAAGGTGTGTTCAAGCCTGGTGAAATGGTGCCAACTATCGTGAAAGGATCACTTCCTTACGATCTGCTCTGTTACCCCGCTTAATTAAGTGATGCGGTTGCGCTAGTCTAGGTACCGTTCTATACTCATCAGTTGAATCGTTGCGTGGGGCATGACAACTGACAGGCAAATATTTCACTCATATTAGATGAAAGTAAGTTATTAAGT
>NZWK01000008.1 GCA_002701625.1 Chloroflexota bacterium
AGTCGAGACGTAATGCTTTTTACACTCGTTAGTAAATCCNCATTACTTCCGGTTAGTCCTGGNCCNCCTGGNAATAGCACGTCNCCNGAAAGTACAGCGCCGCCNACCANAAAGCANGTCGATCCTGGAGTATGCCCAGGAGTATGCATNGCNATAATTTCATGNGCGCCTAGTTTNAAAATCTGACCCTCTTCAATGGGNAGTATNTGCTTANCNGGATCAAGATTGATTTCAGTCGCACCCGCGTAAGCTGGNGCGGNGGTCATTGCTCGAAGCGTNTCAAAGCCCTGCCAATGATCACCATGATGGTGCGTGAATAANAGGGCTTGCACGTCTCTNTCACCTATGGCTTNCACNGTAGATTCTGANCCCAGNGGCGCGTCAACAACGATCACGGAACCGACTTCACTNGCGTTAGAAATAATATATGAATTATTGCCAAAAGGACTAATCTCACGCAGGCGCTCTATCCTAAATCTTTCGTCCTCATATACAACATCNGCCNTCACTACATCCGANTGATTCACCATNGTTANGTCCCCCATCTTCACTACAAACAAATNTNNCATCTGTTTCCGCTACTATGTGTAAATATTNCTAATGGATGGTAGCGCACTCATCTGCGGAGCCGCATATAATCGAGTCTCTGGAGTCTAATGACTCAAGTAAACTGATGACGTTAATACGGGGGNAGNAATATGGCTAAAACAGTTAAGACTCTAGGACAGCTGAAAAAATCAGGATACAANGTTCTTCCNATTCGNGAAGAATTACGAAAAAATNTAATCGCCAAAATAAAATCTGCAGAAAATATATTTCCAGGAATTGAAGGATATGAGAACACNGTNGTACCNCAGCTTCAGAATGCGATTCTCTCNGGNCAGGACATTATNTTNCTTGGCGAGCGGGGACAAGCTAAGTCACGTATTATTCGTTCACTNACCACACTATTCGATGAATGGACGCCGGTACTCGATGGAATCGAATTGCCAGAAAATCCATTTANTCCAATATCTGCTCAAGGCAAAGCAATGGTTCGTGAGCTGGGTGACAGAGCCCCAATTCGNTGGATGCACCGGGACGAGAGATATGGCGAGAAGTTAGCTACGCCGGACATAACGATTGCTGATTTAATAGGCGAAATTGATCCCATCAAGGTTGCGGAAGGTCTCTATCTTTCGGATGAAATGACAATTCATTATGGCTTAATACCAAGNACCAACAGAGGCATCTTTGGACTTAACGAGCTNCCTGATCTAGCGGAGCGAATTCAGGTTGGTCTACTGAATGTNATGGAGGAGCATGATGTNCAAATCAGAGGNCACAAAGTACGTCTCCCCTTAGACGTCATCGTGGTTGCTACTGCAAACCCAGAAGATTACACCAACAGAGGTCGAATCATCACTCCTCTTAAGGATCGATATGGGGCTCAAATCAGGACNCACTATCCGCCCACTATCGAACATGAAATCAAAATAATGCATAGTGAAGCCAACGATATAGATATGGACGAGTGCCGACTGATTGTTCCCCAGTACATGGAACAAATTATTGCTGAAATTACCAGACTCGCTCGTNGATCTCCGGATGTATCTCAAAGATCTGGCGTTTCCGTGCGTGCATCGGTAGCGGGATATGAGGCTATCCAGGCAAATGCCGTNCGACGCGNCATCCGACTTGGTGAATCNTGTGCCGTTCCGAGAATTTCGGACTTACATTACCTAGTCCCATCGCTTCAAGGAAAAATTGAATTTGAAACGGTCGAAGAAGGGAAAGAAGATCAAATTATCGCTAAGCTCATTAACGGAGCCGTGGCGTCAGTTTTCAATAACCTGATGGAAAACATNGGGAAGGACTCTCAATTGGACGGAATATCCGCTGCATTNTCTGAAGATCGCTCAGTCGACGTTGGTGAAGCAAAAAAAGCTGAAGAATATGGATCTATTGTCGACTCACTGGATGGCATGAAAGAAATTATCGAATCGATTACAGACGACCATACGGTTGAAATGCAGGCGTCATGCATTGAATTAGTGCTAGAGGGTATGCACCTCAATAAACTTCTCAACAAAGATAGGCTTCAAGGAGAAGCTCTGTATCGCATGTAGTCGTGACAAATGCGTGACGGTGACAAGGTTATCCCTGTTACTCTATCTGCTNCGGGTTAAATGATTAGGAAAAGCTTAATGACGTCCTCATATCGATATACAAACTGGGATGGTTCACAAGCTGAAGAGTCTTTGGATGCGGACGACTTACTTTCATCCTTGGCTGATGACTTNCTCAATTTTGGTGATCTGCAGCATGCATTGCGCAATCTTATGCAGCGNGGAGTCGAAACTCCNCAAGGCGATAATATGCAGGGTTTGCGAGATATGCTTCAAGATCTCCGGCAACAGAGGCGCGACCAACTTGATAAATACAATCTCAGCAGTGTACTAGAGGAACTTAAAGAAGCCTTATCAAAAATCATTGAGAACGAGCAGTCTACGGTCACTGAACGACTGGAACAAACAAAAGCCTTCAATGAAAGTGAACCAGATGAGGCGAAGTCACCAGCTGAAGGNGGCGAAACAGACGAAGATCAAGAAAATAAACGGCTNAATGACCTCCTTCAGTCAATTGCNCAAAAGAANCAAGATTTTCTCGACGATCTATCTGACAATGAANCAGAGCAACTGAAGTCGCTGCAATCCTATGAATTCTTATCGCCAGAAGCAAACGATCAATTTCAAGAATTACTNGAACGACTGAAAGAAGCAATGTCATCNCAGATGTTAGATCAAATGAAAGATTCGCTGAACAATATGTCCCAAGAAGACAAACAGCGGACAAAAGATATGATTAGCGACCTCAATGACATGATCAATCAAAAGATCAAAGGCGAAGAACCCGATTTTGANTCGTTCATGGAAAAATATGGGGACATGATGGGTGACAACCCNCCCCAATCACTAGATGAATTACTGGAACAGCTTCAAGAACAGATGAACGCAATGCAGTCGCTAATGTCNTCATTACCAAGTGGTGAACGAGACCAGNTACAAGAATTGCTTTCCAACAGTCTTGGAGATCCCGAGCTACAGGCNGAATTNAACGAACTTTCTGAAAATCTNTCCTTCTTAAACTCAGGTAAAAATGGCACCCAGTACCCTTTTCGTGGTGGTGAAGATATAAGTCTNGAAGCTGCTGCCGACTTGATGAAACAAATGAACGACATGGACTCTCTTGAAAAATCGTTAGAACGAGCACAGTATCGAGGTGAGATGGACGGAGTTGATCTGGAGCAACTCGAGAGAATACTTGGTAAAGATACCGTCGAAGAATTTGAATCTCTTAAAAACCTAGTTGACGCGCTTGAAGATGCTGGTTATATCCAGAAAGATGGTGACGAGTGGCGATTAACCCCTCGAGGCACGCGGATGATAGGCGAAAACGCTCTACGTGAAATATTCAGGCAACTGAAAATTGGAACCGTAGGTAATCACCAAGTGCCGGAAAACGGAAGACAAGGCGAACGACTAGATGAAAGTAAGCCCTATGAATTTGGGGATCCATTCCACCTAGATATGAAACAAACAATCATGAATGCGCTTGAACGAGAAGGACGGGGCTCACCCGTTCAGTTAGACCCCGATGACTTTGAAATTTATCGATCCGAATTACAGACTACGACGGCAACTGTTCTTCTTGTTGACCTGTCTTGGTCTATGGCGCTGCGTGGTTCATTCGTCGCAGCCAAGAAGGTAGCTCTCGCGCTTCAAAATCTAATCAAGGCTCAATATCCGAGGGACACGTTTTATGTAGTTGGATTTAATGCCTATGCACGCGAACTTAAGCCAAACGAACTTCCCTTCGTCAGTTGGGATGAGTCAGTCGTAGGTACAAATATGCACCATGCGCTTATGCTTGCAGAAGGCTTACTTGCAAGACACGCAGGTAGCTCCAAACAAATACTGATGGTCTCTGATGGTGAGCCTACAGCGCACATGGAAAACGGCCGGTCACAATTCTCATACCCACCTAGCCCGGTGACCATTAGAGAAACTTTAAAGGCAGTAAAAAGACTTACTCAGAAACAAGTCACAATTAACACATTCATGCTAGATCGAAGTTATTCGCTCAAAGAATTTGTTAATCAAATTGCCAAATTAAATGGTGGTCGAGTCTTTTTCTCAACCCCCGACCAGTTGGGAGAATATATGCTGGTTGATTATGTCGAGCATAAAACAAAGCAAATCAGTGGTCGAAGATAACCTAAGGTCATATCAGAGCGCGTATGATCAAAACCATACAATGGGATCACGTAAGCATCGCTGCCAGAGAAATCGCTCCAGTATCGCAACTCTGGAAAAATCTATTCGGCTTCCGGGAAACTAGTACCTTCACCGGTAGTTCNGGGCTAAACGGAATGATTTTAGAAGCACCAGGTAGTTCANAAATTGCTCTCGAAATCATAGAACCGGCTGATTCCGACTCATACCTCCATTCTTTCCTCGATGGACCACATGGCCAGGGACTGCATCACATAGCGTTCCAAGTNCCCTCGATAGAAGAAAGCGTCAANTTTCTTCGGTCGGAAGGAATAATCCCTTGGGGAGAAACCATCGATGAAGAGGGCACAAAATANGCTTACATCCATCCACGTGGAGGTGGACAAGGAGTATTATTCCAGCTATACGAGTCCGAAAATGCTTGGAATCAGGCTTTAGGGTTTCTCGACACTGATACCTCCCATCTAGGGATTACAGCTCTGAATCACCTGTGTCATGTGACAGAATCTCGTGAAAACACTGCAAACTGGTACAAGAACATTTTTGGGCTCTCGACACTCTATCAATCCCCATTGGGAACCAGCTCAAATGATGCAGATCATAAAGTTCAGTTCAGCTCACACCTGCTTGATTGGCCAACTAAACAGTCTCGAATTGAACTGCTAGAACCTCACGGAGATGATTCCTTTCTAAATGACTTCTTGAATAAACGNGGGCCTGGTTTGCATCATCTAACATTTCAGGTNTCTGACTTTGAACAGGCCTTAGCAGCCTGTNAAAACNACGGCGTAAGTGTGTTTGGCGGAAGAGAAGGTGTCACTGATGGAGCNCGNTGGCGCGAAACATTCATTCACCCAAAAGATGCCTTTGGCGTTTTAGTTCAGTTTTTTTGGGAGGAAAAATCGGGAATTTGGGTGTGACAGATCACCGATACCTAGAATGGAAATTACCAAACTAATACTCAAGGACTATCGTTCTTTCCATAGATTCCAGTGGGAACCCAGTTCAGGTGTTCACATAATTTATGGTGAAAACGGATCNGGAAAATCGAATCTCCTGGAAGCGATCGCAATGCTCAGCACCACTCGTTCTCCTCGAACACGTAGAGACGCTGAGCTTGTATCTTGGCGAGCGCTCGATGAAGACCCGCTTCCAGGAGCTTTCATATCAGCTGAAAAAATAAACGCCTCACAACTAATCGACACGAGGGAGTCAATCGATATCAGCATCAGTGCAGCTGAGCCAATAAGCTATGACGCCAATATTCCTCGAGATCCTAGACCAAAAATGATCAAACAGTTTCAGCGAAACAAAAGCCCNAAAAAAGCCTCTGATGTGATTGGATGTATTAAAAGTATTCTATTCTCTGCCCGCGACCTTAAAATCATTGAGGGCACACCGGCCGACAGAAGACGATACATAGATGCCACAATATCGCAACTAAATCGTGACTACGTTGTCGCACTTCGTGAATATAACAAGATAATAGAAAACAGAAATTCCCTACTCAAACAAATAAGTACCGGCAGGCAGAAAAACTCTGCATTGGATATCTGGGACATTCAAGCTGCTAAAGCAGCTGCAGTTATAATCACAGTTCGTAAAAGTATTCTAGATACTGTAAGCCGGACAACATCGGTATTCTTTTCAGAACTAAATCCTAAAAACTCTGAGACTAATAAAATCACTCTCCAATATGCNCCAAGCGCAAGCGTGGATTTGACCGGTTCAATTGCAGATATTGAATCTTCACTCGTTGATTCCCTTGCTCAGGCTCGTGCNGCTGATATTTCCCGTGGTGCAACAACAGTTGGACCACACAGGGATGATTTAATCTTTCAACTAAATAGATCAGATGCTGGTGTATCTGCATCACGTGGTCAGCTTCGCTCGCTCGCTCTCAGCCTACGACTTGCTGAAGTAGATCTCTCGCGTACGAGCACCGGCGAACAACCCATTCTCTTGTTAGATGATGTCCTGTCAGAGCTTGACGAAGCACATCGGGAACGTGTCACNCACCTAGTGCAAGAATCCGACCANACCTTCATCGCAACTCCAGATCCTGAAAGNCCTAGAGCTGGCGATCTTCCAAGTTCAAATCGTTGGGTACTTGAAAACAATGAACTGTCTGAAAGAAAATTAGCGATCTAAATAATCTCGATCCAGCAACCGATAGATATCGGTACATATTAATTTCAGACTCTTTCGTTGTTAANGGGTTCTTGCAAATAGCTTTACGACTGGAAGCCTCAGCCGAGCGCCAAATGATTAGCNAATCTATCTCGCTCCACGGGGCCGATAGCAGATAAATGGTATCGACTCGGCTTCAATATCAGCTCGGCAACTTCTCCGATNGAGGCACGATCGATTGAATCAATTTTTGATAACAACTCGTCGGGTTGCAAAGCTGGAAGCCCCAGAGTNACTTGTGCTCCAACATACGATGAGACGGCTCGAGAGTCTTCCAAACGCAAAGTTAGTCTCGAACGAATAATTTGCTTCGCTAGNCTCACTTCAGATTCAGTAGGCATCTCAACTGCTCGCTCAAGCTCGTTGAATAGTTCTTCAATCGTGGCGTCAACATTCTTCGGATCAACTCCAGAATATATGCCAAACATTCCTGTATCAGTCAAAAAGCTTGGATAAGAATGAATGTCGTAACACAATCCCAACTTTTCNCGCAGCCGAACAAATAATCGAGAGGACATACCCTCTCCNAGAATGACNGAGAATAATTCAAGTGCGTAACGTCTTTCGTCATGCAATGCCAGGCCTGGCATTCCTAGCATCAAATGTACCTGTTCTGTATCTCGTTGAATCAGNGCTAATCTATTAGCCAAGTTTAGATCTCCATCAGTCTCCGCTCTAGATACTGGCATATCTGGAATGAACTGACCGGGAGAGCCTGATTGCCATCCACCATATAGTTCGTTCACGGCACGCTCTGCACTGGCTGGATCGAAAGCACCCGCAATTGATAACGTTGCTGCATTTGGTACATATTGTTGCTTGTAATAACTAACAATCTTCTCACGTGGCATATTAGTAACAGAGCTAACTGTTCCAGCAATTTCTCGACCNTGGGGTTGATTGGGCCATATCAAGCCGTCGAGGGCAACAGAAACTAGTTCCGGAGGTGAATCCTCAACAGCAGCCAATTCCTCCAAAATAACTCCGCGCTCTCGTTCAATCTCATCATCCAAGAGAATGGAATTTTGTATGAGATCNGANAAAAGAGCCAACCCGTGTGANGCGGCNTCTGGCGTCATCTTGCCGTAATAAACAGTCAGCTCACGATCTGTTATCGCATTAACTCCACCACCCAACTGATCAAGTTCTTTGGAAATCTCTACGGGATCTGGTCGNTGCAAAGTACCCTTGAAACAAAGATGTTCCAGAAAATGCGAAAGACCACTATCGGATTCTGTTAACTCATANCTGGAACCAGCTTTCACATATAGCGAAATCCCTACAGAAGTAGCACGNTCCATTGGAGTAAGGAGAACTCGAAGTCCGTTATCAAGCGTTANGTCTCTGGTATCAAGNCGCACACCATTCAACTCTTGATCCAGTGGTGCAATCGAATCANAAATATCATTNGTAATATCTGCCATTTATGCGACCGTAATAACTACTATGATAATAAATACCCTCGTGTCGCTAGAGTGTGCAGCTACGCGTTAGCCGCGATCAATTTAACCGAGGGAAGCCCTCCAGCCAAACCTTCAAAATCAAACAAAGACATAACTGCACCACCACGATAGTAAGAGGGTACGTAAACAGTACCCGCTGCTACACCATCATCTAGCTTGACTTTCATAGTGATGGAATGCGAGCCATTCTGAAGAGTTACCAAGGCGCCTGNAGTCACGCCNGCCTCCTGTGCATCAGTTGGATTAACCCAAGCAGCTCCTTCTCTATCCAATTTATCTGCCTCTTCCGACGCACTGGATGCGCCGTCCCAAGAGGTGTAGAGCGACCTAGACGTAAACACAGCTAGGTTTTCTACTCTCTTGTCCATGGGTGTCAGCTGTATCTCATGCACCTCATCNTCTAATTCAGATTGATCCGGTACCGCCCGNGAATAACCTTGTCGCTTTATCACAGCCTCCTCTGAAGGATATTCAGCAAGTGCAGAATATGAAAAGACTCTGTCAAAATCAAAGCCCATACCNNTTGCTATTCGTNTGATAATTTGGATCCCAGATTTTTCTTTCTCTACACCACTATCAATCGAATTATGGAGCAATACTCGACGATCAGCCGTCGTGATCGAACCAGATCTGTGATAAAAAGCNGCCTCTGAAAGCATCACGGTAGCATANTCAGAAAGAGTNGATTTGACCGAATCAATGACCACCAANGANTCTAAATTNGAGAGGGCTGAGAGAATTGTGTCAGTATCAGGAGAATTTAAAATNGGATTATCACCGTGAATAACCAGCCCTTTTATTGAACCAGAAATCGCCCCTAGAANTATNTCACTGAACGCCTTGCCATCTGCTCTGGGGANGAGGCCTGCGTCATGCACTCCATGCGTATTNCCGTCTANCGGTAGATAAAAGAGATGCTGAGCNCTCGTGTTACCCACCATACNAATAGTTAAATTNCANGCTGCNGCGGCTAGTCTACNAGCCATCTCACCGTCAATNGCATTAGGTGCAAAAACAACAGAGGTTATATCGTCAGCAAATTCCTCATNAGCNCTAACAATTGCTAATGCCGCANCCCACTGCTCGGCTGCGATNCCTGGAGGTGGATCAGTCTCTAGCTTCCTTAATGAGTCNGCNACATTTGCCTCAGANCCAGGAAAACAACGTAAAACGCTAGCCGCAAACCTGTCCAGNTCGCTCCAACGTGGCGAGATCAAAATCACCTTCGCTTGATTCTTTCTCGCNGCTCCTTTAATTCTGAGGGAGACACCTGGATGTGATTCTTCTAAGTCTGTAGCNATTATTACTAGCCTCGACGAATTCTCGATGTCTGTGAGATCTGCCGANAGTTTCGTAGTNCCCAGNGCTTTCTCTAGGCTAGANAGCACTGATCTATGAATNACACCATGAGAAAAATCAATATTTGGGGTNCCTATCGAATCAGCTAACGCTGAGAGGGCCATAGCCTCCTCTGTNGTACCNAGAGGAGAACCCANCAAGCCTATTGCTTGNGGTCCATGCGAATCAATCACTGACTTTAATTGATCCACGGCAACNTTCGTTGCGTCAGAAAGTGTTCTAGGNACNANCCGATCATTCTGTCTTTCAAGTGAAGTNGTNAGCTTATCCTCCGGACCGATCGCGTCATATCCAAATCTACCGCGAACACATATCTGATCCTGAGATACAGGATTTATTCGNTCTGGNCGNACAATNACTGGTATATTTTCTGAGCCNACTTGATCGCTTGTCCCGTAGGTAATNGTGCAACCTACCGAACANGAATTGCACACCGCACTCGTCCAATCGTCNGCTCTACCAGTCCATTTNTTGGGCTTTTCCATAAGCGTNGCGGTTGGNCAAACATCAATACAAGCTCCACAGAAATCACAGTCNCTCTCATGAATTTGGCCACCTGCNCCGAAAGCAATCATCGTAGTATGACCNTTACCTGACAAAGCAAGCGCACCTGTGTGACGTAGTTCATCACATGCTCTNACGCATCGAGTACAGATAATACACATNTGTGGATCAAATTCTAAAAACGGATTTGCTCTATCTGGTTCAGGAGGAGGAGTCTCATAATATGAACGCTTTTCGCCTACCCATGGNTCAGCNAAATCACCCTGATCCACATTTTCACATGAAGTCTGAAGTTCNCATCTGTAGTTCTTNCTNCACGTAAGGCAACGGTGGGTCACAACATCATCACGCAGACAAATATCACCCGGCATGCAGTGAACCCGCCTGTGACAAGTGAGACAACGATCAGGATGATTAGCCAAAATAACCGACATCACAGACTGTCTAGCCTGCTTTACTTCAGGAGTATCAGTCTGAACAACCTGGCCTTCCGTAATTTGCGCCGTACATGAGAGTTGCAGCGATGAGGGACGCCCGCCCTCTATATCGACAATACAAGTTCTACAGCCGGCATATGGTTCTAAACCATCTATGTAACAAAGATTTGTAATGGTGATTCCCTGCTCCTTGATCACCTCGACAAGGCGGCGACCTGGCTCAGCATCCACTGTTTTTCCATTTANTGAGATTTCAACCACANTACCAACCTCAGCGTTAACTAATCTATTTCTTCTTTTGGAGCTATACGTATNGGAGAATTATGNCGACCTTGCAAACGTTGAGGACCNGGCGNCTCTTCTANACCTGANACATCGACTCGAGACCTAGCTGTNGGCATTGAAGTGATCAGAGGGATGCTATCTTGCGATTGCCCGTTNGGATACCGACCANCAGTTTCAGTAAGGTATTTTTGTGCNTCTCCAGTTAGACTGTCCCGATCGCGATACATATTCTCGAAAAGATAAACGGCGTCGTTATACCGACCACCAGCCTGAATCGCCTGATAAGGACAAGCTTCCGTACAAAGACCGCAATACATACAAATCCTGAAATCGATTTCATACCGCTCAATTTCCAACGTACCGTCAGATCGAGGAGACGTTTCAACTAAAATACATCCGTCCGGGCACGCCTGTGCACAAGTAGAACAACCAGTGCACCGCTCCTCGAACCACAACAAGTTCGTTCTGGCTCGGGCAGGAACTTCACGCTCCTGTTCAGGATAGTTGACAGTGATCGCTGGGCGAAAGACGTGCTTTAACGTCAAAAGCATCCCCTTTACAACACCCATGCCATAAATCATTTTTGTGCTAGACCCTTCAAATAAAATTACGTCTACTGAGGATACTCGAGCACTTACTTCTATGCACGGACCTATATATCAGAATCATTGTTAAATCTAAATAATGAGCGTGCATCGTCAACTAAATCCGGAGTATTAAGATTAATTTTGACTATCGGTTCGTCGGACATATTTAACCTTTTAGAACCGTACGACTTAACGATCTGGCGTAAACCTTCACCTTCTTCAGTAACCTCCTGAAGCTCATTTATCAATTGACCTTTTAGAATTACAGGGTGACCACCATGGGGTAATCCACGNTCGTCNGAATATTCTGGTTGAANCAACGCNGCACCGGTTGAAGCTAATTCAGCTACGAGCGCTNGTATAATGGAAGCCGTAGTTGGCTGATCNACATTTTGTATCACCACAGATTCATAACAAGAATCAGTACCGGCANCCTCAAGCAAAGCGCGTGCGCCAGCTCTCAGNGAAGTAGACCGGCCTTNTTGCCATTGNGCATTTTCAACGACTATACAGTCCAAGCCAGTNATAGCCTTCATGATTTCAGATGAATTGTTGCCCAACACAACCACTGGGCAAGTAACGCCCGCGAGANTNAATTCNTTAATTTCCCATTCAATGAGAGTGGTCTCNCCCCATNTGAGNAACTGCTTTGGCACTCCCATTCGCGTTGANGCACCAGCTGCAAGTANNATCCCCCCGATCATCANGTGACCTNTTTGAGATTTGANTCATCTTTGAGTCGGAGATTNGTGACAGCTTGCTGCACAACNGCCTCNGCAAGTACCGAACAGTGCTGCTTNGATTTNGGAAGTCCACCNACCGCCTCCGCATAATCCAGTCGAGTGAGCTGACTTGCCTCGCTCAAGCTCAGTCCNACAAGCATTTCNGTGGCNATAGACGAAGTCGCTATCGTNGCTGGACAACCCGATGCTTGAAANGAGACTGACTCTATNACGTAGTCTTGTCCNGCCCGATTTTTTTCGAATCTGAAAAAAAACTTAACTTCATCGCCACAGACTGGATTNACTACTTGNCCCTCTACATCAGAGTCNNCAAGCTCNCCCACATTACGTGGATTCTCAAAGTGTTCTATGGCAATAGCTGAATAATATTGAGAAGATAAATTATGGTCAGTCATCAAATCCTCTAAAGCTTTGCANTGATGATAACAAACGNNGCCAGTTCCAAAATATTCTTGACTCTAAATATTGAGNAGCTCTAGNTGCACANNTTGCAGGAGCATTCGAACTATGNTTTTTTATCAATANCCCAAAACTGAAAACAGATTCACCACTTGCTGAAAATCAGCCGGCTGAAAGAACTTATTTAAGTGNATTATTAAGCCNTCTTGATTGATGCATACAATGGCACGATNNGAAGTCACTCCATCCTCATTCAAAACACCATANGCACGAATAGTTTGACAATNTGGATCTGACGCNAGANTAAAGGGNAATTTATNCCTTNCAATAAACTTAAGATGNGATTCCATCGAGTCTGATGAGATNCCAATCACCGTTGTATTNAGTTGNACCAANACNGCGAATTCCTGNNTAAGTATATTCAGGGAANCCGTNCACAANGGNGTNAAGTCNCTAGTATAAAAAATTAGTACTGCCGGACCTTCAGCATGCAGATCAGCCAAGCACACNTCCCCNCNTGTACTTTGCAAACAAAAGTCNGGTGCCAGATCACCTANNTCCATAATTAAGACACCTCCGAAAAAANNTAGCTTATAGGAGTACNTGNGATTGGCACAACAGACTTTCCAACGGAACACCNCGCCGCATCACTCGCACTCTAATTCGACCTAAACCATTAGGGTCTGTCAANGTCTCAATTGCCTTTCGCGCCACCAGAAATCGATCAGGTCGCCTNTGCGCCCATCCCGATTGCGCGTCTAGTAATCCGTAAGCCCCAAGTGANACTAAAACTTCGGCCTGTGACACCAGTGCATTACTCGTCCAGGANNCATCAACCGCNCGAGCAAGAGCAGTAAAATCAACGTGGGCTGTGAGATCTGCAATCCCTGGTAAATCCAANACATTTTGNTGCACATTATGCCCNCGAAAGGCCATAAGTGTNCCTGATTTTCTCCAACTGGCATANAAATCNACCGCCTCGTANCCGTAATCACTTATGAACATATAACCATTAGNGATCTTTTTTGANAGTTTTGTCATAAGTTCAGACGCAGCAAGGTTNACCTCTATTCGCGTACNTGGAATTGGAACCCGTCGAGGAACATCGCCNGCCAAAAACATNTTATCNAGATGTTGAATCACCATCTGATCCGTTAANGGACTGGGCTGAAATGCCAGCTGATCCTGCTNATTTACTNNTATNTGAAGCTCANANACCAGTGANTCNGGTTCGTNGCTAGCCTCNAGTAAATGNACCGGCAACGCATCAAAAAATTCGTTCGCNAACAATACGCTGTTTTCAANNAGAACTNGCTCACTCATCCAATCNTCAAGTAGCCAAAATTCGATNCGCCCATCNAAATCAGGGTGGGCCAACTTCAGCTTTTCCCTNTGTTGGTCCAAGCGATGCTCGGATCCATCCACCACAATCACTCTCAACGAACTCATACAATCAGGTGAACGCCTTCGCAAAGATGCAAGCATTCCAACCAAAAACGATCCCGATCCACCACCCAACTCAATAAAAGTCAAATCTGAAGGGGAACCTAACAGATTCCAGCACTCTAAAAGCTGTCGAGCCCAAAGCCCTCCAAATATAGGATGAACTTCTGGGCTGGTCTCAAAATCACCCTCAATTCCTAACTTAAGATCTGGCTTGGCATAGTAGCCAAGATCCGGATGATTTAAAGCTAACGCCATGAACTCCTTAAACGAAATTGCCCCCCCATGTGCCAGAATCACTTCCTTAATAACGTCCAGGAGCGGGGCCTTGATTTCCTGACCTAACTCATCGGCGGCAACTAAATCATCCAAAAATTCTAGTTCCTGTGAAAACTGATCTTCGATCATTCAAACCTCATAAAATGTTTAGGACTGTTATATGCTTTGACGCAATCTCTGAAATGGACCACCTGCGGAGTTCAAGCGCACGCTCTGGAGTCCGTACCTTACTGGCAATGACATATATAAAACAATCCAAGAGATTACTCACAATATCTTTTGAATCTAATAGACTCTCATCCACCTCCACGAGAATCTCGAATTTTTCAGATCTCTCAGACATACCTGCAAGATTCTCAATCTCTTTCTTAGATTTCACCACCCAAACAATTTCAAGATCAGGTAATGCCGCGGCTAGAAAAACTGATTGCCCCAGGTTGTCAATGCAGATTCGGGTAAGACCTAAGGACTCAGCGGCTAATTTGATGTCGTAAAGTAGCCGGGTCTTAGAGATAAAAAAAGGCGAGACAAAGCGCACCGTCATAGGTGGCCTATGGGTAACTGAACACTTTCCCTCTTCTATAGATGGAAGAGCTCGAAGTTGATCCAACTCAATAGCATTAGCCCGTGAGATTCTCATCCACCTAAGAATTCTTAGTAATAAACTTTTTTCTCGCAATGTCACGTCCGCAGCCGTACGATCAATCGCTGGATGCCGCACAAGCCCTAAGCCGTCGGCTGAAAATTTATCAGAAATTAGTAACGTGCGAACAACTCGCTTCATTTTTTATTTATCCGAAGAACCGTCGCGACTACCTCTGGCCAATATCAGATTTTTTCATACCAATTGCCTGAAGATAAATACTTCTAGGTCGCGCATGATCTAATTCAACAAAAAAAATACTTTTCCATGGACCTAAACGTATTGAACTATTATGCACAGGAAGAGACTCGCTACCACCCAGAAGTAAATGCTGACAATGTGAGTGTGCATTGGCACTTTCAGCTGAGGTCATATTAACCGTACGTATAGAAAAATCATTATGCTCGTAGTAATCACCAGTCGGAGCAAATCTAGCAAGAACTCGGGCCATATCGTTCAATAAAAGCGGTTCATTCTCGTTCACGATAACTGCAGCTGTCGTGTGATCAGACGTGATTGATACTTGGCCAAAATTCACCTGTGACCTGCGAACGAAACTTTTTACATCCTCTGTAATATCGATGAATTCAAGCGCATGATTTGTGTCATAAGTTAGAGTTTCAGCGAATACAACAAAATCTGATGCAGTCGACTCCACCTGATGGAGATGAGTAATCTTTTGTTCCATCATTCCCCCGTTCATCATTTATTCTNAATCTAACATAGCAGAATCATTCTCTAGTTGAACATGCTCTTTTAACGATAGAACGATTTCCCGAATTGTTCCAATATCACGTGCTTGCGGCCGGTATCGCANGTACGGTTCAAGATCACCTATCGCTTCGTTGGCATCATCTGTCTTCNCTCGCAACATCCCNCGATCACGCATTTCATCAAGATCCCAAGGATACATTGCTACGAGAAAGTCAATTATTAGTGCAGCATGCTCCTCGTCGCCTCTTTGCAAATANATNGTCTTAAGTAGCCTGAGCAAGCGTTGCATAAATTGNCGAGGNTCNAGAGGATCAAAATAATGATCTTCNACTTGAATTCTNCCGCCAAANCGGTTGCGAATCAGAATATGAGCGTCCTGTCTGCGAATGTTCTTACCCGCAGCNTAGGGATCTATCAAAATTTCTGAAGCTTCAGGNTCAAGATCGTTCTCTGGAACNCTTGGATAGAATCGGCAAATCATATTTCCAGGTAGTCCTACTGGNCGAATATCTAATCCGGCTCGTNGGCCCAAATCACAATAGAGAAGTGTTAATGAAATCGCNACNCCACGCTTTCGATCGAGCATGGTNTCTAAATAAATATTAAGAGGATCATCNGGNGATTCCAGATCAGGAACAAATCCGCATTCTCTAAATAAGAAAACTGACATGCTTCTTATTATTCGACGAGCGTTGTAGCGAAGTGTGTCTAAANGGATAGCTTCNACTAAGCCANTNCCAAGNCTCGAAAGTTCNCGTTCATATAAATCCGTCTNAAGTCCCGGATTATTTTCCTTTGNGATCAGAAGNGCCGCACTTGACANATTAAANTGNGAGTCATCGCTATTGACCAAATCAGCGAACTCACTAACNAACCGATCNTGGGGNTCGCTGTTTCTCATTACNCTACAAATTTCCCCTAGACAGAATTGTCAAAAGCTCATCAAATNAATAACTANGTTCATGATTACTCGTCTTCTCGCTGTCTAACTAAATCCTCGGGTTGGCGCTTTCGATCNGCNGAAAATCCCTCAAACCGGATNACCTTGAGCACGGCNAGGGTTAACACCAGAACAGCAATCAAAATCTTCGATTCTTCATACCCAAGCAAATAGCTCAAGCTAGGAATCANTAATATTCCNACAATNCCAGATAGCCGCTTGCGTCGGGTANNTAAATAGAGGGCAATAACAGTTATTAANATGTAAATAGTTGATATCGGTAACAATGCTATTACGGCTCCGACCGCAGGAGCCATCCCATTTCCACCGTGAAATTTTAAAAATACAGAGAAGTCATGTCCAAGAACTACGGTCAGCGCTACCNCACCCACTACTATNNCATCGGCACCCAACCAATACGCNAGCCCAACTGCAANAGATCCCTTACCTATATCACCAATTGCAACAAGNAGAGCTGATGCAAATCCNAGATTATCCCAAACATTCATCATGCCGGGATTAGTAGTACCTACTCTTCTTATATCCAAACCATGAAAAAATTGGACGACCAGNTATGAAGTCGGNANAGACCCTAAAAGNTAGGCNGTTAGCACAAGAAGAGCGATCGTCATCAAAGGCACCCAATCTCACGANCCAAGTAATCTNGGTTAGATCTTATCATCCTCAATCTAACTCCAAAGATCATTGTCAACGTTTAAGGTCTCCATAGCAGATAAAATGCCTTCTATATCGATNCCACTATTTTCCTTCACCAATCTGGTAATAGTCTCACGAACATTATCCATGTCTCCACCCGCAAGAGAAAATGAAAAATTTACGACGAAGGCAGTCAACCACATAGGTATTCTAAGCCAAACCCATGGAACATCTCGAGTACGCCCAGCTGCCACAAGACCAGGTATTAGATCAGGAATACTCAGATTAGAAGTAGAGGTTCGAGATCCATCCTCGTTCGGTTGAATGTAAGACTCCCGCAAGAGTCTACCAAGTACCGTTCCGAGAACGGCTGCACATAAAATTCCGAACGCACTCTTTACTCGACGATTCATGAATAATATCCTCCCACACACCTAATTCGCTACTAAAGCAAAGATCCATTCAATTCGATCACTGATCCTTGAAAATTGAACTCCAACACACTCGTGCATGCGCTAGCCGAGATCAATACATACACTCACACACTATACACGCATGATATTCGGTATTAGTTAAGCAGTGAAATGAAGAATAATAGAAGCAGGTTCCCGACATTTCACTATGGATGGTTAATTGTTGGCAGTGCCGTCGGAACATCATTTGCATCGGTAACATTTTTCAATCCAGTGCTCGGTGCATTTACTCAATCATTAGAATTCGAATTCGGCTGGAGCAGAGCGGCGATAGCAAGCGCGATTTCTGTTGGATCGCTGTTAGGAGGAATCGCCTCACCCTGGTCAGGTGCAATTATCGATCGCTGGGGTGGACGCTGGGTCATAGCCATTTGCGGTACGATTATGGTCATTGCTTGTCTCAGCCTTTCAACAGTCAGCAGTTTGTGGCAACTCATCTTGTTCTATGGAATTGGTAGAGCACTCTCGATGGGAGGTATGCAAGCAAGTTCTTATATAACTGTTTCAAATTGGTATATAAAGAAAAGAGCAGTTGTTGCGAGTATTGTCGGGGTTGGCCAACGATCGGGTATGGCTACACTACCGCTCGCGGTCGCTCTGACTATCCAATTCACTGATTCATGGCGTAATGCATGGGTGGTTCTCTCTCTACTCCTTTTCCTGGCATTTCTGCCGGCTCTTATCTTTATGAAACGACGGCCCGAAGATATTGGATTATTACCAGATGATGAAGTCCAAGCCGCAAAAGATAATTCGGCTAGCCAGCTTTCCAACACGGCACACGAATTAGATCGCTCATCATCATTCACTCTACGCGAGGCTTTTCATCTGAAGGCCTATTGGCTTGTCGGCATTGCCCTCAGCCTAACCATGATGACGAGCGGAGCAGTAAATTTTCACCAAATTCCCTATCTAATAGAGCATGGCCTACAGCCGGGCGAAGCNGCTCTNGTAATCACCGTCTGGTCGATAATGGGCGCCATCGGAAGTATTTTNGGTGGCATTCTNGCGCAACGCATAACTATGCGTCGAACAATGATTGGAACACTTATTCTTATGGCGTTAACAATTCCGTTACTTGCCCAAGCGACCACCTTACGAGATGGAATGCTGTANGCGCTGACAAATGGAGTCGCGTTTGGGTCACATGTAACCTTCATGCAAGTTATCCATGCCGACTACTTCGGTCGCTTCCATGTTGGNAAAATAAGAGGTTCNTTCCAACCAATTCAACTGGGTATGAACGCCCTTGGNCCACCCGTAATCGGTATCTGGTNTGACCAGTTAGGCTCCTACAACGGNGTCTTNATNGTCTTCGTTAGCATGTACTTAATNGGAGCCNCCTGCTACATTTTNGCNCCATANCCAAAAAAATNANANTNCCCTCAGAAAANAACCTCCNNATAACTGTTCACTTGTATAGGCACTTGACAGTTTAACGAGAGGCAAAGATACTTCTAGCAGGTAAGAATAACAATCAAATAAGGAAACTCATTTGTCTTCTTCGCTGCTTTTCCCCAGATTAATTGCAGAGGCTATTGGTGCATTCACCCTCGTGTTTGTAGGTGTGTCGTCGATAATTATTACTGGAAATATAATCGCGATCGCCTTCGCACACGGTCTCGCCATCGCTCTCATGGTNTCGGCGTTAGGAGGCGTTTCTGGAGGCCACTTCAATCCGGCAGTAACCATCGGATTTTGGGTTACCCAACGAATCGAAAGTATGGCTGCGGTCGCATACATTGCGGCCCAACTCNTCGGTGCAGTGATCGGNGCGTTCCTTGTGAACATGTTATTGCCGGCAAGTCTGCTCGATATTACCAGCACCCTTGGTACTCCAGTGCTTGANAGTCAAATAGGNTTCATAAATGGAATTGCCATCGAGGCGATACTTACATTCTTCCTAGTCATCGTTATATTTGGTACGGCTGTCGATAGTAGAGGACCTGCCTTAGGCGGTATGGCNATCGGACTAACTATAACTATGGATATNCTGGCTGGTGGGCCTCTCACAGGCGCAGCGATGAATCCCGCTCGCGCGTTAGGACCAGCGCTCATNAGTGGAACTTGGACTAACCATCTNGTCTACTGGATAGGACCAATTATTGGAAGCCTCGCAGCAGCACTGCTGTATCACNCAGTACTTATTTCAAAGACCACAGAAGGGAAATCAGAAACATAACATCAGCTGACAGCTAGAGGCTGTCGCTTTATAAATTGGTTATAACATCTGCCGCAAATACGTACCCCCGCCGCACGGCAGATGTATAGCAAAGAAAAGGCCTGTAGTGAATCACTACAGGCCTTTTCCAATTGTANAACTCGAAATNTTATCGCCCGGTGCTGCCATGTCCACCCGAACTTCGGNCAGTTGATCCTAAATCCTCNGTTGACTGAACGACGTCAANTTCTACCGCTGGNCTGGAGTTAAAAANCAGTTGAGCAATCCGATCCCCAGACTCAACCACATACGAAGAATTATCATTCAATAAATACATCGTCACGAATAGTTCGCCTCGATAGTCGGCATCTATNGTGCCATATCCGGCTATAACTCCTTTTAGCGTAAGTCCTGATCTTGGTCTAACTTGAGCATCAATTCCAAATGGAACCGAAATAGCTACACCAACAGATATAAGTTGTGGACTTGATTTCAATTCAATAGGCGACTCAATACACGCATAGAGATCAAAACCAGTGGACTGATCCGTAGCACGCTGGGGAATTATGGCCGATGGATATAACTTCGACACTTGAATATTTTTCATACTACCTTCCAAATCAAAATAGTCGCATACATCAATCAAGAGCGTTAATCTAACAACAATAATATTAAAGTTCTGGAGGCTATCGTCCATGACAAATGAAGGAATTGACAAGAGCACTCTGGAAGAGGGAGCTGACTGGATCGCAGAAATGGCGTCGGAAGATCTCAACGGCTTCATTCCGTCCGAACTTTGTGACTTAATAATNGAGACAGAACTTGTGATTCGAGAAGAAAAAAACGACCCCATGATGTCCCATCAATCAATGGCGACCTTGCTCTATCAAAAGTTTGAGTCCGATCCAGACATTCCTACACAAGAAGGTGCAATCACTGAGTTCTTAATACGGGAAATCTTGTACTGGGAAGATGAATTCCGCTCAATGGCAGGCTATCCGCGGAAAATCAATCCTTCNTAAACTGGATACTCTTAACTATCCCGCAATTTCTTCAGATGATTCACATTTTGCAAATCAGGCCCGTTTCCTTTTTCGCTATCNTCAGTTGGNTATCCAGGNACCTCTAATAAGAAGGGCACNTNCGCAAAAGCAGAGTGGCCTAGAATCGCTTTGAAACCATCATCACCAATAAACCCCTGACCGATATTCTCATGCCGATCNCGGTTTCCACCTAACTCCATCAGNGAATCATTCGCATGTACTACCAATAATTTTTCANATCCGATAGCTGCATCAAATTCGTTCATGGTGTTNTCAACACCTTCAGAGTTACTAATATCGTAGCCCGCAGCAAATGCATGACACGTATCAAAGCAAACGCCAAGCCGATCGGAATCGACTCCGTCTAACAACATTCCAAGTTCTTCAAATGTCGCCCCGATCACNCCACCCTGACCAGCCATGTTCTCNAGCGCCAGCTTAGTATTGGTTGGAGTTTCGTCTAAAATTTTTATCAAGGCCTGAATCACTTGGTCTGAAACTGCATCAATCCCCAACCCTTTATGAGATCCTGTGTGAAGTACGACACCCGTAGCTGATATTTTGCTTGCAATAGTCAAAGCGTTAACCACTGATGCAATAGATTTTTCCAACATTTCTGGTTTGTCAGTGGCTAAATTAGCAAGATAAATATTATGAATCCACACTGATTTAATCGAAGAGGCGGCAAAGTCAGTCACAAATTGTTCTACTGCCTCATCGGTGTGTTTCGTTGCACGCCACATTTGGGGAGCCGAACAAAAAATTTGTATGGCTTCTGCCTGAATTTCTTTTCCGCGTTCTAGGGCTTTATAAATACCCCCAGAAGAAGAAACATGCCCACCTACTAACAAGTCACTCACAATAACTCCCTTAAAAGAATGATATTACTCGGGGATAAAGNTAGAGAACTAAAACAGCCACTGCACTTACCGCTGAAGAGCTTTGCCTTTTTTNGGTGTGAGGATTTCGATTGGNTATACTTTTCTTTTTAGCATTTCTCGTGGAGGATCAATGTAGATCGCACTCCATCCGCAGGCCTGTTCGCAAAGTCTGCAGCCGACACACTTTTTATCATCTACAGTCGCCATTCCGTAATAGTCTTGGTTAGTCGGACTATCGGTCAAAGACAGTGCATCGAACGGACAAATATTGATACATAACTCACANCCAGACCCAATGCAATTTTCTTCGACGACCTTTGCTAATGGCAGCTCTCGTCTTGGGAATGTTCTCGCTATATCACCTAGTTCGTCAAGAATAGCCTCNGGAGGACAAACAGCTCCACAGGCTCCACAATCGATACACAATTCAGCATCTATAACATGGAGTTCNTTNCGCACACCAGAAATTGCCTCTACTGGACACTTCTTGGTACATGCCGTGCAACCTATGCANGTTTCAACTATCTTGTATGCCAATTGAATTCCTTACACTCAACTCTCACTGCGAGATTACCTTCCCGCAATCGTGGCGGCAAGTCACTTNACCAAGCTAGCCCTAAACTAGTACAGNACTTGCTCAGCCATAAGCTGTCCTATTTCGCCACTATCCATGCCTAATACCTCTGAACATATTTCCCAGGTATGTTCNCCTAAAAGCGGGGCCGCTCCCCTGATTTCATGAGGAGTCTCAGATAATCTAAAGCCTGGACCATCATATGCACGTTTCCCNGCCTCGCTATGATCGGGATACGCATAGAATTCTCTTGCTGCAAGATGAGGGTCCTGCAGAACTTCGGAGGCTTTCTGTACCATCCCCGCAGGGACACTAGCTGCCTGAAGCTTATTCATCACGTCAGGCGCTNTGAACCCGCTTACCCATTCTCCGATAATATCGTCAAGTTCAATCTCATTTTTCTTACGTTCTTGTAACGTGGCAAATCGCATATCTTGCGCAAGTTCNGGTCGCTCCATGACTGTCGATAGGGCCGCCCATTGAAAGTCGGTCATGCAAGCGATTGCCACCCAATGATCTGGTCTGTCACCAATTTCGTTGGCAAGATATGCACCATGAGGTGCTGCATAAGGCACTCGGTTTCCCAATCTTTCGTAGCGGACTTGACCGTTATCCCAGGCAAACAACGCCCCAGCCATCCCTGAAACAGATGACTCTAATTGTGACATATCTATCAGTTGACCTTCACCGGTTCGCCGTTTGTGCCGCACAGCGGCCATTACGGCCACAGCTGCATGAATCGGGTTAATCACATAATCCGTATAATTCGTGCCAACCCCAATAGGAGGCTCATCCTCCTTTCCAGCTAAATAATTCACCCCACAAATAGCTGAAAGGAGTGCCCCAAATCCCTGGAATTCAGAATGAGGCCCAGTNAACCCTTGCATAGGTTCGTACAGACCAATAATTTCTGGATTCGCCTCCTGAACATTTTCCCAGGTCAGACCAATTTGACGAATAGCTCTTGCGGTCATGTTCGTAGCAAATACATCCGCCCACTTTACCAATTCAATCCCTAGTTCATGCCCTCGCTCCGTGGTCAGATCGATAGTAATAGACCTTTTCTCAGCGTTAAAATTATTGTAGTAACCGCTTTGGTTAAGACTCTCTTCCCCGTCTGGTTTAGGTTGGGCAATCCGAAGTCCATCTGGACGCTTCTCTGTCTCAATACGAATGACATCAGCTCCAAGATTCGCAAGTGCTCGGGTGGCAATCGGTCCCGCCCCATACCAAGTCGCATCACACACCTTCAAGCCATCCAGTGGCCTTGACCTGATCGATTCAGTACTCATCAAATTACTCCATTTTCACTCATCTGCATGATTTCTGATTTACCCAATCCAATGGCGCTGAAAATTTCTTCATTGTGTTGACCTAATAATGGAGCCGGATGCCTCAGTACCGCAGGAGTTGCTTTGAGCTGCCAAGGGGGGCCTGGATATCTCAANTCAAGACCTCGACCACTGTCGTCAATCGTCCTAAACCAATCCCTATCGTTTAACTGTTCACTTTCGGACAACTCTTGTGGACCATTNATCGTACCTATCAAGAGTCGCAGCTTTTGTCCCTCCACATATAATTTTTCTTTGGGATATTTCTGAAAGAAATCTGTCACTAATTCGTCAACTTGGGCAAATACTTCTTTTACTTCGTCCATCTTTTCTGGATCGCCCATCAATCTAAAAACCGCAGCACTNTTTGAAAACTCTGACATCACAGACGCATAAGGCTCCTCCCGCAACTTATCGGCTATAGGGTCACCCCACAGATCCATCAAAGCTAGAAGGCCATTAAATCCAGAGCCTGCAATCCCGGCAGCCATCGCGTATACCCACCCATCCTGTGCGGAATACAAACCCATTCCCGGTAACTTTATAGCTATCACTCCAGAGGTACCGCCAGTTCTTTCACGGTCGATGCCTCGTATATCAGCCGATTGCATAGCGGTTTCTTCGGCCATTAACAAGGATTCATGCATAGATACTTCAACATCTTGTGCAATTCCCGATTCATCTCGCTCTAGTATCGCGGCAACCACTCCCGCCGCTAAGTTAATCGATGCGCAATGAAAACCCTGCTGATCTGGCAGCTGTGTTGGNGGGCCTTCCTCAAAGCCGGAAAGNTTCATAACACCGGCCATGGCTAGCGACACGATATCTGAATAAGCAAACGATGCGTACGGTCCATCTAATCCCCANCCAGTTACCGAAGCATTGATCAGATTAGGAAANAATCCTCTGAGGGTAGCCTGATCCAAACCGAGGGTTTCCATTTGCTGAGGACTCCACGACTGAAGCAGTACATCAAATTCACTAAGTAGCTGCAAAAATACTTCCCTGCCGGTGTCGCTGAATATATCCAGCGTCATCCCTCGCTTACCTACATTTAGAAGCATGAATTGTAGACTGGACTCCGGTTGATCCAAATTAGGTAAAAATGGGGCCCACGATCGCGAATCATCACCATCTGGAGGCTCAAGTTTAACAACATCAGCNCCTAAGTTAGCTAGCAAATAACCAGCGTAATGACCCAAAGGTTCCGAAAGATCAAGTACACGAATATCGTCCAGTGTCCCAACCATATGCCCCCCATTTTCTTGCACGTACAGTTTAGCGTGTTCATACAAGGGTTAGTCTATCGTTTACCTAAATACTNCCTCTTCGCGGTACATAAACTGTGTTAATGCTTCACTAATTAGCAGACTTAAGAGATGTTCTTAATTAAACTCGATATCAATGCAACAAAACCGCAAACCTTCACTATCAACAACTCTTTCCGTTCTCGGGATTGCGAACTACCGCAGACTATTTATCTCTTCAACGTGTTCATTCTTTGGAATGAACATGCAAATGGTCCTGTTAGCCCTAGTCGCCTGGGAACTAACNAAATCATTCACGCTCTCTGGCATGCTCATGGCCAGTTCAGCACTCCCAATGCTCCTCTTCACTCTTCCTGGGGGCGCAATTGTCGACAGAGTAAACAAACGCACACTGATGATTTTTACTCAAGTGAGTATGGGATCCCTAAATGTCCTATGCGGGATTCTGATTTTCACGGAAGACATTAGTGTCTGGTCTTTGCTTGGGCTTGGTATCGCTCAAGGCAGCATCATTTCAATCGGTATGCCGGCCCGAACTCCACTAATGGCATCGGTTGTAAGCCCAGAACGGATAGGCAGCGCGATCGCAGTATCTAACATGTCAATGAATATGTCGCGAGTAGTAGGCCCCATGATTGGAGTAGCAATAATTGAGTTTTTCCCTCATTTCGGTAATCGGTTTGATGTNGGATATGAATGGGGTTACATGACGAGNGGGTTCCTTGGAATAATCTCAATAATCCCATTACTNCGAGTGCCCTCAAGCATTGCTGCCCCCCAATTCGATTCAGGTAGCCAAAAAGAATCCCTGACGTTCAGAAGTATCATCGGCGACATTAGCGCGGGCATCAGCTATGTGTATCGGACCCCCCTGCTCAGGCTGCTCATGCTCCTTATGTTGGTACTCACTATCTTCGCACAACCTTTTCAAAATTTAGTAGCAGGCTTTGCTGAATCGGGCCTCCAACTAGAAAACTGGGAAGCAAAAGCTGGGCAACTCACCGCGATGGCAGGAGTTGGAGCAATGATAGGTTCTGTATTGATCACATGGCTAGCAGAATGGGACAGGAANCCTCTCTTGCAATGGTTATCTGGACTTGCAACCGCTGCAGGTTTCATAACCATGACCGTCGGTTCTCAAATGTTTGGATTTGCGGGTGCAGTCGTCGGTGTAACAATGGTCGGTGGTGCCACCGCATTCTATATGACTGCAAGCAGCACAATGATGCTGACAGCGGCAAATCCAAAGTTCTACGGACGAGTCATGAGCCTCTTCATGCTTTCATTCTCNGCCGTTGGTGTGATGTCATTACCGCTTGGGATTNTCGCTGACCGTGTGGGCTCATTATTCCTATTCAGTACTCTCGGAATCTGTGTTGCAGTNGCAATGGTGCTCACTGCAATACTGAAACCAAGTTTTGTATTTAAGCGATTCAGCTCAGAGCTGAACACTGACCAACAAACCGCCTCGGACGACGAACAATCAATAGCCATAGAGCCTCCTTCGAATCAGTTAACAGAAAATGCCCGACACTCTCCCGTAGCAACTCAAACGCCACAAAAGAGTGGCGAAATGGAGTCGATTCGACTGTCGAATTCCTCAAAGAAAAAACGCCGAACAGGATATGGAATTTGGAGTGAATCTAGCGTTGCCACCGATGTACCTGATTCAAAACACAGACTGCGATTTTTAACTCTCAAAAATGACCACAAAACCAACGCCCGTAATGGTTATGGAATTTTAGGAAATAGGCAGGTTCCCAACACAAAAATTAACCAAAAACAATACGGCTTTGGACCTATGAAAACAGCGCCCAAACACCCAAGCTTCACGGATACATCGGAACACTTAGGCCTGTCGGAAGAAAAAGTCACAGCCACCACTGCGGATGAAAAAGTCTTAGTTGAACGAATCACTCCCGACGTGATCATCGCGGCACCACGAAAAAGTAATCTCGTCTCCAATATTATTAAGGGAGGCTCTGTTATGGGTGCAGCGGCTGCTATGGTAGCTTTAGTAGTATTCTCCCTCAGGAAGAAAAAATAGAAACAAACCTATCCACCTGCTTACGTCTATCTATAAAGGACTTACACGTTGACATCAGATAAAAATGATCCGAAATCAATAGAAGAGGCGCTTAAAAAGGCTCAAACGAACCTCTCACCACAAATTCTTTCTGATGCGAGTGAGCTCCGCAATCAAAGCGAGCCTACGCTCCGACCAGTGAGTACTGGAATCGAGTCGCTCCTCCATACGCCCTTTGCGGTTTTGGATCACGGCTTCATTCGCATAGTAGATTACATGGGAGATGACGGCGCCGTAGTGCAAGCAGCTCGAGTATCAACTGGTAAAGGCACACGAGCTGTAAATACAGACCAAGGTCTTATTAATTATCTACTCAGAAATCGTCACTCTACCCCATTTGAAATGTGTGAAATTAAGATGCATGTGAAGCTACCTATATTCGTGGCTCGGCAGTGGATCAGACATCGCACTGCGAACGTGAACGAAATTTCAGCTAGGTATTCGATACTCGACCGTGAGTTTTACATCCCTGAACAAGATCACCTCGCTGCTCAAAGTACTGACCTCAAACAAGGGCGAGCAGACCAGCCACTCTCTGAAGAACAAGCAACACGGGTTCAAAATTTATTACGAGACGATGCCCTGCACGTATACAACAATTATGAAGTACTACTCAACAATGATGCTGAAGGAAATGTATTAGATGAAAACAGAGATGGCATCGCTCGGGAACTTGCACGAATGAATCTTTCCTTAAATTTCTATACGCAGTGGTATTGGAAAATCGATCTCCACAACCTCCTCGGCTTCCTCGCACTGCGAACCGATTCACATGCCCAATACGAAATTCGAGCATATGCGGATGTGCTTCTGGAAATAGTCAGACAGTGGGTCCCATTAGTGTATAACTCGTTCGAAAAATATCGGGTCGGCGGTGCCGCACTTTCTGCTGGAGGAAAAGAAGCCATAACGCGAATGCTCAAGGGTGAGCATGTGGAACGAGAAGATGTTGGAATGTCAGCAGGGGAATGGCGTGAGTTCAAAGCTACGTTCGAGATTGAATAGCTAATCAAATTATTAGTCAGTTAAAATACCAAGGTGGAGTTAAATTTATGTTCATAGCGATGAATGCGTTCAAAGTAAAAAAAGATTCAGGCGACGCCTTTGAAGCAGCCTGGCGTGACAGAGATACCTACCTAAATGAAGTGCCGGGGATACTCCACTTTGCGCTGCTGCGAGGAGATACTGAGGAAGACGCAATAAACTATTCCTCCCACACAATGTGGAAGTCGCGAGAAGACTTCGATGCGTGGACGAAAAGCGAAGCGTTCGTGCAAAGTCATCGCGGTGGTGGAAGTACTACGCCGTTACTACTAAGTCATCCAGAAGTGAGCACTTGGGACGCTGTTCTGGAACAGGATTTTCAAAGTGGGGAATAATCACATTAATTGTGAACGAATGCCTTCGTAGCTCAGGGGACAGAGCGAGGGTTTCCTAAACCCTAGGCCGCAGGTTCGAATCCTGCCGAGGGCACCATACTTCCTTAAACACCATATATAGCAACAGATTCACGTTAAGGGGACTGAGCGAGGGTTTCACGCGAGCCTCAAAAGGGGGCAAATAGGGGGCAATATTTATAAAAAATATAGTCATTTCTGGAGAAATTCCCTGCACAATATAGTGAAGCACTTTCCCCTTTCAACACAATTAAAGGCAGTAAGAAGCCTCTCGAAAAAGGGGCTCTCAAACGCGATTCTCGCGCCGTAAATACTGGACTTGATACTCCTTCAAGAAGTTCCCAAAGGCCGCTGCCGCGTCCTTGTTAAGTTACTCTATTCCCAATAAATTCTTGATCCCTGATCTTGTCTTAAATAATATCAATCGCTGCCTCTAAGTTTGTAGGGATTGGGACTCGGAGGGCACTCTGGTGGACATAATGGGCTTACATCTCTGGTAGTTCCCGGAACCACGAAGTTGGCCTCCCTGTTTGCAAATGCAATACTCCAACCCCAGCCTTCTGGATCAGATATGGATATAGAGAATTCAGACGTGCCTCCCAAAAAATTGTCAGTATGGTTCAAACTAAAGTTCTGGCCCTGCCTCAATTCGAACACCTGTGTTTCTCTAACACTATTATTTTCAAAAATCTGAATTGAAAAGGTCATCGGACCACCTATGCCAGCAAACAACAATTGCCAATCTTCTTCAATATTGATGTTATCTAAAACGGCATCCCCCCATCCAAATTCGCTGTATAGAATCTTATCTGTTTCAAATCCTAAATCTGCCGGGTATACCATTGCCACAGAATCTAATTGTTGATCTTTAATTCCGTCATATAAAAAAACGTCAACTTCATTATCATTAAAAGGGTTTTCTTCGCCGCTGATCATCCAACCCATGGCATCAGGCAATCCCCTTCCTCGGTTCCAATCGTTTCCAAAACTCTTACTTTCCCAACCTTCAATGGGGTTGCGATAAATATTTCCAAACTTCCTGACCACATCCTCTGTAAAAATAGCTGGAGCATATACAGTACGAGGCTGTTTAATGAACGAAAATGCTATGTGCGGAGAACCGGATTTACTGCCTACCATTTCATCAAATGATGGAACATACATGTAACCCAAGATATCTCCTTTTTTGACAAATTGACCTTTATCAACAACTACAAATTGTTTATAAAAGTCTTTTGGCTTCCCAACAAGCTCAGGGATCATATATGGCTCCATCTGGTACATAAACTCTATGGACTTGCCGTTATGTGTAGCGACTCTCAAAGTAAATCCATATGCAACATGCCACCAAGGAGGTGTGGAATTTGAATGGTCCACTACATTATTAAACCATGATTCACCCATATTTATGTAACCATCTGCAACTGCATAAATAGCAGGAAAATCGCTAGGGGCTTGGGCGTTTTTCCATCTGGAGTCGCTGCTTGAAAAATATACCTGCGCATCGTTGTGCGGCCGAGGACTGCGGGCACCTACAAATGGATGGCCCGCGATAATATCTTCAAAATCAACAAAAAACCTGTCACTTTTATTTGTCGCAAAATAACTTATATCCGGCAATGTTTGTGGACTCTGCGAGCTTCCAGTCACCTGTGTTGCCACCTGCGTTGCGGCTTGTGTCGCTACCTGTGTCGCTACTTGTGTCGCTACTTGTGTCGCTGAAGGAGCAGGATTATTTTCATTAGATGTACCTACTACAGATTCGGTGTTAGATTCAACTGCACAAGCGGGGAGAAGAAAAAGAAGTCCAATTACCAATAATAAATATTTCATGCCACCGCCCCTCTAACCTACTCTATATCGATATATTGATCCGTAACAATCGCGCATCCTTCTAACCAATAGTTACGGGACATCTAGTAATACTGCTCACCAAACATAGAGACAAATCCACAGCTGATCCACAGATTTGACATATTCCCGACCACATGACACGAATGACGGCACATAGCAAAAACAACTAAATACGTTAAAGCCCGTTCAGTGTGGATTAAATGGAAAAAATACTACGCGTTCAGAGTTGCATTAGTTGCAAAATTCCACCAGTAGTTTTTTTAGACGCCAAGTAAATCACATAATTCAGGAAAGTTTTTGGTCGTGTAGTCAGGCATGTATAATTTGTAAAATTCTGATTCATCGTATGGTAAATCATATCTATTAACATAAGCGCCTCGATAGCCACTAATTCTTGCTCCTAATGTGTCAAAAGAATGTGCTGCGACCATCATTATCTGTCTGGGTTCAAGGTTTAATTCTTTAGCAGCAAAACGATATACCGCAGGGTGAGGTTTAAATTGTCCAACTGTTTCGGCTGAAAAAATAGCATGGAAATCACGTTTAATTCGGTTCTTAGCTAAATGTTCTAAGTAACTCTGTTCCCCATTTGAAAGCATTACAAGATCATATTTTTCGCTCAGTCTGTTCAATCCTTCTATAGCATCGGGGAATGGAGATAAATACTGATAAGCTTCCATAAACTCATCTATTTGTTTATAGGTAAATTCAACCTTTAAATTTTTTAAACTATATATTAGGGCTCGTCTTTTTACGGCTAAATAACCACTGTGCCCCAACATATATATATTATCTTGGTATTGCTCAATACGTTGTCTTAACCTCCATTGAGCCCAAACGTCAGCACCCTTTAAGTTTTCTGTGTTACGACATTCTTTCAACAGGTCATCCAAGGGGGGTACAAGGCTACCGGCAAGGTCGAGTACAGTTCCAAAAATATCAAAGGTTAAAGTCGTAACGTTTTCTATCGGGCTTTTAGTCATTTACTAGCCGATCCATCGCATTTTCAAGATAGGTTTTATTCAAATCTCCCATAACATTTTGAACTGATAGAAAATCTATGTCTTCCCTATTTTGGCTAAGTTTTGATTTGGCAGACACTCTATCCACCTTGAATCTAAATGCAACAATATTCTCAATCATTTGATCGATGTAATCTTTTGGAGCGTCCGCCATTTTCCACTCTTCTTCACCAGAATAGATTCTTTCATATTGCTTGGTAAGTTTACCGACAATCGCAACTTTGTCTTTCTTCAAGTGTGTAAACGACAGGTTCCCGTGCAAGTGCACCACTTGGTAGTTCCATGTCGGCACATGACGATGCGTCTCTAATTTCGTTGGGTACAGATTGGGAGATATGTATGAGTCTTCGGCTTTAAAAATAGCGAGTGCTTTGGTGCCCTCAGGGAAAAATTCGTGAAGCAAGTTTGCTTTAGCTATATGTCCAATATATTCATCATCTTTGTCATGCAATAAGGGAATATGGTTCGCTATGAATTCACCTTCCAAAAAACAGATCAGTGTAGCTAACGGGAATTGTTCAATTAGCTTCGCGATTTCTTTTTTGTCATTTTCTTTGAAATGGTCAGGCAGGTACATTAACCAACTCCCATTTTGATTATCGCTGGATTGGTCTTCCAAAATCATAGTAGATTTCAAGTACGTTGACTGGCAACTATTACTCTCTGGCCTAGTCAAGCGGGTTCTAGGCATTCTGGCGCACCATTGACAGACCTGACACGGATGACGGTATTTTACAAATTTGCTATACAACTTTTGTATCCGACCACCCGCCCCACCATAAGAGGCGGAGGGGCAAACCTTCGACCCCACACCCCTCTCTAGCTTTGTCCGCAATTTGTCCGCAACGGGCCTGACCAGCGTTTACAACCATTTATACAGAAGCTAGAGTCGATAGTACGGTCAATTGGTAATACCAATCCCAAGTGGCGCCAGAAATTCTGGATGGAATCGTTCGAAAGATGAGAAACCATCTACGCCACAAAATAAAAAGGAATATACAAATGAAAATTGGTGTACCACGAGAGATAAAAAATCATGAATATC
>NZWK01000009.1 GCA_002701625.1 Chloroflexota bacterium
CGACGGCAGTTGCTACAACGGCTCCGACGGCAGTTGCTACAACGGCTCCGACAGCAGTTGCTACAATGGCTCCGACGGCAGTTGCAACTACACAGAGTGGATCAGGGCAACCTCCATTTGTGCCTTATGGGACGAACGCAGGTGCCAATGCCGTTGTGACTGCATCTGCTAACGGCACAGTCTGCGCAACGACGACGGCTGATGGAGCTGGACAATGGTTCTTTAGACTAGAAGATTCATGTGCTACAGCGGGGACCGAAATTACTTTCACTAGTGGTAATAAGAAAGGCACAGCTGCATACGCAGTTGGTGAGAGCGCCGATATTTTTCTTGACTATTAGAATTATGGATTAGGGACTTTGTATTCTTCGTTAGTAGTAATACACGTCATCATATCTTAGAGCTTGAAGGCATCTCCAGTAAAAGTTTCTCGTGACGCAATTTCTTGAACAGACTTTCGAGACAACTTTGTAAGTTGTTTGACCGGCTTTCCAATTGGTATAAGTGCGCATATTGCATAATTATCTGGGATTTCGAGGATTTCTTTTGCTTTGGCCTCCTCAGGTGCTATGAATGTTGTTACTGCTCCACCATAACCCTCGTTGCGTGCCATCAGAATGATATTCCAGGCAAGTGGATAGATTGATGCTCCACTGATGACACCAACTCGGTCAAGATCTTTATCCATGGACGCTACCACGCCCAAGTCAACAATTACGGCCAGCAGGGCGGGGCACTCGGTAAGTGGTGCTAATCTCTCAGGTGAAATTTCAGTAGCCGCGATTTCTTGTTCAGAAACTGCTGTTGGAATAACAGTATTCCATGGGCTTTCACCATTTTTGACTTGGGCAACATATTTCCGCATACCAGTTTTTGCGAGTTCTGCCAATGAATTTTTTATATTTTGGTCACGGATGACAATGACGTGACATCCTTGTCTGTTTCCACCACTCGGCGCAAATCTCGCGTGTTCAAGTATCCGATAAATTACTTCATCAGAAATTTCATCATCAGTAAATTCACGAGCGGCGAAGCTGGTTCGCATAACNTCAGATATGTCCATGTCAACCTCTCATTCAGATNCAGGATTAATTATTTAAGNNTTTCTAAAGTAAAGCATCCCTAACCTTTGGCCAGTTTAGGGCGAGCGCTGGGGTAGGTTCACTCTCTGGATGTGAGGGTGCCACGTATCCCTTACCGATAGGCGATGTCATGAGCTCNATNAGTATTGGACCGTCAGCTTCCATAAGTTCATCAATCGCAGAGTCAAAAGTTTCTATATCACTAAATGTGTATGTNTCAGAATATCCTGCACTTTTTGCCATGTCGGCAAAGGACATTGCGTCTCTTGCTAGCGTAGGTTGTGCACCACTCGTGTCATATACTCCATTATTAAAAACTATGTGCATAAAGTTAGCNGGCTGGGCATTGGCGATTGTGAGTAAGGACCCAAGTTGCATNGCTAATGATCCATCTCCATCCAGAATCCATACAGGTACTTCGGGTTTGGCTAAAGCCACACCAAGACCGATGGTCGATGCACCGCCCATAAAACCGACGCANCGTAGATCTCTCTCAGTTGCGGCTTCTTGAGNCCACGGAGCCATAATTGTCATGGTTGAGACAACCACNTGATTCGTGCGTCTTCGTGCTAANACTCGTACCGCAGCTTCAGCTGTCATTGTCGNGTTTGAATTTGNCATATGTCACCTATACCGTAGCTTCACCGATGAGAATTGCCACCGGACCATTTTTAGNATCCGCTTTTACGCATGCTTCACTAAATAAGTGCATATCATTTTCGGTATCGATCAGATATGAGGGAATATCCAGTGCCTCAAGGAGTGGCTCGGCATATTTCACCATTGACCCAAAATTATCTCGTGGGGTTTTACTCGGATCNCTACCAAGTAAACCAATCATAAATACAAGAGGAAATTGTCCGTCTATACCTATTCCCCTCAAGTGGTTTACACAGGCATATAGGCCCGCGTGTTGAATTTGAATTAACGGTTTGCGACCACCNATTATCAGNCCNGCNGCNAGTGTGACNGCCTCATCTTCNGTTGCCGTTTGAATGAAACGNATATCTNGNGTTTCNGTTAATAANGTAATTAGNGTGCGNACATGNGTGTCNGGGACNGCAACGACATCAGTNAAGNCATTNTCANGAATNGCNNTAAAAAGAGTTTCGGCTGGAATACCCACAGCTANANCTGACATTCACACGCTCCNATNTCACCNTTTGAAACCATTTTTTATGTAATTCGTGCCTAGAGTGTACAGTAACTNNCAGTTCATCAGTACTGGAAAAAAAATTACTCGTGCGGTATTGTAAATTNAAGCTAACCGAATGCCAAGTTGAGAGGTTATGAAATGAGTACTGCGGTCGAGACAATTAAACGAATGCTTGACTTTGCACATCGCGCTATGGCCGATGCTGCGAGTGGAGAGCACGAACAAATGCATTTTGTGCCTGATTTTGGTAGCCATTCCATGGCGTGGTGTCTGTGGCATACAGTCCGTGTCGAAGATTTGATTATCAANGGAGTTATTCGTCATGAAAGTCCGATTTGGAATGAAGAATGGGCTNAAAAAACAGGTTTACCGGTCGAGGGTATTGGTAACCCACAGACAGACGAGGAAGCAAAAGAAATTGTCATCACGGATATAGAGGCGTTCAAGCAGTACCAGCTAACAGTTTGGGAGACGACGGCAGCCTATTTGGATACTCTTTCAGATGAAGATTTAGCACAGGAAAATCCATTCGGTGATCATACGGAAACGGTATCNGAATCAATTTCCTTGCATCTGCTTGGTCACTTTAATGGGCACCGAGGNGAAATGAATTACTTGCGCGGGATGCAGGGGCTTCCTGCACTCCTTACCAGAGAAGGTGTGCACTAACTAGGGCAGNCTAGGACTTGAGGCTTCTCGTCTCATCTNGTTAAACCCGTGTTCTAGGTCACGCACTAGGTCATTGGGATNTTCTGCGCCGATAGCAAGACGGATGAGTGTGCCTTCACGTGGATAATCTAGGCTGCGATTATTTTNAACCTGTGCTTCTTGCACTAGGCTTTCAAAACCGCCCCANGATGCNCCTTTTCCGAATAGTTCAAGATTATCGATAAGGTTATCGATATCAGTACTTTCACTCGATGACAATTGAAACGCAAATAAACCTGCTCCCGTTTTGAAATCNCGCTTGAATATTTCGTGATCTGGGTGGCCTGGTAATGCGGGATGAAAAACCTTAAGCACCTCNGGTTGTTGTTCTAGCCAGTTAGCGACGNTGANCGAAGAGTTCATACTGCGTTCCAGTCGTAGGTGAAGTGTATGAAGGCCTCGCATAGCGAGGTATATATCATCAGGGCCAGCACATTGTCCCAATTGTCTGGCTTCATTTTGAACTTGTGTGAATAATGGGTCGTTTGCGACTATTGCACCCATCATTAAATCACTATGTCCACCAACATATTTCGTGATNGCTTCTGCAACTATGTCTACTCCTAATGCGGAACAGTCAAGACCGAGNGCTGTTGCCCAGGTATTGTCAAGTAATGTTGGTACTCNNAAATCACGTGCCACAGAGGTAAGAGCCGGAAGATCGTGTAGCTCAAAAGTTAATGAGCCGGGAGTTTCGAGGTGTATAAGGGAGGTGTTAGCCTTGATGAGTCTGGCCAAGTCAGTTCCACTAATTCTCGGATTGAAGAATTCTACTTCCACTCCGAATCGCGGGATCGTTTGAGTGAGATATCGCCTCACNCTTGAGTANACTGAGTCAGCGACGAGCATATGTCCGTTTTGTTTAGCAAATGCCAAAATTACNGTGGTTAATGCACTTAATCCAGAGGACGTGATGACGGCACCGTCCATACCGTAAATACTTGCTAGTGCAGTTTCAANCGCATTGCTGGTAGGAGTGCCGGTTCTTCCATAATCATATTTTCCCGACGCGCCAGTTTTNACATCAGAGTTTTTTGCATCTTGATTAGTTTTCTTNAAGATGGTGCTAGCGTGATACACCGGAATGTTCGGTATACCCTCGTTTTNCCAAGGATCCAAACCTGCATGTGCTAGCCGNGTTTCAATTGAGAGATCATNCTTGTCCATTAGCTATTTTCCACAGGTTGGNTTTTTCGTATCTGCACTGATCATACGTACTTTTTATGATCTTGACTCAGACTTAGTTGATNGCGGAATCAGTTAATCCTAGTGCCTTCAGATAAGACAAGACGTCGTCATCAATCGAATGNACAAAGTCAAAGTCTGCTCCNTTTGCCATCATTTGGTCGACTTCAGTGTCTCCAATGTGTACATATTCGTTTTTTGGAAATTTCAAGCGAACTTCATGTAGATTTTGTTTAAGTACGGTGAATTTCATTTTAATGTTGTGTTGCTTCCAAAGTTCTTTTTGGTAACTCAGTGGACGATCGGAGCAACTGCCAACAATGTANCCATTTTCGATTGCCGACAACACAAAGCCAAGAGAAATTTGCCCTGGCGGATCGCCTACCTCTAAAGTTCCGTCGATGTCAAAGCTTATTACTTGCACGTTAGNCCTCTCACTAATCATGTGCTAATGAGACTAGCCGTGGAATTCCTAACGATCAGGCTAGGCCGTAGATTTGTCTAACAATTTACATATGGGTCTAAAAAGATTTGAATGAGCAAAGAATACTATTAGATCGCGTCTCGGCCACGCTCACCAGTTCTTATTCGAATCGCGTCTTCAATATTTAGGACTACAATTTTGCCATCACCGATAGATCCGCTGCGAGCCGCGGTTTCTATTGCATCAATTACAGTGTTGGCTTCATCATCGTCGACTAAGGTTTCGATTCGCACTTTGTGAACAAGATTAACTTCGTACTCAGCACCCCTATAGGTTTCTGTATGGCCGCCCTGGCGACCAAAGCCTTGCGCTTCAACTGCTGTTAAACCACTGACGCCTGACTCCTTGAGTGCTTCGACCACTTCGTCGAGCTTAAATGGATTAATGTATGCGATTATCAATTTCATAATTTTCTCCTTGTTTGGCTAAGTGTTTACTTAGATATTGTAACATACTAGAAACATTTTTGTCATTAAAGCGAAATATATAAAACGGGATTTCCGGCCTTTATGTCGAATTTTTGAATATTATTTATAGTCGAAGCCGCTGATGGATTATTGAGCTAAGCTTAATAGTATGGTTATTAGGAGTGAACGCTGATGTGTGCAGAGAAGCCGAGCAGTATGGATTACGTGCGGGCCTGGATTAGTAATTGGCGAGAGTCGGACGACCCGTTTGCGTTGAAATTATGGCACGTTACCAGAAATTATGCAAAACGTGTGAGAACGCTGTCTGCCTGTTGTGGTAATGATGGCCAAGTAGGCTGTTGACTACGGGATGTTGGCTCCAGTTCGGAGTCAGAATAAAAAATCAAAGTGGCGGGAATGCGTGGGGGTCGAACCCACCTGAGACAACGACGTTGCCTCACAACGGTTTTGAAGACCGCGAGCGCCACCGGACACTATCCACTCCCATATTGATAGTAGCTTGAGATTTGACAAACGGCATTTACGATTAAGTGTCGGTAGATCTATGGTTATACTGGTCATGGACATAGTTGGAGTAACAAATGACTGATGACAGTTCGGGTGATTATTCGTTGGATGAGCCGAGCGCAGAAGATCGTGCTCAGGCGAGCGAGTCTAATATTCAGAAGATGAATAAGTTTGTTGAGAATTTTGCGAGTAAATCTGGCACGATGTTGCACCCTAACCGAGAGATTACCGATTTTTTGGTGATCGGCTTGGCAAAAAACATTGATGAGACTGGCAAACAACTATGTCCCTGCATGTTTTTTGAGGATAAGGAAGAAGAGATTCGAAAAAAGTCTTGGATCTGCCCGTGTGAAGAAATGCAGCGATGGAAGTATTGCCACTGACTACTTTTCTGCGATGAGGAAGGTCTTCCCATCACCGAGTATTTGCCTGAAGATCACGAAGGTAGGGAGGCGTATGGCCTACGAAAGGATCCGTCACCTGATAAGGGACGTGCACTAGGCCGTTTAGAAGAGGAAAGAGGAACTAAGGTCGAAAAAGGAAAAAGAGCAGAATAGATCCACTCTTTATTTCTTTGTCCGTTAGTAAAAGGGGCTTATGTACTAGGCGATTGCTTCTTTCAGATGTGACTCAAGGTCTGATTTTGGTCTAAAACCTACTACTTGGCCAACCTGTTCACCACCTTTGAAGATTAACAGGGTAGGAATGCTGCGAATTCCATACTTCCCGGCTACGAGAGGATTCTCATCAGTATTGAGCTTAACGAATTTGACTTGACCATCATAATCGTCTGCTAACTCTTCCACTACGGGGGCTACCATTCTACAAGGCCCACACCAAGGTGCCCAGAAGTCAACAAGCACTGGAAGCTCACTCTGAAGTACGTCGCTTTCGAATGTGTTGTCGGTTGTATCAGCTGGCTTGGTCATAGATATTCCTTTTCTCTGGAAATTGTACAAACTATTTACATAAGTTTCGTGTCACATATCATACCATGTCACTGCTAGTCAGTTTTCGATGCATTGATGATACGAGCTTCTTCATCTAGTGCTAGCGCAACATTGTTTTTTATCGCATAGTCGGCGGTAATGAGTGCGGATGCGATTGCTGTGCTGTCACTACGTCCATGTCCGATGAAGATCGGGCCTTGTACGCCGAGCAGCATGACGGCACCGTGTTTTCTGAAATCAAGATTGTCTCTCGTGTATTGCAAAGCGGGTGACAACAATAGCCCTCCGATTTTAGCCCTCATGCTGTCTTCAGCCGCAGTTCGAAGTGTGGAGATGAGGGTCCCGAGNATGCCTTCACCAAGTTTTATGCACATATTCCCNGTGAAACCATCGGTAACGATNACATCTACGCCGCCCNCGGCTGANCCGCGACTTAAAATATCATGTGCTTCGACATTTCCCACAAAATTTAAGTGTTTTTCGACNGCTAGTAATTTATGAGTTTCAATGACTAGGTTTGAACCCTTTGTTTCCTCTGAGCCTATTGAAAGCANCGCCACGCGTGGGGCTTGGATATCAAAAACAGATCTCATATATGCGCTTCCNAAATGAGCAAATTGGACTAGTTGTGTCGGGCGNGCATCGGCATTAGCTCCTATATCTAAGAACATGACCTGTTTGCCATCAGATGTAGGAAGAAGTCCCCCCAGAGCTGGTCGTTCGATACCAGGAAGACGCCCTAATCCCACTAAAGCTGTTGCCATCGCAGCTCCAGTATTTCCCACTGATAGGAAGGCATCAGTTTCTCCATTTTTAAGAGTGTTGATTCCAACCCATAAGGAGGTCTGTCGGTTTCCACGCACNGACAAGGCNGCATGCTCATCCATTGGCACAGTNTCTGGCGCATGGATGATATCTAAAACACCTTCTGAGTCTTGGTTAATGAGCTCTCGTTTAAGTATTGCACTATCTCCGATGAGCGTGACATCGATACCGGCGTTTCGAGCCATTANTGCTCCCGCAACTGTACTAGTAGGAGCGTCNTCGCCACCCATAGCATCTATTGCTATCGCCATTTTTGCCTCCTACATGATTGTGTCCTGTGCACTGAAATATCTTAAATGTTTAAGAGAGATCTTGTCGCTTTAATAACGCAATTTGCCGAACACCNTCACCATAGGGCCTTAGGTCNTAATCACCGTAAAGATCAATAAGTTCCATACCAGTTAAATTCGCGGCCAATTGGATTTCTCCGGGTGTGATNGTAAGGAGTGTAAATTCAGCAGTGACACGACGTAACGGAGCCGCATCACCGGTATCTCGNTGTGCTTCATTTGTGATGTCGTAGTGCCAGATCACATGTTTAAGAGAAATGGCAGGCTCTGGTTCAATTATNACAGTCTTCGTNATGCGGTGAAGTTCTGGTGGCGAACCTANTGTGGCGAGTTGGCTCCAATGTTGAATCGGTGGCATAGGCGGNNGTGTAAAATCATCGGGGAGAGGTGCGTCAACATCTATGACCGCGATTCCTCCAACATCAAGATGTTTCTCGATCATNTCGAAGGTACTAACAACCTCACTAATATCGCGGCAATGTTGAAGAGTTCCCATCGGAGCGCATATGAGATCAAATCGACGAGATAGTTCAAAATTCGTCATATCAGAAACAATCAAGTCNANTTNNACATTCTGTTTCTCCGCAAGCTTAGTGGCTTCGGTAATCATTTTTTCGGAGAGATCTATTCCTGTCACCGTAGCACCAGTTTCGGCAAGTCCCACTCCTATGCGGCCTGTACCCACGCCGAGCTCGAGAATATTTTTNCCGTGTGTTTCAGATAACCATTGGTAAAATTCAAGATCTTCGCGAGGAAATGCGACGAAGTCTAAATCGTATAGCGGNGCAATGAGATCTATATTTTCTAGGTCAGATTGATTGGGCATTTTCAAGCTTTATCAGNAAATCTTTTTTGNTTGTCTTAAGAATAGTAAAGTACTACTTGATATGTGCCATGATTAGATGGTTTGGAGTAAGTATTTGACTAGTTATCGAGAGCAATTTGGCGGAGAAATNGGCAAAACATTTAGGGAATCNACCCCGTGGTGGCCGGATCAACCTCGTTCTCATGATGGGAATACACCTAATGTTGTTGTGATTCTCTTCGATGACACTGGTTTCTCGCATCTTGGTTGTTATGGATCAAATATTGATACTGAAAATATAGATGCGTTGGCTTCGAACGGATTGCGATATTCAAATTTTCATACCACGGCATTATGTTCGCCAACACGGGCCTCGCTTCTCACGGGGAGGAATCACCATGCCGTGGGNATGCGNGGGCTTGCAAATTANGACCCTGGTTTNCCAAACATGCGAGGTGCGGTTAGCAAAAACGCTGCAACCTTGGGAGAAATTCTTAAAGAATCAGGTTATGCAACTTTTGCGGTTGGGAAATGGCACCTTAACCCTGTCGAGGAGGCATCGGCTGCTGGCCCATTCGATGATTGGCCACTGCAGCGTGGATTCGACAGATATTATGGATTTCTTGGAGGCGCGACTGACCAATTTTATCCAGAACTTACCTCTGATAATCACCATATTTATCCACCTACTACTCCTGAAAATGGTTATCACCTCACAGAGGATCTCATTGACCAATCGATCAAGTTCATAAATGATCAAAAATCGATTTATCAAAAACAACCATTTTTTCTCTATATGGGTTTATCAGCAACGCATTCACCGCACCAAGCNCCCAGCACGTATATAGAGAAATACAAAGGTCAATTTGATGCAGGCTGGGATGAGGTGCGTGATNAATGGTTTGCTAAGCAGCTAGANCTAGGTATCGTACCCGCTGATACAGANCTAGCCCCNNGAAATCCAGGGGTTGANAGTTGGNATAATTTATCAGAAAACGCNCAAAANCTTGCTNTAAAGCTNCAGGAATCATTCCANGACNNGTTTTTTAGATCACACGGATGATCAAATCGGTCGCCTAGTTGATTATCTCAGTAGTGTAGATCAACTGGATAATACAATATTTCTGGTTCTGTCGGATAACGGGGCAAGTCAGGAGGGNGGAGCCCAAGGCGTGTCAGATGAGGGAAGATTTAATCATCCNCTTCTCGACGATTTGGACACAATTGACTCAATATTGGACGAAATAGGGAGTCCTGNAAGTTCCCCAAATTACCCTTGGGGTTGGGCGCAGGCGGGCAATACGCCCCTGAAGTGGTACAAGAGTACTACNCACGCTGGTGGAGTACGGGATCCACTAATTGTTCATTGGCCCGCCGGCATCAAGGCTGCTGGTGAAATCCGAGAGCAGTTCACCCACGTCACAGATATTGTTCCCACAATTTTGAATTTGTTGTCATTGGATGCACCAGAAAGCTACAAGGGAATTCCGCAGATACCCGTCACAGGTGAAAGTTTTGCTTACACCTTTGAAGANGGAGATATTGCGACAGAGCGTGGNCCTCAGTACTTTGAAATGTTTGGNCATCGAGCCATTTGGGCTGAGAACTGGAAGGCAGTCTCGCGGCACCGGAAAAATGACCCATACACAGACGATGATTGGGAACTNTATAACNTAAGCGAAGATTTTTCCGAGTGTAATGATTTATCAACNGANCGNCCTGAAAAGCTAAGNGAACTAATAGATACATGGTGGATCGANGCTGGNAAAAATAATGTTTTGCCGCTAGANGATAGGAGTTTTCANCTNTTGGCACCNAGTCAACGGCCAGGTGGAATGCATGAAAATCTTAGNTATAAATATGTTCCACCGNTTTCGCGTTTAACTCAGGACACATCTCCTCCAATGGGCATGGGTGAATGGACACTTCGGGCCGATATNGAACGTGATCAAGAGGACCAGGNGGGCGTTATTTTCGCTCGTGGGAAACGAACGTCAGGACTATCAATTTTCATTCAGGATAATNTTTTGGCTCTCGANTACAACGCATTTCGCCAAATTACAAAAATTCGCAGTAACNTTCAATGNCCTACTGGAAGATTTGAANTCNTAATTCNAATGACNGGNTCAGGNATTGGCGGNACTGGNGAAATCTCNCTCATAGTGAATGGCGAGCCGTTTGGTGGAGGGGTGATACCACTTCTAGTTAGNAATCCAGGCGGNGCNGGAGGTAATGCAACNTCGATCGGTACGGATGCTTTATCTCCCGTGACAGATAGTTATNAAGCCCCATTCTCATTCACAGGTAAAATACACAGTGTAGAAGTTGAAATCCAACCCTACGCAACNGGATCGCGACTAGTTTCAAATAATTCNGGTGATATTTATGCAACGAATTTGTAATGAATNTCAAGATTCCGATGACGACTCTCGTACCTAAATTAGTCGATTCAGTTACAATTTGGCGAGCAAGCTATTGATAAATATTCTTCGTATAAAGGAGTGATTCATGACCAAGTGGGAACAGTTATACAAAGAGAAACTGCAGACAGCTGATGAAGCTGTGGGTGTGATTCCGGACGGCGCTCATATTATTCAAACTATTGGATTCGCTGAACCTCCAGCAATACTAAAAGCAATCAATCAAGGAGCTAAAGATGGACGCTGGACGGAGCTCCATATGTATTCTTTGCTTCCGTTAGCTGCCACACGTGAATACTTGCTGGCGGAAGAGGTGCGCGACGTCGTTCATTGGCATTCACTGTATGCGTCGGCTGGCGATAGAGACATGATTGCATCGGGTGTCGCTGATTTCATTCCCAATTATTTTCACCAGGTTCCAAGATTGGTGTCTGAATTTATTCAGAATGATGTCTGTATCACTAGTGTGTCCCCGATGGATGAAAACGGATATATGTCCTTTGGAGTCTCGGTTGATTACACAAGCACAGCAGCGCGCGTGGCAGGAAAGACAATNGTTCAAGTNAANGAGANTATGCCTCGAGTCCACGGTGATTCGTTTATTCATGTGTCAGAAGTCGATTCAATCGTTGAGGAATTAGCACCTATCCCNGAGCTTCCNACACCGGCACGAAGAGACGAAGATGATGCTATGGGTGCCATTATTGCAGAAATGGTGCCAGATGGAGCAACTATTCAGCTAGGTATTGGCGGTGTTCCAAATGCTGTAGCACANTCNCTAAATAATCATAAAAATTTGGGTATTCATACTGAGATGTTTACAGACAGCATGGTGGATTTGATTCAAGATGGGGTTGCCAATGGATCAAATAAATCATTTCATCCTGGCAAAGCTCTATGGGCTTTTGCCGCCGGCAGTCGACGGATGTATGACTTTTTGGATGATAATCCAGTGGTAGAAGCCCGACCAGTCTCGTACACGAATNTGCCATCAAATATCGCGAAGAATAATTCATTGGTTTCGGTAAACTCTACGATTGAGGTCGATTTTTCTGGTCAATGTTGTTCTGAGTCTATTGGAACTCTGCAATACAGTGGTACTGGTGGACAGCATGACTTTGCNAGAGGTGCNTTTGACTCTCCGGGAGGAAAATCAATTGTGGCCTTTTATTCGACCGCGAAAAGCGGAACATTATCTCGCGTNGTACCTGTTCTAAAGCCAGGAGCCGTTGTTACGACNCCACGGATGGAAGTTAATTATTTGGTTTCTGAGTTTGGTGCAGCTCAACTTAAGGGAAAAACCATTCCAGAGAGAACTAGGGCAATCATCGGATTGGCACACCCNCAATTTCGTGATGAGTTAACAGGCGAAGCCAAGAAAATGGGATATCTCTAGGCGATTATTCTGCACGTTTTGGAGTATCTATGTTTGAGGATTTATTCGTCGTGGATTTCACGCGCGTGGTTGCGGGCCCTTATTGCACCCGAATGTTGGCTGATTTGGGTGCGCAAGTAATNAAAATTGATGCGNTTCCTGAANNACTTGGTGAGTTTAAGGACTCTATCAGTNTGGAGGATGCNGCTAGACTTCGGTCNGCTGGTGGTATTTCAAATAATCTNGGCAAGCGATCNTTATCAATANATCTCAAAGATCCCGATTCTGCCGATGTCATTAATCGACTGTTGGAGCNAGCNGANATTGTNGTGGAAAACTTTAAGCCTGGCGTNATGGAAAGTTTGGGGATTGGTCCGAACACCTGTCTTGCTGTAAACCCGCGACTAATATATGCCGGCCTTTCGGGGTTTGGNCAAGATTCTTCCCGTCGAGCATTTGGTGCCACCGCNCATGCTGANTCAGGATGGCTCTGGGTCCANCAGCAATCAGCATCTNCNGATGAGGTATTTGCCCCAGGAGTCACGGTAGCGGATCTAGTGACTGGCTCNAATGCATTTTCAGGGATACTAGCNGCACTATATGCCCGAGAAAAAACTGGTTTTGGTCANATTGTTGATGTGAGTTTGATGGATTCTCAGTTNCAAATGCTGAATTCGGTNATGGAACCGATTTTGAACGGNGGGAGTAAGGATGAATTCAAGCCATTTCGACATCCACTTTATAAATCACGTGACGGTAAGATGATTTCGATCAACATAGGGAATGAAAGAAACTGGGACAGAATTGCCCANGCAATAGGTGAANCNAATACGCAAATGCCCANTTCNCCAAAGGCNANTGANGATTTGATTAGNACTTGGGTGGCTAATTTATCGAGNGAAGATTTGGCAGCACGAATGGATGCCTTCGGTGCTCCATACGGGATAACGCTGACAGCTCATGAGGCNGCCTCACATNTTCATTTTCAGGATCGNCAAATGATAGCTGATGTCGCTGACCCAATTACTAAATCTANTCGAGCAGTTAATTCACCATTGTTTTTTTCTGCGATGCANAGCGAGGCGACTGAACCCGCACCATTANTAGGTCAGCATACCAAGTCGATTCTGAAGGAGATTGGGGTACCTGGTGAAGAAATTGAGGAACTGATCTCCGCACATGTNATNTTTCAATTACCGCTCATTGAGCAGGAATGAGCGTTTAAATCGTGAGATCCTCGAACACCAATCGACCTAATAGTCGAAGAGGTCAGTCCCGCCATAGTGATCGATTATCTGACAGCAGCGCGATAAATCTTAAATTACGAAATCCTCACTCGATTCTTGCGGCTTTGTCTGTTCGTCCGGAAGATTTTCATGAGATTCGAATTGCTCGTGATGGCGACCATACTGGATCATGGCTTGAGGTTCTGCNCATGGCTGAGGCGGCGGGAATATCNATTGAGGTAGGGAAAGTAGATTCNCAGAGCTCTCAGGGCCGCTCGTACGTTGGAGAGGCAGAAATTAAGCCTAGAGAGCCAATATCGGTTNCTGATATGTTTTCTGACCCTAAAGTCGGTGATATATGGCTTGGCCTTGATGGTGTGCAAGATTCTAGAAATATTGGTGCCATTGCGAGGACTGCCCAGTTTTTCGGTGTACGTGGAATTGTTTTAACTCGCGATCGAACGGCTCCGATAACCGCGATATCTCATGATGTTGCAGCGGGAGGATTAGAAGTATTGAAAATCAGCCAACCGCCAAATCTTTCGAAAGCCCTATCGGAGATTCGATCGTTGGGAGTGTGGATAGTGGGAACTGCTGAGGACGCAGAGGCAAATCTTCAATCTCTCAAGCCTGATCGACCATGGCTTATCTTAGTGGGAAATGAGGAAAAGGGACTTCGTCGCCTGACTCGTGAAGCGTGTGACCTAATGGTTAGCATACCGAGTACTGATCAGTTTGTTTCCTCTCTTAATGTGTCGGTGGCCGCTGGGATTACAATTTCAAGTCTAAAGATTTGACTTGAAGGAGATTTGGGCTTCTTTACGATCGATATACGTACCTAAGAAGTCTCGTGCCCATGTGACAAAATCACCGGTTGCATCTCCAAGTGCAACGACTTGTTCTTCTTCCAAGGGAATGGTTGCAGTTACAGGTTTGCCAGACAAATCAGAATTGTAGAGTTCTAACACCGATTCGTTAGTCCCAGTTTTATTGTTTATTACGGTCGGAGGTCCTCGTTCATAAAGTGAAATAGGAACTCCATACCTTAATAAAGCTCTCGTATTTAGGAATTCTTCAGCCGTTTTTAACGGTCCATCTTCGAGTCCAAGTATTTGTAGTAATTCGTCAGGTGATGACTGCTCTTCGACAATATTTATCATCTGTTCCCAGTCGTTTGCGGTCGGTAGGTTTTGTTTAAGAAGGGCTGAGATGTTTTCTGGAGAGTTCCGTAACGACAAAAATATTGCAGATAAGCGTCTGGCTGCTTCAGCACATTCTTGAAGCATTAAGGTAGCAAGTGCCGCTCTGTATGAGGCATCTGCGAGGTAGATGCCTGTGAGTACGTTATCGGCTACAACTTGTGGCTTCCATAATGTCGTTTCCCAGTAGCCACGCAGGAAATCAAGATCTTCAGATTGACTTTGCTCAGTCACTTTTATACCTCAAATTTTCTCTAGTGTGTCACTTAGTTAACGGGGTAGGTTGGGTCACTATTGAGATTCGGTTAGTGAGTTCGGCGTTTTGCACTCTTGCCAGAAATCTTTAAACCGCGATTTAATGCCATTTCTTCGACTGTAGATTAATAAGAACGTCAACAAGATATAAAGTATGCCGATTGCGAGTCTGATTTCATCGTAAGGCAGTACCGCTTGAATCATAAATAAAAGCACTAATGACACAGATGCTTTCATATCAAGCCTAAGATTCATGAAGAGTGCTACCGCAAATAAGCCCTGAGCAGCAGTTAAAAAAACTTCCAACTGTTGTCGGTCTTGCAATGGTAATGTCGCGATTTCGCCACTTGATGCACTGAAAACCAGTGGTAGGCCTCCAAGCAACAGCGTCCACTGATTCAATTTTGATGAGATGAGCGCGGCCATAGCTAACGACGCGTGACCACGGAAGGCTAGTATTCCACAGACCAAGAATTCTGGTGATTCCGAGGCTAATGGTGCTACGAATTGCAAAAGCAGGAATTTATCGATACCTAATTCTTCACCCGTATGCTCTAGGCCTTGAGCAAAAGGGTCAGCAGCAGTGAATACTATCCCAGCAGAGAATAGGAATAGAAGTACGAGAGACAGTCGCCTCTTGTTGGTTGGCAATGTACCTATCAGGAGAGCAGGGCCCATGAGATCCGGTGACTCAGATGCTTGGCGGCCAATGAGATAAAGATATCCCCCGAAAATACTAAACAAAATGGCTGTATCGATAACTGTAATACCTCCCTTTAGTGGCAAGATGAAAGAGTAAAGAACCGCTGCAAGGAGTAAAATGAGCTCTACTGACACAGACCGCGGCATTTTTAAAATTGGTTTCACAGTCGACTCATCTGTAGTTTTTGACTCAGTGGCGCTTCTTTTATTTCGTACTGAACGCCAGAAGATGAAGAAAATCAACGGCCAAGCGAGACCTATAAGTATTCTATTTGCACCGGTCATATTTGCGACTGCTAGAGATATTATTTCAGGATCTTTCGCAGCTCGCCAAGTGATTGAGGCATCTACAGCATATTCGGGCAGTACGGCTATGAATGCTAGAACGGCAACGGCAAGACCTTGAGAAATATCAACTTCCGCGGCTTCAGTTGTCCATGACAAAAGGAAGGCGGCACCCAGTATTGCTAGACCATATAGTGCCGATTCGGTAATCGTTCCTAGGTCAAGGCCTATTTCCGGCGCGATAAAACGCGTAAACGGTCCTATCGCCGCCACCAAAGCAGCAATAACTAAGAAATAGAGCGCCTGTCTGGAATCTGGATTCATGTTGCTCCATTTCACTGCTCGTCTTGCATCACTAAGTATTGCAGGAGTTTGCAGCTCGGACAAATGGTGCGAAGGAATGAAGCCTAGTGTCTAGAGATGATCCCCAAACCAATTGAGCGTGAGTCGCCAGGCGTCAGAAGCCGCATTTGTGTCGTGTCCCGAAGTATTTGTGTCATTAAAAAAACCGTGTGATGTATTCGGATAAGTAATGAAGTGAAAATTATGCTGTCGGTCGGATAATGATTGAGCAAATCCATTCAACTGAGGGTTCACCATGTCNTCATGTTCCGCCCAGATACCTAGCACAGGTGCAACAAGGTTNTCCCAGTTGTATTCGACGTTAGGATGTATCCCGTAGAAGTCCACGCAAGCCCCTACCTTATCTGAATTCTGACACGCAGCAAACAAAGCTAGCGCACCGCCCATNCAGAACCCGGTCACCCCAACCGGCGAACCAGTTTCCTCGAACANCATGTTTATGCCGCCCCGAAGCTCCTTTTCTGTTTCAGCAATGTTTAATGCCATAAAAAGTTTACCGGCCTCGTCAGGCTCATCAGCGATGATTCCGTGATAGTGATCTGGTGCTAATGCGATATATCCTTCATTTGCGAATCGGTCTGCGATATCCTTGATATGGTCATTTAACCCATTCCATTCTTGAATGACTATCACTGCCTTGCCATTCCCGTTTCCTGAAGGCCGAGCCAGATATCCTGTCCCGCTGTTGCCATTTGCAGGGTATGTAATCATTTCACCCATTTAAAACTCCCTAATTTTTAAGAATCATAGCTGTTTTTTTTACATTAGGCAGCGAGTGATTTTCAGTTTAGAGATAATGCCTCGGTTGGATAGTATTCAGTTAGGCCACCCAGTTGTCTACGAATCACTTTCTCATAGAGGTTTTCAGGTCGTAGCGTGAAGGGATCCATTGTGCTTGATTTAGTTATCAGCCATCCCTCAGCCTGTATTTCAGCTTCTAATTGGCCGGGCGTCCAGCCTGAATAGCCTTTAAATAACCTGAGATGCTCCATTCTTTTTGTATCAGTTGTTGATGCCGTCTCCAAATCGAGAACGACTAAATTATGTTCTAATTGATATGATCCTGGACTGTTGGTTAATTCATGAGTTGTATGACCAAGTCCGATGACTACGTCATGCTCCACAGGACCACCTTTGAAAATTTGGGATGGAACTGAAGCATTTGAAAGCCATCTTTTATCGTTATCAGGNAAAATATCGCTCGTAGGTTGATTGATTATGAAGCCAATTGCTCCAGCATCTTTAGAGTGTGCGGAGATGAGAATGACACTTCCGGCGAACATAGAGTCGGTCATAAACGGACTTGCCAGCAATAATTTTCCGGTGAGGCCTGTATTCTCTGGAGGCACCGATTGAAATCTCGATAGATTTTCAAATCCACTTAGCATGATCAATCTCCATTTTTGCTTTATATCAATTGTTGTGAATATTTACAGCTCGATAAAATTACGTACTACGCTATGATTCGATTAATAGCACGAAAAATCGTATGCTGCTTGATTTCGTTTCGTTAATTCGGACGCATTTCTTAGGAGAGTGACAATGGACTATGGAATTGGGATTCCTTCTTATATAGATAGCTGGAAAGAGGTTGTAGCCGCGGAGGAGGCTGGATTTACACACGCTTGGTTTTATGACTCTCAACTCATTTATTCAGACGTTTGGGCCACGATGGCTCTGGCAGCTCATAATACGTCGCGAATAAAGCTAGGGACCCTTGTGGCCATACCTAGTAATAGATTATCTCCNGTGACAGCTGCTGCCGCGGCTTCAATTAATAAACTTGCACCTGGNAGGGTGATTGTTGGTCTNGGTACTGGTTATACGGGNCGAAATACGATGGGACTTCCAGCACTNAAAATGAATGAATTTGCGGAATACTGTTCTCAGGTGAAAGGACTTTTAGCAGGTGAGGATGTGTTATTTCGTGAAGGCGAACACGAAAGATGGATTCGATTGATTCATTCGAAGTCCAATTCTGGCCAGAGTGATTTTTTCAATATAGAAGATCCGATAGATGTTATGTTGGCGGCTAACGGACCGCGCGGCCAGCGAATTGTTGGAGAGATTTCTGACGGTTGGATTACTACCGGTGGTGGCGCTGGNGTCCCGCGCGGCCTCCCGAAAGTGGNGGAAGCGGCTGAGGCTGCGGGGAACACGTTTGATCANGCTGGTGGACAAGGTTTTAGGCCATATGTAGTTGCTTTGACTTCGGCTTGTGTATTNCGTGAAGGTGAATCTTTNTCGAGCGAGCGAGTAATTAGAAATATTGGCCCGACTTTGACCCCCGGTGTACATGCGATGTGGGAAAAGTCGTATGGGCCTGGATCGAATCTTGGGATGGATAATCCTGATTTGGCTGGNGANTATAACCAGTATATTAAGGAGTATGGTGCTAAACGTAGNAATCCGACACCAGAAGATAGGCGNTATTTAGACGTACACGAAGGACATTTTGTGTACTTGAAGCCTGGTGANGAACGTTTTGTGTCATCAGAAATGGTCGCACGAACTCTTACGGGAACTCCAGCACAAGTGAATGANCGACTTGATCAATTGGAATCGATTGGAGTGAATAATGTGGCGCTCTCAGCGGTGGATCGTGAATCNGCNAAAGATTTAATTCGGGACTTTGGCGAAGGAGTAATTCGCAGACGTTGAGGTAGGTACCTTTACATAAATCAAAATGATACCCTGCAGGAGGAGGACATTATGGATGATAATTCTTTGCCACTACCACTTGATGGCGTGCGGGTGTGCGACTTTAGTTGGATTATTGCTGGNCCTCAGGCGACTCGTATTATGGCGGACTTAGGTGCTGACGTTGTCAAGGTTGAAAATGAGTCACACTTGGATTCTATTCGACTCGGACTACAGGTTAATCCTGAGCGACCTACTTATAACGGAAGTGGATTCCATAGTGACTTTAACAGAAATAAAAGAGGGATTCAGGCAAATTTGAATCATCCGGATGGGCGAGCGGCTGTAGAAAAACTAATTCAGAATTCAGACATTGTGATTGAGAATTTCAGCGCTGGTGCTTTTGCACGGATGGGATTTTCTTGGGAGCGACTGCAGGAACTTAATCCCAATATTATTTATGTCTCCTGTTCAGGGTATGGTCACGTGGGCCGAGACGCCTCTTACGTGACTTGGGGCCCTACAGCTCAAGCTGTATCCGGCAACACGTATATGTCAGGCTTACCAGATATGCCCCCTGCTGGCTGGGGATATTCGTATTTAGACCATACTGCTGGGTTTTACGGTGCGATCGCGATGCTGATGGCGCTTTGGCACAGGAAACAGACTGGTGAGGCGCAGTTCGTCGACATGTCNCAAATTGAAACTGGCATGGTACTCACGGGCGTGCCGGTTCTTGATTATCAGGTGAATGGNCGTGAGTATGTGAGGGTAGGGAATCGCTCGAAATGGCCAGCNATNGCTCCACATGGAGTGTTTAGATGTGCAGCTGACGAGCGAGCACCGACGTCTCAACCAGAGCATAATGATGATCGTTGGATTGCGATTACTGTAGATGAACAGGACCACTGGGAAGCGCTGTGCAANGTTCTTGACGCTCCTGAATTATTGAATGATCAACGTTTTGTTGATAATGATCTCCGGGTCGAATACGAAGAGGATCTTGAATCACTTATTGAGAAATANACGCGAACCAGGGATTGCTTTGAACTAATGTATGCGTTGCAGGAGCAAGGTNTTCCGGCTGGGGTATGTCAACGNACTGACGATAAAATGGTGCGNGATGAGCAGTTGGCTGAGAGAGAATTTTATCGTGANGCNCCACACGCGGAAATTGGCGTGCACAAGTATGAGGGATATCCTGTGTCATTTTCTGGNGCGCGTTGGAGGATGGATCGAGGTGCNCCATTGCTGGGCGAAGATACAATGGCAGTATTGACCGAACTACTTGGATACACCCATGAGGAAGTTGCACAAATGATGTCTGAATTGGCCGTCTCCTGAAAGATTNNTNGGTTTGAAAAGAGGTTTACATGCTAAAAATTGGCCTTCATGCCGGGCAACANGATATTTCAGCGGACGACTTNAGAAANCTATGGAAATTCGCTGACGAGAACCGATTTGATTTCTTGTCGTGTTGGGATCATTTTTACGAAGCTCCTCCGATAGATGGGATGAGCGATACATACGAGGCAGTCGCCCTNCTTGGAGCGATGGCTGTAGAGACCGAGAATGTGCGTNTGGGCACGCATGTGTTTTGNATGAACTATCGAAACCCGGCTCTTCTTGCAAAGTCAATNGCTACGATTGATCATCTNAGTCATGGNCGTATCGAACTAGGTTTAGGTGCCGGNTGGCANGCTCAGGAGCATGAGGCGTTCGGCTATGAATTTCCNTCTGTGAAAGAAAGATTAGATCGGCTTGAAGAGGGAATTAAGATTATNCAGGGAATGTTTACTNAAGANCGAACNACTTTTNCGGGTGAATATTACANAGTTGATGACGTGGCATTGCGCCCACCACCNCATCAAAATCCGATTCCNCTNGTTGTCGGTGGGCGNGGAGAAAAGCGNACNCTNCGNATNGCTGCTAAGTATGCCCANGGNTGGAANGTGCCTTANATTCANCTGGAAGAATTCGAGCGACTTTCGGGNGTACTTGATATGTGGTGNGANCGCGAACANCGNNATCCTGANGAAATNGAACGNTCNATNAANCTACACATGCANATGGGTGCTACAGAAGCTGACGGTGTTCGNATCGAAAAGGANCGCACCGCATTATTTGGGTCAAGACCNGAACAGCGAGGNGGNACTATTTCCGGTGGACCCCAGCAGGCTATCGAGCGGATAAAGTACTTNCANGAGGCNGGAGCGCAGCGTGTTTCTATCGCGATTCGACCGCCGGTTGACTGGGAGGCATTGCANGCGTTTGCNGCNGAAGTAATACCCGAGATTAAAAAAANTTAGGCCTACTTANTGCCTCCAGCGATTGCNGGGAGAAGNCGAATTTCAGCTCCAGGATCNACTCTAGTCGTGGGGTCATTTTCAGTGATCATTTCGTCAATNGCGATTGCAATTTCTCGCTCTTGAATTCCCCTNAGGAGATCTTCTTTTAAGTCAGGAAATTGATTCGCNACTTCCATNATNACATCCATNAGACTGCCGGGNGCNGTANGCACTTCAGCTGTATTTTTTGCCTGCTCNCGCATGTGAGCAGGCAAAAATACANTGACTGATTTNTCAGCATCTGCACTCATTTTGGTATTAATGCCGGTGTAACTAGAGCAGTTCGTCTAGCACACGTCGTGGCGACATAGGTGTATGGTAAAAACGCACACCGATGGCGTCATAGACAGCATTTCTAATCGTAGGCTGAGGTGGCACGATNGGCACTTCTCCTACTCCTCTCACACCGAAGGGATGGCCTGGGTTAGGTACTTCAACCATCTCTACATCAAGCATCGGGAGGTCGTTAGCAACCGGGACGCGGTAGTCAAGGAANGATCCATTCATAAGGTGTCCCTCACCGTCGTAGTAATACTCNTCNTTNAGTGCCATTCCAACCCCTTGAGCAATCCCNCCCTGAATCTGACCTTCGACATAGTCAGGGTGTATNGCTGTTCCNACATCTTGNACGGCAGTGTATCTGAGGATTTCAGTTTTACCAGTNTCGCGATCTACTTTCANGTCAACAATNTGACCGCCGTAAGCCGCTCCTTGAGTAGTGTGTGAAGAGGATGCNGAAACTGCTATCAGGCCNCCAGTTGCCTGGAGCTTNCCGGCAAGCTCGTTGAAGGAAAATACTCGTTTATTTCCCTCTGCATCGTCNGGTCCAACAACAGTTCCCTCATCGGTATAGNTTATATCGTCTGCANTAATGTCCCAGATNTTNGNAGCTCNNNTAATCATTTCNGCNTTNATCNNTTGACCAAGTTCGTAGGCNACCCANCCNCCNGCGAANGTAGTTCNNGAACCACCNGTNACNGCNGTNTANCCCACAGANTCAGTATNAGTNACNTGNGGTNCAATCTGTTCNTAAGTTACNCCNAGNGTNTCAGCNAGNTGCATCGAAATNGAAGCTCGNCTNCCNCCGATNTCNANNGANCCGAGNATTAGNGCNATTGATCCNTCNTTNTTNACTCNNGCNGANGANGATGATTCCATNCCNCCATTAAACCAGAATCCGANNGCNATNCCTCGACCNACATCTTCTCCTTGAATNTCNGAGAGNTANTGNGGNTGNCTNTTCATAGCTTCNAGNACTTCTTTAGCNCCTATNTTTGGCCAAGGNGTNCCTGANGAATTNCTNACACCTTCNTCNGCNACGTTTANTANTCTNAGGTCNATNGGATCCATGTCNAATTGCTCNGCTATTTCATCNATGACAGATTCNACNGCATANTCGGTNGCAGGNGCNCCTGGNGCNCTGTATGCAGCAGTNTTCGGAGTATTTAATACGACATCAAGTCCATCAATCACTTGATTGTCAATTTTATANGGTGCTAATGCGCACTGAACTCCAGCTCCCACTGGGGAGCCNGGGAATCCACCAGCNCCCATGGCGAAGAGGCATTCNGCGGCNGTNATTTTNCCNTCATTNGTTACACCAATTTTNACTTTGCTGTAGGANGAGGCNGTNGGCCCNGTNGCCTGAAANACAGCTTCNCGGTCCATCCACATTTTNACNGGNCGCGANCTNTTNTTNGANANNACAGCGGCCATTGGTTCAAGATAGATNGGNATNTTNCCNCCGAATCCACCACCAATNTCCATNGGAGTNACNTTNACTNNNGNNACNGGTACNCCNAGTACNTCAGCNGTAGCNTCTCTTGCNNNNAAAGANCCTTGTGTTGAAGTCCAGATATTCACTCGGCCATCATGGCTCCAGAAGGCCGTGGCNTTCTGAGGTTCTAGATATCCNTGGTGAAACTGGGAACTAGTGAACTCACGTTCGATCGTTAAGTCAGCNGCNGCAAANCCTTNNTCNANNTCNCCGCTTTCNANACGCATGTGACTGGCNAGATTAGTNTCAATGTCNGATCGCGTGTCAACTCCNGCNGCNCGAACTCCTGTNCGNAATTGCGGGTGTAANATNGGNGCNCCATCNANCATCGCATCNTGAACNTCTACTACGTGNGGNAGTATTTCATANTCAACNTNAATNANNTCNANNGCGTCTTGAGCNATNTGNACGTCATCNGCTGCNACAGCTGCAATNGCNTGGCCGTGGTANAGNNCTTTNGNNCCNGCNAGAATGTTNTCCGCNGCCCANCNTGGGCTTGCTTTACCNGGTTCGAGNGCTTGCCAATATGTNCCNGNTTCGATTGCNTCNGCNGTNGTNGGTTGGAACGTTTGACCAGAACCGACGAGATCNGNATTTGTNATTACCGCGTGNACACCGTTTAGGGCTTCNGCTTTGGATGTATCAATNCTTTTAATCAGAGCATGTGCATGTGGACTTCGGAGAACAGCTCCGTAGAGCAGCCCCTCTAGTTTGATGTCCGCACCGTATTGTGCGCGCCCAGTTACNTTATCNACACCATCTGGTCGNCGAGGNCGGGTNCCAATGANTTTATATTGAGGCTTTTCTGTAGCTACCATAATGCTTAATTCTCCAATTAACTATATTTTTTGTTTAGCCCTTGGCCACGGTCAGTACTGAATCGATAATTTTGTCATAACCAGTGCATCGACATAAATTTCCAGCAAGCCAGAAGCGGGTTTCTTCTTCTGTNGGATTTGGATTTTCCTGNAGTAATGCATANGAAGACATNAGNAAACCNGGGGTACATATACCACATTGTAGGGCNGCNTTNTCGAGNAATTCAGTCTGTAATGGATGCAATTCATCTCTNGAAGCAAGTCCCTCAACAGTCATGATTTCGGCNCCTTCTATTTCTGCTGCCATCACACANCATGAGTTTACGAGTCNNCCATCCATTATGACAGCACAGGCACCNCAATTTCCGTTATTGCATCCTTCTTTCGCGCCNGTCATACCGANGCGATCTCGAAGCGCCTCAAGCAANGAATCTCTCTCAGANANCAGAATTTGCTTTGANTCACCGTTTATTATTGTGTTCACTACCTTGGGTTCAGGAATCATTTTGACTATCTCCTAATTNAATTCTCTATAAATGTCTATTNTNAAAGTTTCAGTGAATCTATCTAATGCGGTCTGCCGCCATGCGGATTGTTCGTTCCGTAAGNACCTTAGCAAGATGTTTGCGTTGTTTTATGCTGCCACGCATATCAGTGATCGGACTAGCAATTTCACTTGCTGCATCNCCAGCCGCTGCAATACTCTCATCAGTTAAAGGNCGCCCNATAAGTGCNTCAGCCGCATCGTTTGCNACCAAAGGAGTNGCTGCTACCGCTCCCAATGCTATTCGAGCATCNGTGACGGATCCGNCTTCAATCTTTACCCACGCTCCGGCACTTGCAACTGCNATATCCATTTCATTTCTAGGTATAAATCNTTCCCAGGCTGCACCTTCACCGGCACCTACGGGTGGAAAGCTGATATACACAATTAATTCCCCAGTTTCCATGACATTTCGGCCTGGTCCAGTGAAGAATTCGCCAACNGGCACCTCTCGTCTTCCATTGGGTCCGGCTAACGTAGCGACACCACCCAAGACAATCATGGCNGGAAGCGAGTCNCCAGCAGGAGAAGAATTCCCGAGATTTCCCCCTAGACTTGCTCGTCCTTGGATGGCNTTTCCGCCGATAACTGTGGANGCATCTACGATGGCAGGATAGTGAATCTTGACATTATTATCTCCATATACTTGATATANCGGNGTTGCTGCGCCCACTTTGAGCCCAGTATNTGTGTCAAACTCCAGCACCATAAATTCTTCAACATGCTTTACATCTACTANTAAATCAACATTTCTTTTTCGTTCTCGCGCNTGAACAATTAAGTCAGTNCCACCAGCCAAGACTCGCGCATTTTCTCCGCCTTCTATCAGAAGACGGACTGCGTCATCCACGTCAGTTGCTCGGGCATAATTAACTGCCTGCATAAATATCTCCTCTCAGAGTGAAAATACGGTATTCACCCGTTCATGAGTTTGTGTAAATCTGAATCATAGCTTACCGCCTTAACGCTCATTCGGCCATCAAGTGCCTAACGGAGTTCTAGCAGTCTTGCTGCGCTCTACTATACTGCATATCACTAAACGAAATGAGGTTTTGCAATGTTTGAACCGAACNTATTTCTTGAGNCAAGTATTACAACTGAGCAGCAGCAGTTGAACGAGAAACTCGCGATGGAATTAGCCAATGAACCACGTGTATATGAGATTGGGGCAGCGGAGACTCGCCGTCGCCGAGAGTCAGGTCTTGGCCGCGCGGGAATGCCAGTATACCTAACGGATATTGCAGTTGAGNCNGTGTGCCCGGGTCTAGGTGACTCAGGCCCCGTGGGTTTGCGCATTTTTNGNCCTGATGTCATCAATGGGGTTTTGCTTTGGATTCANGGNGGTGGTTGGGTGCTGGGTAATTCAAAAATGCAAGACCAAGCTCTTTGGGATATTGCGGAACAATCTTGTGTAGCGGTGGTGTCGGTGGAATATAGATTGGCGCCAGAACATCCTTATCCGTCAGGTCCNGACGATTGCGAAGCTGCCGCACTCTGGTTAATTGAGCATGCATCTTCTGAGTTCGGGACATCAAATTTAGTNATAGGAGGCGGATCTGCNGGTGGTCACTTGGCAGCTGTNACTTTGTTACGCTTGCGCGATCGGCATGGGTTTAGCGAATGGCGAGGAGCTGATTTGGTATATGGTGCATACGAGCTTTCAGGAGGAAGTCCGAGCCAATCAAGCATAGGTAAGAATAGCTTGGTGATAGACGAAAAAATAATGAATTGGTTTTACGATTCGTTTCTCCAGAATAACGAAGATCGGCGTGANCCCGACATTTCNCCACTCTATGCAGATCTATACGATATGCCCCCAGCTTTATTCACGGTAGGAACTCTCGATCCTCTGCTAGACGACTCGTTGTTTATGCANGCNAGATGGGTAGCAGCTGGTAATGCATCCGANTTAGCTGTTTATCCCGGTGGTCCACATGCTTTNAATAATCAACAGAGTACTCTCGCGACTACTGCAAANAATCATCGAATTTCGACGATTAAAGAATGGNTTAGTTAGCGCCATATAAGATTATTTGTGATGTCTGGCGGTGGCCGGTCGAACGGTCTGTAATCGGGTGTNTTATGACCNATTGCAACAAAAGCCTGNGGTTGCCAATTNGNGTCTAAGTNTANAGCATTTATTACAGTTTCTTGTGCGTAAAGNGGGGCAGATATCCAATACGCCCCATAGTCTCTGTTGTGCGCCGCAAGCAGCAAGTTTTCTAGTGCTGATCCGAACGANTGCTGTGCCAACCCCCATTCTGCTACTGCACGTGCCGTATCTGTGTATATATTTAATCCATCTTTTACGAGGCAGCCCAATAGTAGAGTTGGTGCAGTCAGGATTCGCTGCTTAGAGTTCTCTAGCGCTTTTTCAATTACGTCGTTAGGCGTGCCATCTTTTTGNAGGTCTTTTTTCCACCTAAGTCCCATGCTTTCTGCCAGGTCAAGTCTCTTGTCTGAATTGATCACGACGAATCGCCACGGGGTAGTATGGTGCGGTGCCGGTGCTGTCATGGCTAGCGAGACAAGTTCTTCGANATCACTCTTTGCNAGTGGAGGTCCAATAATCCCTCTGAAAGATCGTCTTGTTGAGATGGTGTTCTCGAATGCTATTTGTGACAAAGCTCTTCTTGTCTGTTGGCCTACAGTATTTTCTATTCGTATCAAATCATCGATTGTGTCGACATCGATCCTGAAGGACTCAAGCGAAAGTTCAACAAGCTCCATTGCATTTCGATTGGCTTCGTCTCGATGCTTGTTGGCTGAATCTGCACCGAACTGAGGGGCGAACATTGTATAAGGTTTGACACCTAGTGCCGTCGTGCCGCCGTCTTCAGACGCCGATAGCAAGACGACATCTGACTGGGCCGACCTGAGAGTATTAAGAATAATGCTTAAATCGGAACTTTGTGCCTGAGGTAAATCTCCGGGCAGTATAAGAATTGAATCACTNAAATCATTATTNGCTATGTGTGNGATCGCGGTCTCTGCTGCTNCTTTAAAGCCTTTACCATCGTCGAAAACTATATTTGANCCGTATCTTTTGCCAATTTCGTNATATTCGGATGATTCGGTCACGATCACTAAGGGGCCATCATGAACCTCTCTGATGGTAGTNAGGAGATCTTCAAGCATTGCNGTGACTAAGTTTCTTCGNTGGAAANCACTCAGTCCTGAGCTCAACCGAGACTTGGCGTTGGCTGTTGATTGAACAGCNACGACGACCGCAGTNTCGTACTTTTTAGTATTGTTCATNTGTTCTCGTTCNTGTGATTNGTTATTAATTCTTTTATATGTGAAGCCACTGTTNTACGAGCCTTTCTATNAACCATCATTGTGTCGCAATAACGTGTCTTGATTGAAAGNGAATCCATTTTGCTAGCTAATTGGCTGTCAATTTCATCATATATAAACAAATCAATTAGNTCTTCGTATATTCGTGCGACNCCATAAGCNGAGACTTCNTGCCCNAGAGACTCAAGCATTGCAGCNGCNGGNCCCTTAATNGCTTNACCTCCCACTATNGGAGAAATTCCCACTCGCAGTGCTTGGCTNTCNAGAATTGAATCACGCACGGTNGGAATTTGAATAATCGGATCGATTGANACAAATGGATTGCTGGGTGCAAAGAACAAATAGTCGGCGTTTTTGATCGCATCTATCACTCCNGGTGCCGGGCTTACTTGTGNGATGTTGGGAAATTCAAAATTGGAAACTCGTGGTTCCCCNCGGCGNTCAACGAAATATTGTTGGAANGACANTCGNTCTTCATCGGTGATGACAAAAGTAGGNTGNGGGTCATTAGTTGCAGGAATGATTCGNGTCTTGAGATTTCTNGCTTCAGTAAGCACCTGTGTAGCNTCAGNGAGGGTNCCTCCCGTTTGTAANATACGATTACGAATCAAATGTGTGGCTAGATCTTTATTACCAATCTGAAACCACCTTTCTTCNCCNAGTGTTTCAAGTTCGTCAAGAGTGTGTTGCGAGTCATTTTGAATCCCCCATCCAAAATCNCCTTCAACCTCAGCNAGCGTATAAATCAAAGTATCTATATCTGGACAGATATGCAGACCGTTCCATGACAGATCGTCACCGACATTACATANTGCGGTGATTAGATCAGGCGGATGTATACTTTGAAGACCGTATAAGAAACGAGCAGCTCCGACACCACCGGCTAGCACAGTAATCTTTTTGTTTTGCCACGAATCCAGCGTGTTCAAGTTCATAGACAACATCTTACCGCGCTTACTGGGTTGCACAACTTTGGCTAGGGAGGCAGGATCTTTATATGACGACGATGGATGCAGTAATAATAAGGATGACGTAGTGACTCCCTTTCGCAATCAGTTTGCTAATTTTCGAAAGAAAATTATGGCACCTCAGCCAGCTCANGCTCACGATGATATAAATGCCGTTGGTGAAGCACGTCCTCGATTAATCTGTGGACTTGGCAACCCNGGAACTAAATACGTTGGTACGCGCCACAATATAGGAGTCAGTTGTCTAGATGAACTAGCGATCGCTTATGGTTTAGCCACGGATCGCAAGAAATCCTCAGAGTCTGCTTTTAGAGAAATAGATATCAATGGCGCCAAGATATTGCTAGCCTACCCAACCAGTTTCTACAACGAAACAGGGATTGGACTAGGTAAGAAGATTAANAAGCAGGGTATTAAGGCCTCAGAAGTAGTNGTGATTTGTGATGATATTGATCTTCGGGCTGGTGAGGTGCGGATGCGATTGACTGGTGGCAATGGTGGTAACCGTGGTCTCAAGTCCATCATAAATGTTCTAGGAACTCAACATGTGCCACGCATCCGCGTGGGTGTTGGTCGACCAATCGGTGAAAATAGTCAACCTGTTTATGGGTCAGATGAAATTGCTAACTGGGTATTGTCACGACCTCATGCATCTGATTTAGAACNGCTTTCTGTTGTAATGTCACAGATAGTATCTGCGGTGAAAATCTCTATTACCGATAGCAACGAATCAGCAATGAATTTTTTAAATTCAGGCACATAGCGATNTNTGATAGTTAAAAACACGTAGTAGCGCAATTTCTTATTAGGTAAAAATGAAATCTACTGATTCATCTCAAATAAGTCATTCGCTCGAGCTTGCTGTGCTCGAGCCTTTAGTCACTCATATAGCCGCCGCCCCCGACATCCAATCAGTAGCTGAATACCTTAGAGGGCATCAAGCTGTGCGACTCAATGTTCTAAAGTCTGCTAAGCCCGCCATCATTTCAGTATTAGGTCGAATCCTGCAATCCTCAGCTGTATGGATTACACCAACGGAACGAGATNCCCAGCAATTTGCGGCAGANCTGAGCTTATGGACTGCACCAAGTAGCGTCTTAAGATTTCCAGCTCGTAATCAGATTCCATATTCTCGGGAAGGAGTGACGACGCGTGCTTCANTTGAGCGGATTTCTACGCTTATTTCTCTTGCCGATACCGATCATCCAAAGATAGTAGTCACTAGTATTGCNGCTCTCGCCGAACGAACTCTTAGCTCACAGGATTTACTCAGGGGCCCGGGGCTTTTGAGGTGTGGTGACCAAGTTGACCTNNCGAACCTACTNACCAGCCTCTCTTCTTCAGGTTATCAACTCAACTCTCTGGTTGAAAAACCCGGAGACTACTCGCGAAGGGGAGGTATCGTAGATGTTTACACGCCGACTGCAATTAATCCGACCCGTATCGAATTTTTTGGTGATTCAATAGATTCGATTAGAGAATTCTCATTGACGGATCAGAGGTCTAAAGAGGAGATGCAGGAGGTCTATCTTCCGCCGAGCTCTGAGTGGTTCTCCTCACCAGCGGCAATGCGGGCGATCGCNGATAAAATTTCAGGTGTAGAAGATCTCAGAACGCAAGAAGACCAAGCTCTTTTGCGATCNGGAATTCTCTCTAGTCCGGCCCGATANGGACCANTGATTTTGAGTTCAACGCTATTGGATCACCTTGATTCGTCCACAATAATCTTCGCGGAGCTTCGTGATGACTTNCAGACTCAGCTTATTGCACTGGATGAAAATGCTAGNCAGCGTAGGAATACGCTGACCGTCTCCGGGGAATTAANTAATCAAATTCCACTACCCCATGTCACATCCGAATCTTTATTGGCAGCTATTTGGAATTATCCAAATAGAGTTGAGTTCGACCCTTGGTTGAGCGGTTCAGATAGGAACCAATTGCATCTTGATTTTCAGTCGTTGGAGCCATTCAATGGACGACTTCCTGCCGTAGCTAAGAACATTAATAGACGTCTGGTGCGAGGNGATAGAGTTGTTTCAATGACTACTCAAGCTCAGCGATTGAAGGANGAGTTAGAGCTAGAAAATATCTCTTTGGAAGTTGAATCTGTATTGCNAGATAAGCTTGAGATTTCCGAAGCCCGCCTTATCCAGGGATCTGCGTCAGAGGGCTGGTCCAAACAACTAGGTGACGGGGAATTGATGTTTCAGACCGATAGGGAAATTCTAGGGATTAGNCACGGTGCTATTCCTGCGGTTAAGCAAACGGATGCAGCACACTACTCTCTNGATGGAATTTCACCNGGTGAATATGTTGTGATCGCTGAGTTTGGCGTGGCACGATTTATAGGAATAATTAAGCGCACGGTAGATCNAGTCGAACGNGATTATTTAGAGATGCGATTTGCCGATGATGGTAAGTTATTTTTACCAATAGANCGTCCGTTACNANTCTCGAAATATGTTGGCCCGACAGCCCGAGCACCACGCCTTACTCATTTAGGAACTGGCGAGTGGAATAAAACTAGAGTACGGGCGAGGAACGCAGTTGAGGTTGTTGCGGGACAGTATTTAAGTCTTTATGCAGCGCGATCAGTAAAGCCAGGTCATGCATTTTCACCCGACGGCGAGTGGCAGCAGGAACTGGAGGGTGCATTCCCTTATGTTGAAACAGTTGATCAGCTTGAGGCGATAGCCGCGGTAAAAAACGATATGGAAACACCTAAACCCATGGATCGTTTAATTTGTGGTGACGTTGGGTTTGGNAAAACGGAGATCGCAATTCGAGCGGCCTTCAAGGCNGTAATGGANGGGTTCCAAGTTGTTCTTTTGTGCCCGACTACCGTACTAGCTCANCAACATTTCAATTCATTTAAAGAGAGAATGGCTGGATTCCCGGTGCATATCGAAATGTTGTCTGGCTTCCGGACGGCTAAAGAAGCTNGGNAAATTGCNTCAAAGGTAAAAGCAGGTGAGATCGACATTTTAATTGGCACGCACCGAATATTGGAGCATAGCTCGCTGGTGGTTGACCCACATGTCGCCAATGAAATCAATGAAAAAGAAGGCAAGCAAGATTCTAATGTTTCTGTGTTGAATTCAGAGAAACCCGTGCGGGTGCGTGGCGTGGATTTCAGCAATCTTGGGTTGGCGATTATTGACGAAGAACAGCGATTTGGAGTTACACATAAAGACAGATTGAAGGAGATTCGTTTTGAAGTTGACGTTTTGACACTGTCTGCAACTCCGATTCCACGAACCCTCCATATGGCACTGGCCGGGATTAGAGATATGTCTAGAGTAGAGTCAGCTCCATTAGGTAGGCAGTCGATACAGACATATGTACTCGGTTGGGACACCGAGATTTTACAAACAGCTATTCGGCGAGAACTTGCTCGCGGAGGTCAAGTTTATTTGGTTCATAATCGAGTCAAGACCATCGATACTTTCGCTGANGAAATTCGTAATCTTGTGCCAGAGGCGCGGATTCTGGTCGGGCATGGACAAATGCCGAAATGGCATCTCGAGTCGGTGATGAAAGAATTTATTGATTTGAACGCTGATGTGTTAATTAGTACGACGATTATCGAGTCTGGTTTAGATATTCCTAACGTTAATACAATTCTCATCGATCGCGCTCAGAGTCTNGGACTCTCTCAGCTTTACCAGCTNCGAGGACGAGTTGGACGCTCAGATCAACAAGCGTATGCATATTTGTTTCATCACGGGGTAATGACGGATATCCANCAGCAAAGGCTCACCGCAATTTTTGAGTCATCTGAGCTAGGGTCCGGGCTGCGCGTTGCTCAGCGAGATCTGGAAATTAGAGGTGCAGGGAACTTATTAGGTAGCCAACAGAGTGGTCACATAGCTGCGATCGGACTTGATTTGTATATGGATATGCTTGCTGAAGCGGTTGAACGACTCAAGGCCGATCTTGAAGGCGGGAAGTTAGAACTGCGAGAAATTCGGCAGNGGCAAGAGGCTTTGCGTGCGATTAAGATTAACCTTCCGACCAGCGGAGATATCCCAGACTCATTCATCCCTGATATTGACGAGAGACTGAGTCTTTACATGAGAATTTCTATGGTCACATCGCTAGTNACATTAGATGAACTTGAACGAGAAATCCGCGATCGTTATGGGATGATACCTGAAAGACTGACAACATATTTTTTGCTGATTAGGATACGTTTGATGGCATATGCAGCGAAGTTAACGGCAATCACCTACGGTGAAGGTAAGACCGTACTCGAGTCAGATCCTCAAGCGCCTTTTTCAGGTCGACAATTATCTAAGGATTTGCCGAGAAGTTCAAANGTTGGGCATCTCCAAATGGAAATCGAGTCGCAGGATTTGAATGACGGAGATCTCAAGGATATCGAGAGTTTGCTTCGTGTCCTCGTGACCTAAACTGAGCATGAGAACGGTGTTTGTTAGATGTTGAATTCAAATATTAAAGGAATATTGATTGACTTTGATAAGACTCTTGGGTTCATGCGAATCCCTCATTTGGAGATGTATAGCCAGATTGCAGCTTCGGCTGGGATAGCTCTCTCTCCAACTGAATTAACCGAAGCGATGATGAATACACCACTGATTGATACATGGTTGCCTTGGCAAACTGAACGAGGGATTGAACATTTTGATGAGTCAAGGAGCGAGATCTCATATAGGNATCTTAGNTGTGAGATTGCATTTTCNCGGTTAAGAGGAGCATTAGATTCGGTCAAATATTTTGACGAAGAGATTCTTCGCTCAGCGGCTAAGAGCATTTCAGAAGCTGAATCAAATCTTTCTCTCTACGAACTTTATCCTGACACGATCGAATTTCTCTCATTCTGTGCAGAACGTAGTATTGATTTGGCAGTTGTGTCNAACCACGATTGGGTATTGCCGGACGTTCTTAGTTATTTAGGGATCGCCANATATTTCAAGGCGATANTTACAAGCGCTCGGGTGGGAGTGCGAAAACCACATCCTTTAATTTTTGANAGAGCACTGNATGAGCTAGATCTNGAATCAAAAGAAGTGGTTATGATCGGTGATTCAATTGGAGACGACNTCAGAGGNGCTAACTCAGNTGGTATCGATGCTGTGCTCATTNACCGAACNTCAAAAAATCTNACGGANGACGTTTTGTGCGTGTCNACACTTGCNGAGATTTATGAAGGTCAAGACTATGTCAAATAAAACTGAGAAANTAGCTTTGGTACCTATTAATCCCACGGACTACGAAGATTTTTTCACNGAGTATTACAGATATTCTGNCGAGCTTGAGCCCCACAAGGTTATAAGCCATCACAAAGAAATAACNGCGTATCGNGAAGCNGTCACGGANGAGCTNGGTAATGGCTTGGACAGAGAACTTTTTTGGATATTGGAANAGNAATTGCGAGTTGGTTTTGTTATGACTCGTTGTTTTTCCGACTGGCCAGACGAGTCAATCCTGATTGGATCNATTTCAGATTTTTACATTTTNGAATCTGCGAGGCGTCGAGGNATTGGAACCAAGGCTGTATCAATTGTNATGAGTAAATTACGTTCATACGGAGCNGTGGAGGTAGAAGCAGAGATTTTGTATAGTAATGAATCTGCTTTNAATTTCTGGNNATCACTTGGTTTCAATATCGAGTTTTATGGCACATCCAGAAGGCTTTAGTTCAAAGTTGCTGTACGATTTCAATAGAACTTATTCAGCAGAAAGGTAAAACCGATGTCAGAGCCTATTTTTGATGTACATTGTCATTTTCCTCGTAACTGGCAAGATCCAGATGCACAGGATAACGAGAAGGCTATTGATGAGAGAGCNGATGCGCTTCGCAGTGCTGGAGTTGTGAAGGCCAGTCTCTTGTGTGGTGGCAGATTTGGCCTTGGTTATGAAGAGTCAATTACCTTTTCCCGACGCCACGAGGACTTATTTCTACCATCTGCCGTGGTTGATCCTGAAGATATAGATGGTCGCTCTGTTCAACAACTATTTGATATGGGTTATGTGGGCTTNAAAATGATAGGTGTTCGGCGNGCNTANGATGATTTAAAGTACTTTTCAGTTTATGAGATGGCNGAGCGGCTAGGTATGCCAGTTCTCCTTCATATGGGAGTGATCGGAGGGCCGATTGATTACGCAATTACTCATCCAAGGCGGGATGCGAATGCGGCTAAAACCTATAAAAGNATGCAGGAACGTCGTATTAAGGAGCAGATACTTAGTTTTGGAAGAAATGCGTCTGCGACGAGGATGCGACCATTTCATATGGATACGATTGCGAATACTTTCCCAGATTTGCGTTTNATAGGCGCTCATCTAGGTGGTACAGGTAATTATGACGAGTCGGCGTCTGTGGCAAGATGGCGNCCCAATGTGTTTTTTGATATGTCAGGTGGTGACACGATAGAACGTCANGCGATAGAAAGAAACTTGATCGGGCAAGAGATAGGCGTTGAAAAGTTGGTCTGGGGNTCTGACTGTGGCAATGATGAAATTCAGTCACANGTGGATAACCTTGAATCNATCTTTAAAACTGTCGATNTAGATGATGATCAATCTNGTCGGATTAGNTGGAATAACGCTGCTGAAATATTNGGNCTGGAAGAGCCGATATTTGCCGAGGANTAGTATTCAACTGAGANCGCANCTATGGCTCTATTTGACAAGGATTACTTTCCCAGAAAATTATTGAACGAGCAGGTTCTTATAAGTTTGCTTTTGGGCTTTGTATCGNTGATAGCACTATACTTCTTTGTTTATTCACCGTATTCGNCNGGGCTCATTATTGGNNGCACGTCCNTATTTTTTTTGGTGGCAATATCGTCGACNNTAAGTCGNCTTTTACCGGATNCANGATCAAGCTCTTTAGATGCTCTTTACTGGTCCTTTTTGCCACTCTTAATGCTAGTCANTTTGTCATGGGCATCAGGATATTTTNTNGATGGAANTCATANATTCNTATGGATCTTGATTTCTGCCTTAATTCTGAGTGTGTNCNTTTGGCTACTTTTTCGAGTNGCCCCGGATCCAAGCTACGANGGCTCTGGCGCACAANTCTTATATCTTTTGGGCGCATCTCTCAGTGCCTTANCTCTNTTTCTTTTTTGGGGAGTCTCAGAGATGGAANGTACAAAAGCGGTACTTGTTGCGGGTTTNGTGAGNTTCTCTTACACGGGAATATTTTTNCAAGTTCAATTTAGAAGGCNGAAGAGTATTTTNGTGGCGAGTATTTTGGTGGGNTTATTGGTGGGTGAGNTTAGCNTTTTCAGAGTNTTTNTGCCTCTNTCCTCAATTGAAGTAGGNTTTTTGCTTTTTCTTNTTTTNAGTTGTCTTAGCTCTGTGGCTGCNGCACTGATTGCAAAAAAATTTCGTGAGTTGAGCCTAAAATGGCTCGCNCCTTTGATNNTCTTCAGTGTGTCGATTTTCTGGTTGTTTTTATACTTATAGTTTTGTTGAATTACAAGTGATAGCATTCAAGATCTGTTTACGGGGTGTGGCGCAGTCTGGCAGCGCGCCAGTCTGGGGGACTGGAGGTCCCGGGTTCAAATCCCGGCTCCCCGACCANAACAGAAGCATCTAANATTTTAGATGATTGGAATNATCCTATTAATTTTGAAACTTGGATTACGCTTGCCCTNATANTGNTACTNGGGGCGATCATGCCGGGCCCGTCATTGGCCCTGATAGTTCGAAATACCCTATTTGGTGGACGTCGATATGGGGTTGTCACGGGGATTGGTCACGGGATAGGTTTCGGCATCTATGCATTTCTTGCGGCAACTGGTATTGCNGTAACTCTNAAAAATTATCCNGANATTGACATTTTTTTGCGTGTGACAGGCGTCGTCATTTTGGTCTATTTGGCTCAGAGTTTTGTNCGNTCTACTTCGAAGTCTCAAAACTCTGACCTCGACTATCAGGATGAACGGCAGATCAATTCGAGAACTGCCTTTATCCAGGGTTTTTCAGTTGCGTTTTTTAATCCAAAAATATTGGCTTGGATGCTGACGATGTATTCACCATTTGTTGAACCGGCTATGAGTAACTTAACGCTTATGGGNATGGGTATTTTGGGGATGTGTACTGATGGATTTTGGTATATAACTGTTGCGACGATCCTCTCTGCCTCACGGGTACTTGAAAAACTCCGGGAACGTGAGATTTTCGTGACACGATCAATTGGTGTGATTCTGTTTGCCTACGCTTTTTTTCTTTTATTTCGCTTCGATTGGTTAGGGTGATCGGCAGCCCATCACTGGCCTACTTGATTACAAGCCGATATGCTTCTCTCACTTGGTAAACAAGGAACGATTATGCGTGCAAAGGAGCCTCGTATGAAATTTGGAGCTCAAGTAAGTTGTTATTTGACGAGCTGGGATGATATTCGTTCGGTCGTGGAAACTATGGAGTCAGGTAGATGGCACAGCGTCTATTTGGCTGATCATTTCCTGCCTCCAAATCGNGGAGATGCAAGTGAATCATTGGCCGCATATGAGGGATTTACAACCCTTGCAGGGATNGCTTCGATAACNGAAAGGTTGAAATTAGGGCATCTGGTACTTGGCAATACCTATCGTAATCCGGCTCTTCTCGCCAAGATGGCAGGGACGATTGANCATATTTCTCATGGCCGGTTTACTCTTGCTCTTGGAGCCGGCTGGTTTCNGCGCGAGCATGAAGCCTACAGCTGGGATTTTCCGTCAATGCGTGAGCGCTCNGATAGGTTAGAGGAAGCATGCAAACTCATTAGGTTATTGTTCACGAGCACGGANCCGGTAGACTTNGCGGGTCGGTATTACAAGCTTANTCAGGCACCTCTTTCGCCAGGAAGTTATCAAANACCTCATATCCCGATCATGGTTGGTGGTACAGGTCCGAAGCGCACTCTGAAAACATTAGCAATGTANGGTGATGTGTTTAATTTGGACGGCTTCGCGCGTCGTGGAATGTCGATTGANTTGCTACGAGAAAAAATTACTATTTTGGAACAGCATTGTGAAAAGCTTGGACGAAACCCTGCTGAAATTCGGAAAACAATACTGATGCCAACTATGCTTTCCGACGATCAGTCAAAAACGAAAGAGTTCGTGGAAATGATTGGGCCNAACACAGTTGCCGGATCGGCTGGCTATATCATCGAAAGAATAGGCGAGTTTATCGATGAGGGAGTCGATGAAATTATGTTTGGTCGTCTCCCAAATGAGCCCGATGAATTTCAGCGTTTTGAGGAAGAAGTCATTGCAGCATTTGACTGAGTGANAGAGCGCAGTCTTTANATACTTGGATTAATTAAGAACTTTTGCCCTGTAGCTTGTTTTCTATACTCGTCTACNGCAGNTTTTGAGAGCGCATCGGCAAGTGAGACTTCTTTCGTGTACGAGCTTGCAAATGTGGTCGTGATTGAGCTTGATACCCGCTCTCTCATCNTCTGAAGTTCTTCAGCCCCTGCAATTTGAATATATGGAGTGAGAAGCCATCCTCCTATACCCCAAGCCATTCCGAAGCTTCTGTTCAAGGTAGTAACGTTTCGATCGAGTCCGCCGTATATGTATNCCTGCTTATGCACGGTCGAGCCATATCGGCTAAAGGATCCGTCCTGGCTTACTGCCGCTCGTTCCATGCAAGCCAATATGTCGCTTGCGAGTCTTCCGCCGCCGGTAGCATCAAACCCCAGCGTTGCCCCTGTCGTAACTAATGCTTCAGTCAGTTGAGGTAAAAAATCCTCNGAGCTGGAATTGCAAACANAGGTGGCTCCTATATTGCGGAGTATNTCCTCTTGTTCTTTGCTTCTCACAATNTTTACCAGATCGAAACTCTCTTCAAGGGCGACTTTCTGNAGCATTTGTCCAAGGTTTGAGGCCGCTGCCGTATGNACCATAGCCGAGTGGCCCTCTCTTCTCATAGTGCCGACAAAACCTAGAACTGTCATTGGGTTTACGAAGCAAGAAGCACTTTGCGCAGGGCTTGTGCCTTCGGGCATCTCTATGCATTGGTTTGCTCGTACAGATTTGTATTCGGAGTAGGTACCTCCTCCNGAGAACCCAACTACTTTTCCAATGAGCGCCTGAGCTTCTTCGGACTCNCCGGCTGAGATGACGATTCCGGCGCCCTCATTTCCTACGGGTANGCTTTGATCAANCCGACCCTCAATTCCAGGCATNAGGTGAGGNGGGATAGGAGCCTNAATAGANGGTGANCCTGAGTCACTTGAATATTGTGCANTGTCCATATCAGCTGGCCCAAAGAGTAACCCTAGGTCAGACGGATTAATCGGAGCTGCTTCGATCCGAACCAACACATCAGAGTCTCTCAGCGTTGGNANGTCTGCACTAANAATTCTTACGTCTAAGACTTCATCANTTTGAGTAGTNGATTGGACTTGCATCATTGAAGTTGGGTTGTTCATAGTTCAGCTCGTTTCTTTTAAGATAAAATTCTCTCTACTNCAAACCATACTGGCTATTCAGCCTAGGCAGGGTGTCGGGTGTGAGTTCTTTATTTATGAAGGCNGGGTGATCTGGGCCGTAGCGATAGGCACGAAATAACCAGCCTATGCTTGTGCCATCGTCTCGACTGTTATACACGGGGTTCCACCATTCCCAGGCNGCCTCTCCTTTTGGCGTNACTTCAAGTAATCGGCCAGATGTCCCCTCGCAGATTAAGATATTGTTGTTGGGAAGGCGTGTTGCCCCTGATATATGCCCACTGAAAAATTGAGCGGGAGGATTTCCCTCATATTTCCATGTAATGTNATTTGTTTCAGGATCAACAACNATTACNCGGGAGGTTGACATGTCGGTTTGGCGATGCATTCCATTGTCAAAAATTTGGACTCGATTTTCGTTANTCCATGTTGCATGATGTTGATGNGCTGTATCAGGGAAGCCATATTTCCATATNATTTCCGGATCANTGNCGTTNCGNGANATTGCTGCGACGCGACTATTATTTCTGCAGGAAATCAACACACTTCCCTCNGAATTAACATCNATGCTATTGATGTGGGTCCATTCCCATTTTGTTTCGAGGGGGCATATTGGGTCTTTTTTCGGATCGAATAATTTCCATGTTTCTGCTCGCCACACCTCNTTGCCATTCGAATCTATTTCAACAACGTCATCCCCTAACATTGCCGGGAGTTTTTCTTTTGCGCGCNTTACTCCACCCTTCACTTGTTTGGCAAGATCATTAGGCATTTCCGTCCACACCGGGAAAATAGTGTTCCCATTTTCAAGTCGGACAAAGTCATGATGCATCGCGATGTCGCGATGTTCCCATACGACTTNACCATCCCACGTGATTTCTTGTAACACTGAGCAATTCGCGCCGAGTCGACGCAAATGTCGATCGAAGGGAGGTGGTTGAATAGTAAAGTCTCGAGACGGTGGGGGTAGTAGGGATCGTTCGACTCCCATCATAAGTAGATTCCCGTTATCAAGTAATTTTGAAATATGTGGCCGTACATCATCAAAGAACCATTTATGNACAAATTTNCCNTTGAGATCGATTAGATAGCTTGAATCACCGCTCAGCGGGGTGACCAAGGTGTATCCTTTGTATGACAGCTGAGCNCGATGAAATGTNANGCCCAAGCTTTGATTTATTGACCAACCCATTATCCCCCCTAGATCATTAACTGAATGATAATGCGTCTCCGCTATCAACCAGCTTCTGAAACAGTTCGTGAGTCATGCCGGCTTCCAATAGCACTTCTTCCGTATGTTTTCCAAGAACCGGGCTGGGCCCTTGTGCTGCCAACGGGGTCTCACTGAATTTTACTGGTGGAGCTACAACATCCATTCCACCAAGTAACTCATGTTCTAAACGAATCATGAACNCATTTTCTTTCACTTGNGGGTTATCGATCAGTTCTTCTAGAGTTTGATAGCGTTGACAGGGGACACCGGCTTCGTTGAATATTTTGAGCCAATGTTCAGTTGTATTTGTGAGCAGAACTGATTGCACNTGATCTCGAATATCTGTTTGNTACGCTTTAATGTCATCGGGGGGNTCCCAGNTNGGATCGGTGACCCTTGGATCATCGATATCAAGCAGNGTGGCGATTTTTCTTTGTAAAGAATCAACAGCGGCTGAAATCACAATTACGCCGTTTGAGGTTCGTAAGAAGCCNTAATATGCACCTGTGACGACATGNGGAAGTAGTTCGTCNTTACGCTCTATCATCCCACTCCATGGGTCCGAGTCCTTGTANGCCTCCTCTAAGAAACTGACGTACTCTTTTCGCCAGTCTGCTATGACGTCAATATGATGTGCGTGATTGTTTTGAAGGACNAGCGCAGCCTGTAATAGCGCGACGTCGATNCGCTGACCTATATCTGTCTTTTCCCGGTGATACAGTGCAGACGCTATGCCCCACGAAAGTAGCATGGCNGCCATGTAGTCGATAATCGGATCCGGTCTCAGAGAAGGACCTTCCGGACCGAGATGAGCCANGCCTGAAAATGCCTGAATTGCTGCATCCATGGCAGGATTNCCTGCCATGGGTCCTTCTAGTCCATATCCGGTATTTTCAGCGTATATCAGTCGGGTGTTCTGTTTTTTTAGAGTTTCGTAGTCGAGTCCGAGGCTTTCAGCGACCCCAGGCCTAAAATTGGCAATGATTACGTCTGCCTTTTCACATAGTGCTCTGACCGCCAAATTAACTTCTGTGTTTGTTAGATTTACAGCGNCGGAGCGTTTACCTCGGTTTTTATTCAGATACTGAATTCCTTCTCCCGGTATGATCGTTCCGTTGCGTCTAGTTTGATCTCCTTCTAGTGGTTCGATTTTTATGACATCTGCACCAGAATCGGCNAACAACTGTGCGCAGTATGGTGCAGCTATGAAACGACCTAACTCAATTACTTTTAGCCCTACAAATGCACCATGATGCTCACTAACCACGAGGTAAACCTAGTCCGCGAGTTGCAATAACATTTCTTTGGATTTCACTTGATCCCTGAGCAATTGTTCCGGGNATTGCCGAGATATACCCGTTTGCAGAGGTTCTGAGATCGCGCCTCAAACTGCCACCATTACTCGAAGTCGCCCATTTACTGAATGATAGATTCCCGAAGAGTCCATCGATTCCCACGTGCAAGTTATGGATTGCCTGNTCGACCTCGCTTGCAAGCAGTTTTGTAATCGACACCTCGTAATTGGGAATAAGTCCGGAAGCCTGTTGNGACACNACTCTATAAGCCAGCAACTCAGAGACCTTCGTAGAGANACTNAAGTCAGCTAATCTCGTCCTTTTGCTCTCTGATGTGTGACCGCTTTGCGGGACCTGGTGAGCCGTAGTAGCTTGTTTTAGTGCCCTTCTTAGNGATGCAATACGAGCTATCCCCGATCGTTCGAAATCCATGGTTGATGCATTTACGTACCAGCCTCGGTTTTCCTCCCCGACTATGTTTTCAATAGGTACCTTTACATCCTCAAAATGNACTTTGTTAAAGTGATGCTCACCTTGCATGTCAAGAATAGGTTCCACCACCACCCCTTCCGCATCGAGCGGAATGATTAACATTGATANTCCTCTGTGTTTGGGTGCATTTGGGTCNGTCCGAACGACTGTCCACAGAAGATCTGAGTAATGAGCCCCACTGGTCCATTTTTTTTGACCATTAACGGTGTAGAAATCACCATCTTTTACAGCCCGCGTATTTGCGGACGCTAAATCAGAGCCTGCATCAGGCTCTGAGAGTCCCATTGCGAACGATAATTCTCCCTTCGCAATCTGCGGAAGGTACTCTTGTTTCTGTTCTTCATTCCCGAACAAAATTATCGACGGACCTACCTGTTGGACTGCTCTACGATGATGTTCNTGGGGAGCACCTACTTCNGCCATTTCTTCCATGTAAATCATTTGTTCTGTGTAGCTGAGTCCGGCTCCACCGTATTCTTCNGGCCAGGCAACAGCAAGCCACCCAGCATCAGCGGCCATGCGACTNAATTCTGGTGAAGATCGCTCCTCGCGACCCTCACTCGTGCCTTTTGCTTCTTGTGCGCTCCAAAACTCGTTTGTAAGTGTGGACTCGATAAATGTTTTGATATCTGATCTGAAATTTTCTTGCTCGTCAGTAAATCTAAAATCCATNATGAATCCCTTCCCTGCGNGNCTAACTCAGTGGTCTAATGTAACCGAATTTACAACTATTTGATTTCCAANAGAATTGTAAGTTGGATACTTACGAGGAGATGGCACGGATGTGTTCGACTCCTAGTCCACAGCATCCTCCTAGTATCTGTACACCCATGCTTCGCCANTCCGCAATATGATCTGCAAAGTATTCTGGTGTCGCAATATCAACGAATTGCCAACTTGGTCTCTCGAAATATCCAGAGTTTGGATANGCCCCTATGGGTCCATCCCATTTTTTCTGAAGCGCCTCGATCCCTAATGTGGTATCNCCTATCTGACTATGCATAATGTGAATTGATTGCACGTNAAATGCAGTCACCGCATCAAGTGTTTCGCTGAATAGACGACTAGCATCATCAAACATTGCTAGCTGACCTGATTTCTCATTAGTCCTGCAACTTANNCCGACCCAGACTTCGACGCCAGTTTTCAATGCTTCTTCGATCGCAGGTATAGCGACCTCGGGCTCTTGCATCATTTCTAACATGAGTAAATCTGCTCCGGCTTCCACGAGCAGTTCACTCTGTTCGCGGTAAGTAGCATGAAGTACAGTCGGATTTAACCACTTCGCATCAAGACCACGTTTGTCGGCTCGTGCATCAGAGATTGAGCCTGCCACTGCAACTTGCACAGACGCGTCAGAAAGAGAACCTGCCACAGCCACTTGTTCAGCTTCAGTTTCTTCAATAGCTTGTTTTGCAATTTGGACAGCTCTTTGGTTCATCTGCGCAACTTGATCTCCGTAGCCCGCGGGTTCAAGCATTTGGCGCGACGAGGCAAATGTGTTTGTGATGATCACTTCTGCGCCCGCGGCAATGTAATCTTTGTGAATCTCTTTCAAAACATGACTGTGAGTGGTGACAGAGGGGCCACACCAAGCTCGATCATCCATAGGCACCCCACGGCGTTCAAGTTCCGAGCCATTAGCACCGTCGATGATAATTTCACCACCGTTGGCAAGTCTGTCAGAAATCCATTTTGGACCTTGGGCCATGNAGTAACCTCATTAGCGATTAACTATAAGCTTATGGCTGCTTGACCAACCTAATGTAGGGCAGTGGAGTTTCCCAGCCATCAGTATACTTCTTGGCTGCATCTTCGTCCGAAACCGCTGGTAAGATGATGACATCTTCTCCCTGGTTCCAATTGGCAGGTGTGGCTACTTGCTCCGAGGCAGTCAATTGCAGTGAATCAACAAGCCGTAAGATCTCGTCGAAGTTTCTTCCGGTGCTCATNGGGTAGGTTAAAGTCGCCTTNATCTTTTTGTCAGGGCCGATTATNAAAATTGACCGTGCTGTCGCATTATCCGCCGGAGTTCGTCCTTCAGCAGAACTNCCAGCATCAGCCGGTAACATGTCAAATTGTTTCACAATTTCTAATGTAGGATCTCCAATTAGTGGATAATTTACCGCAGTTCCTTGAAAAGATTCAATATCCTTGGACCAGCTTTCATGATCACTTACCCCGTCTACACTGATACCAATAAGTTTGCAATTTCTTGTTTCAAACTNGGGCTTGAGGCTTGCTACGGTTCCAAGCTCGGTTGTACAGACAGGAGTNAAGTCTTTTGGATGTGAAAAGAGTACAACCCAGCTGTCGCCAATCCATTCATGAAAATTAATTGAACCCTCTGTTGTATTTGCACTAAAGTCCGGTGCNTCATCATTTATTCGTAAGCTCATNATATTATCCCNTCATGTTGACTAAATTAATCAACAATNTTATGTATTATAACAANTTACTGGCCTATNCGGCCTTCNTGTNAGNCGAGTNAATTAAGACTAAATGCCAGTAGNAGNTGATTTTGCAAACTCGCGAGACTTCCATGCGTATGCGACGCCACCGAATAANGTTACGATNGCAGAAATCAGAAATATAGATTCCATCCCAAAAGCTCGAATTAGAAGGCCGCCACCTAATCCTCCTGTCAAGATTCCCATGGCAAATGCAAGTTCCATGAGGCCGGCGACAGTTGACAGGCCCAGTCGCCGTCCGACAGACACTTGTTCAGCTTGNACTGCTCCCTGAGCTATGGCCGTTCCAAGGCCACCAAAAATNAGGAAACTCACAAGCATAATTGGGTAAGATTCTGATATTGCCACCGTGGCCAATGCTATTGCTACAGCAATGCTCCCTATTACCGCCAAAACTGTTCTCGAAAATATATCTGACAATCGACCAGTAATCGGTTGTGCACCGCCACCGACAAATTGCTGGGCTCCGATTAGTACTCCGATTGCGACAGCTGCAAAGCCTAGTTCCGTTTCTAGGAATACTGGTAAAAATGCAAAGCATGCTGATATTGACCAAGCAAAACTTGCTCGTGCAATGAAGATCCCCTGCATTCCAGAGTCTTTAATTATTTTGATCCAAGGTACAGGTATAAATTGCTCGAGCTTCGCCGGATTATTTTTTGCCACTGCTGCTATTTCAAGTTCGGGTCTTGCTGGCAAAAAGAAAATCACGATTAGTGTGGATATAAGACACAGAAGACCCATGAGGCCAAATAAGAGCTCGAAGCTCCCAACAGTTCGGATGAGACCATAGAGAAGTGGGCCAATTCCAAATCCAAGAAACACGAACGGTGCGAATGAGCCCATATACCGGCCTTCTTGTCCTTTAGGTGCAAGGGCACCTATATACGAGAGCGACATGGTGAAAATCAGGGAAGAACCTATACCTGTAAGTGCTCTAAAGGCTATGACCGCGGTAACATTCTGAAAAAGCACCCATCCGATCGCCACAAACACGTATGATGCGAGTCCAAGCGCATAAAATGGTTTTCGACCATACTTATCGGCTACTCGGCCAATCCATGGTGTCATGAACAATTCAGTAATCGCGAAGGTTGAGAATGCGGCTCCTTGGGCTGCTGGTCCACCTCCAAGCACTGCTACCCAAGTGGTGAGTCCAGGTGTGGCCATACCTAAAGCCAATGTGCCTAGGAACATGGATAGACCGGCGACGAGAAATGGTCGAGTGAGCATGATACGGTGACCCTATCGTTGCTTAGACTTATGAAATAGATACGAGGACAAATATGTCACTACTCACAATTTTTAATAAATCGGTTGGACCAAGCGGATTTGGTTTCGCGTCGACCGCGTTGGAGGTCACGGAAGGCTTGGACCTTACAGGTAAGACAATTGTGATTACCGGGGTAAACACGGGTCTAGGGCGAGAGACTGCAAGAGTCATGGCTCTACGCGGTGCCAAAGTATATGGAACGGTCCGCACCCACGAAAAAGGTTTGAAAGTGCAGGAGGAAATCGGGCCGTCGATACATCCAATATTGTGCGATCTTTCGGAGCCTTCGTCAGTAAATAATGCGGTCGGTTTACTTAGAGACCTCAACTCACCCATCGACGCAATCATCTGTAATGCTGGAATCATGGCCCTGCCGTTCTGTAATCAGAAACATGGGATTGAGCTCCAGTTTCTCACCAATCATTTAGGACATTTCAACTTAGTGACAAAGCTGCTGGATTCACTCGCAGAGACTGGTCGAGTTGTACTGGTATCCAGCAGAGCACACACGAATCCATATCCTGAGGGTATTCAATTTGATAATCTTGACGGCGGATTGGAGTACAGCCGCTGGCAGTCCTATGGACAATCGAAGTTAGCTAATTTGTTATTTGCTCGGGAGTTGGCAGGTCGGATGCCGTATTCATCTCAGCGAGCATATGCGGTACATCCTGGGGTTATCAAAACTGAATTAGTAAGGCATTTTAATCCTCTGGTTAGGATAGGGGCGAGTCTAGGTGGTGCTCTCTTTTTCAAGTCAGTTGAGCAAGGCGCAGCGACACAATGCTATGTTGCTGTTCATCCTGGAGTTTCAGATATTAACGGCGAATACTTTTTCGACAATAACGTACAAGAGAGTTCAGATCTGGGGCGAGATATGGATATGGCAAAACGTTTGTGGGACAGGTCAACGGCCTTTATCGAGAATTTCTAAGAGAATATCACTCGAAGTATAAATACCCCGGTTCCCCAGATGACCACGGAGCCAATCTGTCGAACAAGCTCGGACCGATCCCTCGCAAGGTTATACGCGATCGTGGCCGGCAGGGCAGGCAATAGTAAAATAAGTGTGTCATTCATAATATTGTCCTGACGGTGCTGCGATGACGTCTAGTTCCCAGTTACACTGTTGCTATTATCAAAAACATAATACATCAATGAGGGAGATATTATGACCGATTGGAAAACGATAGAGGTTGAACAGCACGACCGAGTATTACTTGTTCGATTGAATCGACCTGACTCACTGAATGCATTCAACTCAACTATGTATTCTGAATTTAGACAAGCTATTGAAAATGCAAATAACGATCCGTCAATCGGTGCGATCGTCAGTACAGGAAATGGCAGGGCGTACAGCGCGGGGGCTGACATCGGAGGTTTCAACGCAACATTTGAGCAAGGAAAATCATCTGCATCTGCTGAGCGTGAAGAGTCCGGAACACCTTTTGATCCAACGTTTATAATGGAATCCAAACCCATTATTGGAGCGATTAATGGTGTATCAGTAGGAATTGGCTTAACAGGCCCATTACTTTTCGACACACTCCTAGCTTCGACTACTGCTCGCTTTTCCATGCGATTTGCCGCAATCGGGCTCACACCAGAGGTAGGAAGCGCATGGATGCTGCCCCATATCATAGGGCTCCACCGAGCTCGAGAAATGATGCTGACTGGTCGAATATATAATGCGCAAGAAGCACTCGAACTGGGACTTGTTCGCAAGGTCTATGAGCCTGAAGAGCTTGTTCCAGAGGCGATTAAACTAGCTCAAGAAATCGCAGCAAATCCCATAGATACTTTGGCAAATATCAAGAGGATGATTTGGGATGATTTGGCTTCAACAGATGTTGCTTCTGTTTGGCGCAGATCAAGCGAAAGATTCGCTGCAGCGAGGAAGACGGTTCAACATCGTGAGGCGCTATTGGCGATGAAAGAGAAACGCGACTCACGATTCCATGACGAGAGCTATATGTCAGAACTATCCGATCGGATAGCTTCAGGTACGAGCTAAGTAATCTGTTTTAGATTTTTATTTCACATATTCGCGCACGCGTGAAAGGTATCGTCATGCTCGCTAAGTTTCCCTGTTTGCAGTCACCAGATTTTCGAAAGTTGTTTTATAACTATGTACTCACCTCAGCCGCGGCTTGGGCGTCGTTGCTTGGGCGTGGCTGGTTAATTTTTGAATTAACTGGCTCGTCTAGCGCAGTTGGTCTCGTTACCTTTGGTGGTATGGCGCCGATGCTGTTTTTAGGTCCAGTCGCAGGCACGTTTGCCGATCGCTTTGATAGACGGAAGATGGCAATGATAGCTGCATTATTTGGAGCTCTTGTCTCATTTTTGTTAGGTTTTTTGACGTTAACCGGCTCTGTAGTTATGTGGCATGTGGTAGTTTTGGCGATCCTGCAGGGTACAGCGATGGCAGCCGTTACTCCTGCTTCAGAGGCTATTATTCCGAGTCTTGTGCCTCCAGAACATTTGTTGAGTGCTGTCTCATTTAGAGGCATTGCAAGACATGGATCTAAGGTGTTGGGACCGTTTATTGGTGGAATCCTCATGGCACTATTTGACGATGGGACCGGTTGGGTATTTGTTTTAACCGCACTTTTTTTTCTCATGGCAACTTTTCAACTCTATCGAATTCAGTGGAGACCATCGGGTACACTGCTTCCATCCACCGAGAGTATATTTAACGTAATTAGTCCGATGGCCGCGGCAGCTAAGTATGCCTATTTCGATAAGCGACTTTTCATGGTGCTTTCCTTGATAGGTGTGCACTGTGGATTCACTATGGCTTATGACGCACTTTTACCAGGGTTATCTGATGAGATTGGATCAGGTAGTTCTACATTTGCTGCGATCTCTGTAGGTGTAGGTTTCGGAGCTCTAATCACAACACTTGCTGTTTCAACTATCTCGGACGAATCGGCACGTGGACGAATTTTGATTGTATCCGGCTTAGGAAGTGGTATTTCACTACTCTTTATAGGATTTGCCACTAATCCTCTGATGGCAATATTCGGTGGATTCCTGTCAGGTGCAACGGAAGCTCCTTATATGGCGGTCTCAGCAACTCTGATCCAGCAAGTTGTTCCTGACGAGTACAGAGGGCGCATGATGGCGGTCTATATAATGATTGCAGCTGGTTTTATGGCTTTTATGAATTTAGGATTCGGGCTCGTCGCAGACTTTACAGGCGAGCGGATATTATTCATCTTACCTAGTGTGCTTTGGTTGATAATATTTGTATTTGGTGGGTTATTCAGTCCAGCACTCAGACACCTCCTGAAGACAGGATCGTTCAGGACTGAACCGACCACGGAATTAAGAGAACCCGTATCATCATAGATTGACGATACTTTAGTTTTGGAATTTCTCATGACGGACGATATTTGTTTTTATGATGCTAGTGAGCTTGCTGAGCTTATTCGATCAAAAAAAATAAGCGCCCGAGAGATACTAGAGGCGCACTTGGCGCGAATAGATAAGATAAATCCACAGGTAAACGCGATCGTCACGATGGATGCTGAGCAAGCTCTTGTGGAAGCAGATAGAGCCGATGAGAAAACTATCAAAGGCCATAATCTTGGCTCACTGCACGGCGTTCCTGTCGCACATAAAGATCTGGTTGACACGGCTGGTATGCGGACCACGTACGGGTCTCCTATATACGCGGACCATGTTCCAGAGGAAGATGCGTTGATCGTTCAGCGTTTAAAGGAGGCCGGGGCAATTTCAGTTGGTAAAACAAATACGCCTGAATTCGGCGCGGGGTCTCAGACGTTCAATCAGGTATTTGGTAAAACTCTTAACCCGTACGATTTAACTAAAACATGTGGCGGCAGTAGTGGCGGAGCGGCTGTCGCTTTGGCTACTGGTATGGTGGCCTTGGCTGACGGTAGCGACTTGGGCGGCTCGCTCAGAAATCCAGCTAATTTTTGCAACGTGGTTGGATTACGACCGGCAGTGGGTAGAGTACCTGTGCGGGGCTCAAGTTCTGCTTGGCAAAACTTAAGCGTTCAGGGCCCAATGGCTAGAACAGTTTCTGATATTGCCCTTATGTTAAGTGTCATCGCTGGTCCGGATATCAATTCACCCGTGGCGCTTGAGACTCCAGGATCAATGTTTTTGGCTCCACTTGATAAGTCTTTTTCCGGAATACGAGTGGCCTGGAGCGAGGACTTAGGTGGACTCCCTATTGACCAAGAGATTCGTCAAGTCGTGCGTTCGGGGGCTTCTATTTTGTCTGATTTGGGTTGCGAGGTGACTGAGGACGCACCCGATTTTACGGGTGCCGATGAAGCTTTTATGGCATGGCGCGGATGGAGCTTTGGATTCATGGAAGATCGATTGCGAGATCACCGAGATCAATTGAAAGATACAGTTATATGGAATATAGAAGAAGGACTATCCCAGTCAGGGAGAGACCTATCAAAGGCATCTGAGCTGCGGAGTGCGCTTTATGCTCGAGTCATAGCTTTTTTTGACCATTATGAATATTTGATTTGCCCTGTGAGTCAAGTTCCTCCATTCTCAGTCGAAACTGAGTGGGTATCTGAAATCGAAGGTGTTGAAATGGAGACATACATGGCTTGGGCTAAGGTTTGTTACTTCATTTCTGCGACTGGGCTGCCAGCAATTTCCGTGCCTGCGGGATTCACGGGAGCAGGTCTACCCGTTGGATTGCAAATTATAGGTAGGCCAAGAAGTGAATTCGAAGTTTTGCAATTGGCATATGCCTTTGAGGGATTGACCTCGTATAACAAAAAGCATCCGAATATTGTCGGTTAGACTGCCTCGGAAAACGTAGCTAAGGAATTTTATGAGTGAGAGTATTGGAGTTGGAATAGCTGGCTTCCCTTTTGAAACTAGCTCGGATTTTTTTAAGTGGGTTGAGTTGTGTGAGGCGGGTGATGTTGACTCGATATGGACAAGTGATCGACTTGTATCTGAGGCGATAAATCTCGAACCATTGGCGCTTATGGCAGTCTTAGCGGGAGCGACAGACAGGTTACAGTTTGGAATGAATGTGGTGGTTTTACCCTTCCGTGATCCACTCATCCTCGCCAAGCAGTGCGCGACGATTGACTTTTTATCCAATGGTAGGCTTATCCCCGCTTTTGGTGTTGGTTCTGTTGCGATACCCGAGTGGTCGGCGACAGGGCGCAGTCCGCAAGGACGAGGTAAGCAAGTTGATGAGATGCTTGAGATTATGACCTTGCTTTGGCAAGGCGAGCGTGTCACTTATGATGGCACCTACTATAAATACGCAAATGCGCGTATCGCTCCGGTACCAGTCAGACAACCTCTTCCCCTCTGGATTGGTGGGTCTTCTAAAGCTGCGATTCGACGTACGGTCGGTCTTGGTAATGGCTGGTTGGCTGGAATTCAAAGCCCAGCTCAGATCAAACCAGTGGTTGCAGCTATCAAAGCTGAAGGATCGAAAATCAATAAACCTATAGACGATGATCATTACGGTGCTGGAATACCGTTTCGGTTTGGTAGCTGGGACGAGCCGGTAATTCAAGAGCAGGTTGCCCGCTTGGATCGGTTTCCTGAATTAGATTCGGCTGAATCATATGTTGCAGTTGGCAACGCGGAGGATATATTGGAGACATTATCGGCTTATCGAGAAGCTGGTATTTCTAAATTTGTGCTCCGTCCGATTGGCACGTCTTCAGCAGATATTATGCATCAAACACAAAAATTAATTAATGAAGTCATACCGGTAGTGCATCACAAATAAGTTTCATAATAATGACAAGATGGAAGTGGGGGAGTGATATATGGAAATAGCATTAGTAACAGGATCTAGCACAGGAATAGGCCAGTCGACTGCTTTGCATTTAGCGCGCAGTGGATTCCATGTATTCGCAACTATGCGAAACCCAGAGGCCGGGGTGGATTTGCTTACCGCCGCATCTGATGAAGGTCTTGAAATTACAGTGTTGCCATTAGACGTAAATGATGCGGAATCATGTAATTCCTGTGTGGCGGAAGTTATTTCGCAAGCTGGTCAAATTGATGTGCTGGTTAATAATGCGGGTATTGGTGGTGGTGGCGCAGTGGAAGAGACCCCAATAGAAGTTTTTCGTGATCTTTTCGAAACTAATGTTTTTGGCGCTTTGCAGATGATGCAATTGGTACTACCCGGAATGCGTGAACGAAAGCACGGAACAATCGTTAACGTAACATCTGTCGCGGGCCGTGTTGCATCGCCGAGTATGGGTGCGTACGTAGGCAGTAAATTTGCTCTTGACTCGATTACGGAAGTGCTTGCTGCTGAAGTGTATCGATTTGATGTGCGTGTAGCGCTTATTGAACCAGGCGTGGTGCTAACTCCAATATTCACCAAGCGAGATGAGCGTGCGACTCCGTCGGGGGAGTCACCGTACAGAGAATTTTCTGAGCGAATTGGCCATCATTTNGCGACCAAACTACAGAACCCTGCAATGCCTGAGGATGTAGCACAGGTGATTTTAGATGCAATTACTACCGATGACCCAAAGCTCCGCTATTTAGTAGGCAGTGACGCGGAAAGTCTTATGTCAGCGAGGCAGAAGATTTCTGATGAAGAGTGGGTCGCGATGGGTCGCGAAATGAGTCTTGAAGAGTTTTCAGAGATTCAGTCTAAGATGGGCGTGGATTTGTCGTAGGTAACTTTTATCAACNGCTTGTTGATTTATTTATCTATGGGATGGAGTCTGTTTTTATATGAAAGCGATTATTGCGGCGGCGCCGGGCGNGGTAGATTCAGTCTCATACGGCGTGCTTCAACCCCCTGAAGTTAGACCTGATCAAGTGNGAATTGCAGTCAGGTCTGCTGGAGTTAATTTTGCCGATCTTTTGTTAATTCAGGGAAAATATCAAGATAAGCCGGCCTATCCATTTGCACCGGGGCTCGAGATATCTGGAGTAGTGATAGAGGGGCATGGAGTTACGGCTAATGCATTGATCGGGAAGCGCGTGATGGCAGCTGTTGCACACGGTGGTTTTGCGGAGGAAGTGGTAACGGACTCGGTAAACGCGATTGAGATTCCAGATGATATGAGCTATGANGTAGCATCTACCATTCCGATTGCATACGGAACCTCATATTTGGCTTTGGTGAATCGGGCAAGAGTNGAAAAAGACGAAGTTGTCCTCGTGCATGGTGCNTCTGGTGGAGTCGGTTTGACTGCAGTAGAAATTTCACATGCCTTAGGTGCATACGTCATTGCTACTGCGAGTACTTCTGAAAAGCTAGCTATCGCAAAATCNTATGGAGCTGACGCATTGATTAATTACGCTNAAGAAAATATCAGTAGTTCTGTATTTGATGTGGTTAACGGAGTTGATGTCGTTTTTGATCCTGTTGGTGGCGATGCATTCCAAGAGTCCATGCATTGTGTTTTACCTGGTGGNCGGATTCTTATTATTGGTTTTGCTAGCGGAACCGTTCCGCAAATACCAGCAAATCATCTGTTGGTAAAAGATATATCAGCGTTGGGTTTCAGTTTTGGTAAAGTTAGGGCTGGATCACCACACCTGATGCGAGAAGCATTAAGTCATATCATNGAATTGTGGGAAGTCGGTCAAATTAATCCTCTCGTATCCAACGTTTTCNCTCTGTCTGANGCTAAATCTGCTCTNACGATCGTCAGAGATCGGCAGGCCAAAGGAAAGATTGCCTTGCAAGTTTCTGAAGACTAGCAGCCGAAACTGGTTGTTATTAGTTATTACTGTACCGTGAACGGATGAGTTCACTATTTAAAAAGACTTCCAGTGTTTTTTATGGCTGGTATATAGTTTTTGGTTTGGCATTCGTTACTTTTCTAGACATGGGCGCGCGTCAATCATTTGGAGTGTTCGTGCATGAATGGGAATTGGAATTCGCAACATCAGTTAGCAGTATTTCCGTCGCAGCTTCGATAGGTCTAGTGGTGGCTGGATTAGCTGCCCCACTATACGGGGCACTCATAGACAGATTTGGGAGCCGAGTTATTCTCCTACTCGGTGCCTCACTGACTGGTTTTGGTTATCTCTTGTTGTCATTGATTCCTAACGTCTTTTTTCTAGCGTTTGTATGGGGATGTATCATTTCGCTTACTGCCGGCGGTATCTCGATTACCGTCGTAACAGTAACGATTGCTCGATGGTTTGATAAGTTCCGTGGGATTGCTATGTCAGTGTTGCTGAGCGGGGCTGCTCTAGGTGGCTTAATACTGGTTCCGTTCGCATCTTATTTAACTGATATTGTTGGCTGGCGATTTACGGTCATAGGATTTGTATTGCTCTATGGGTTAGTAGCTATTCCAATAATTTGGAATTTAGTTCAGAATTCACCCGCATCCGTGGGTTTAGTTCCTGATGGAATTGAACACAAAGATGAAAAAACAGGTACTAACGCAGGTACAACTCCACCATTGGAAGTCAATAAATGGCGGAATGCACTAAGTAGCCTGCCGTTTTGGCAGCTATCTCTGGCTTATGTTGTTTGCGGTGTCAGTACTTCGATAATTTCGGTTCATTATGTCAGGTGGGCAATTTCTGAGGGAATTTCTTCGACTCAAGGAGCTTTAGCGTTTGGTGTATTGGCTGGTGTGAATGGCTCGGTGCTTTTATTGGTCGGTTGGTTATCTGACCGAATAGAAAGACGTGTGTTGCTGGGCACGGTATATGGCATTCGAGCGATAGGGTTTCTGTGCTTGATAGTCTTGCCACCTGCGTGGGGTTTATGGGCATTTGCGATAATAGGCGGTGGATCTTGGCTTTCAAGTGTGCCACTGACAAGTAGTTTAACTGCAGATATATATGGCTTGAAGCAGGTTGGAACTCTGACAGGTCTAACTAATTGTGCTCACGCGCTAGGGGGTGGCGCGTGCGTCTGGATTGCAGGTACTGTTTTTGATACGACAGGTAGTTATGACAATGTGTTTTTGGGAGTAGTGATTGCATTGGTAGTAGCTATGTTTATTTCTTGGTCTGTTCAAGAGAGAAGATTTTCTGGCCGGTATCAAATAGCTGACTCGGAGTTGACTGGTGTGGCCACTAACTGATTATCGACTTCACCATGAGGGAGGAATCGATCCCACGCTGCTTAGCTGGATTCGTTCCATTCTCGACCAATTTTTTGGATCCGGACTGATTTTTGTCATTATTTTGTCTCTGTTGATTTTGATCGTCACTGTCGGGATGATACTAATGGGTCGGCGCGCTAGAAATCAGGCTAGTAAAAATCATAGTGAGTGATATTCGTGTGCAATGTTCTCCGGTGTAATTGACACCAGTCGGTATCCGCAGGATCCCGAAATAGGGTAGCCAACCGCCCCACTAGCCACTAATTTCATGTTTTTATATGTGGCTTCACGATTGTGATGGAGGTGTCCAGCTAGCATAAGTTCCACACCAGAACTCTCAAGAAGATTCATAAGTTCCATCCGATGGGCAGGTTTTAATTGACCATGAGAGTCGTCGCTAAGCGGATTCTCAAGAAACAAAGGCTTGTGCATAAACGCGCATATCGTATGTGCTTCAGTCGCCTCCTTTGAGAGTAGGGTGTCACGAATGAATTCCATTTGTACTGCATATTCGTTGCCCAGTAAATCGCTGGAATCGAATATTTCGGAATTCAATCCTATGAAAAGTGTCTCTTCCACGAGGAAAGAATAGTAGTCGTGCCCAAATACCTTTCGATATTCACTCAAAGCGTCGGGTGACGCATTGTAAAAATCTGGGCAGACGTCATGATTTCCTGGGACAACCTTGAGTGGAATCTCGGGGGCTAGTCTTTTTGTGACGTCCGAGAAGGCGTCTTTCTGGTCTTGCTGATCCAAGTTATTAACCAGATCTCCACAGATCATCACAAAGGCCGGCTTTATATCGTTGGCAATATCTATCGTGTGCGAAAAGTTATTTTTTTCTTCTTGCATATCCGTGACATTTTGTGGGAGTTCGTTTGGAGCCTCGCCAGCGGGAACGAATCCATTATTAATCCATCGTTGCTGTCGTTCTTTGCGAAACTCTGGATTATTCATTGTCTGTAAGCTCAAGTGGCGTTGCATACCGAGTTGGGTATCTGCTAATTGCATGAATTCGACCATTAATATTTTCCTAAGTGTTAGATGCATTTTCTTAATCAGTTAGATGTTAACTTCTTCTGTGAAAGTTGTTCTGAGAAAAATGTTGTGATAACTAATAATTAGGCGAGTATGTTTCAACGGGCAGCATTAATTCTTAGACTTGGGCGGTTGAATCTCGGCCTAGTTTCATTCGGGTTTGGTCTCGCTTTGATGTTAGAGGGCAGATTAGGGTTAGGCCCGTGGGAAGTATTTCATCAGGGCATATCACTGCGCACCGATATTACTCTGCGCGTGTTTCAAGTTGAGCTCGACCTGAGTAGTGTGGGGATTATAAGTATAGGTGTGAGTGCACTTGTGATGCTTCTATGGCTTCCATTGAAAGAGCGTCCCGGTCTTGGAACTGTTTTGAATGCGTTAGTGATTGGATTGACTATCGATCTTGGTGTGTTCCTTTTACCTACACCTGATCTTCTGGCCGTTAGATTCATGATGATGCTCTTAGGACCAGTTTTAGTGGCTTTGGGCACGGTTATTTACATTGGGGCGAATATGGGTTCGGGGCCACGTGACGGTTTGATGACTGGACTAGCAAAACGTGGCATTCCCATCGCTGTGGCACGAACATCGATAGAGATAATTGTTCTTGTATGTGGATTTATTTTGGGCGGAAGTATTGGCTTGGGGACGTTATGGTTCGCGTTCGGGATAGGCCCTTTGATACAAGTTATAGGCAGGTATGGTCCCTTTGACTTCGCACTGGCTCGGTGAAATTAAGAATCATTTTTGATAGTCGCTGACGCTTTATAAAAGACACGCTACCCTTCATTTAATTATTGGAGGTGTGTGATGAACGGTATTGACATAAAAAAGACTTTAAACAGTGGAAGTCGCGTGTTTGGATGCATGCTTTCAGCAATGGGAGTGACTCGATTTCGCTCCTCGCTTGCGGGCTCGACTATGGACTTCGTGGTAATCGATTCGGAGCACGGGTCGCGTGACCGGAAGGAAATACAGGAGTTATGTCGTATGTTACGTGATATTGATATAGCACCGATCGTGCGGATTCCAATTCCGATGTCACATTGGGTAGCTATGGCGTTGGATGCCGGGGCTGCTGGTGTTCTTGTTCCCTACTGCGAAACAGTTGAGGAAGTTAGAGAATGTGTAGCGACTGCCAAATATCATCCTCTAAAAGGCGAATACTTAACTCGTGCGATTACGACTGGAGAATTTCCAAGTGATAAAACCAAGTCATATTTAGAAGCTCGGCATGAGGATACTATCGTCATAATCGGTATTGAGAGCGAGCCTGCATATAATCGTCTTTCAGAGATTCTTGACGTAGGTTTGATTGATGGAATATTTATTGGACCTAACGATATGACTACGTCCCTTGGTATCCCGGATGAGGTAACAAACTCCAAATATCTTGATGTAATTAAAAGTGTGATAGAGACCTCAGAAAGTCACGGTGTCCCTGTAATGATTCATCAGCAAACTTTGGAGACATCTACTACGGCAATCGAGCTGGGTGCAAGATTTGTGATGCATAGTACTGACGCCGGATTGATGCAGGCTGCAATGCGTCGTGACTTTGCGGAACTTCGTGCGGTTTCAGGTTCAGATAGTGCGGACGAAAATTTAGACGATACGTTGGAGACTGTTTAGTCCAGAGAGAAGACACCCATGGCTGTTCCAGTAGTTACGAAATTAGAAATCACTGAGTTTACGTACGACGTTCCTGATATCACACCTCATGAGAAAACACGCATTCCTGTCTATCAAAAAGGAAAAATGCACAGCGCAGTAGGACGCGTGTTGCAGATTTTTACCGACATTGGGATAACTGGCGAGTATATGGGTGGTAACGCTTCTGAGTTGGCTGGTGTGGGGCAGTGTGCTAACGCTTTACTTGGTCGAAATGCTTTGGCGCGCGAGGCATTCTATAACGACGCCAAGCAAGCATTGAAGCAGCAGGCTCGAATGGGAATGTCACAGGTAGATATGGCTCTTTGGGACATTGCTGGTAAATATCACGAAGCACCTATTTACCAGTTACTTGGGGAATATAGGACAAAATTGCCAGCTTACGCCAGTACTATGGTTGGGGATGATCAGCCAGATGGATTAAGTTCTCCGGAGGCTTATGCTGACTTTGCGGAGCAATGCTTGGAACTTGGTTATCCAGCGTACAAGATTCATTGGTGGCGTGAGTCTTCACTGAAGCGAAGAATAAAACTGCTAGAGGTTGTGGCAGATAGAGTTGGTGGCAAAATGGATCTCATGCTTGATCCAGCCAGCAGCTTACTTACTTGGGGAGATGCTTTGCAAGTCGGTAAGGCATGCGACGAATACGGATATTATTGGCTTGAAGATCCGTACAGAGACGGAGGAGTTTCGGCGTTTGGTCATAAAAAACTTCGTGAGCTAATTAGGACGCCTTTGCTGCAGACTGAACATATTCGTGGTCTAGAGCAACACGTTGACTTTGTAATTGCTGGGGGCACTGATTTTTTGCGAATTGATCCAGATTACGATGGAGGAATCACGGGTGTGATGAAAATAGCTCACGCTGCCGAAGGATTTGGATTGGATGCTGAACCGCATGCACCCGGTCCATCGCGTAGACATGTTATGGCGGCTATTCGAAACTGCAACTATTACGAGATGGGATTAATTCATCCACGGATTAAGCGTGCGAATCCTCCTGTCTATATTGACTATGAGGATGAGCTTGATGCAATTGACTCAGAAGGGTGCGTTACCGTACCGACGGGCCATGGAATGGGCGTAAAGCTTGACTGGGACTTTATAGCAAAGAATAAAGTGGCATCTAAAGTCTACGAATAGTACGAATAGCCTGATGTTCGATTAATTGTTTAGTGAGCTGAAGATGGCCGAGATGAACCGCTGTATGGTCGACTGTGTGCAGCAGAGCATCACCGATGGATATTCCTGGCTCTGGACGCCAGCTGTCGTTGTTTAATTGACTGTCGTCAATGTTCGAAGCGCGCTCATGAAGCAGAGGCATCCAAGAATTTTTATATTCAATTAACTCATTGATTTCACCCGACGCCTTGAACTCAGAATCTCTATCGCGTTGGACCTGGTGCCCAGTTCCAAAATACAGACCCCACTCCTCAACACTTCCAAGTACATGCCTTGCAAGCACGTAGAGCGAATTTACTTCGGGGATATCGAGATCCATATTAAGAGTTTCTTTGGACATATCCGTAAGACTGTTGAGTATTTCACTCAACAGTTGATCGGTCATCTGAACCAAACGAGATGCTTCGCTCATATTTTGCAATGTAATCAGAATCTCAACGAGTTAACCACGCGGGAGACCAAGGCCTCGAGTGGCTACTATGTTTCTCTGGATTTCAGAAGTGCCGCCTCCGATTGTTGATGACACACTGGTGACATATGACTGTCCTATTGTTCCACCCAGCGGGGCTCTTGGCTCTTGAGGGCGCATGAGGCTCTCAAGTCCTAGCATTTTTGACCCGGTTCGAGCAATTCTTTGATTTAGCTCGGAGCTAAATAATTTTGCCGCTGACGCTTCATAGTTAGCGATGATGCCATTTGTTTGCATATGAACGATACGGTAGGCCAAATTAGTGCCGATTTCAATTTCGATCATTCTGTCCGCGTATTCCAGTCGGACATCTGGATTTTGGTCAATTTTATGTGGGTTGTCATCGGCGAATTGTATGTGATCCTCAACCGTCTTTCGACTTCCCGAGAACCCTGCGATGCTAGAGCGCTCAAAGTCGAGTGCGACGGCAAGATGATACCAGCCACGATCTTGTTCTCCGACGAGGTTTTTCTTTGGTAGCCGCACGTCTTCAAAGAAAACCTCATTGAAGCCATGCTCATCACCCATGTTAATTAATGGCCGAATCGTGATGCCAGGGGTTTCAAGATCAAGAAGAAACATTGAGATTCCTCGGTGTTTCGGTGCGTCAGGATCTGTCCGCGCTGCCAGCCAACCCCAATTGGACCGATGTGCGCCAGATGTCCATATTTTTTGCCCGTTCACTACGAATTCATCTCCGTCTTGGATTGCCCGTGTTTGCAAGGATGCTAGATCGCTGCCGGCGCCTGGTTCGGAATAGAATGTGCACCACCACGAATCATCATCAGCGTTCGCAATCTTATTGAGGTGTTCCTTTTGCTGTTCTTCACTGCCAACAAGCATGAGAGCGGGTCCTACCCAATCAATACCATGATTCCCGCCACTCGGGGCCCGGTTATAAGCCATTTCTTCGTTGAGCAGCATTTGCTGCCAATGAGGCGCTTCAAGGCCACCAAACTTTTTAGGCCACGCCATGGTGTTCCATTTTTTTGTAGCCATGGCTTTTTGGAACTGAAGCCGTTCATCAAATTTCTTTTGATCGTACATTCCTTCATCGGATACGTCAGTGGTTTGTGTAGGTAAGTTTTCCGCGATAAAACTACGTACTTCATTTCTGAATGATTCTTGCTCGCTTGTAAAGTTAAAGTCCATTTAAATCCTCCGTGATGATGAACGCAGTGTAACAAAAATCACTGCAGATGACCGTTCACTGCTACAGTGGCGAGAAATTAATGGATTAGGGGTACGTAATATGGGATCGCTTGAGGGTAAAGTTGCTTTAGTTACAGGAGCCAGCAGGGGACTTGGGAAAGACATAGCCATGAGTTTGGCTCTGTCTGGAGCATCTGTGATGGCGACCGCAAGAACTGAAAGTGATTCGGATTCACATATTCCAGGAAGTCTCGCTTCAACCGTTGCAGATATTCAAGCTCAAGGTGGAACTGCGTCCTCGATGCGCTGTGACGTAACAAGTGAAGTGGATATTCAGAATACTATCGAGGCAACGATAGCAAGATTCGGCCGGATAGACATCGTGATTAACAACGCTGGAATTTTGATACCTGGCCGGATAACTGACCTGCAAGTTAAGCATTGGGACTTAATTTTTAAAGTGAACGTTTTGGGCCCTTTCCTTATGGCGAGGGCAATTGTTCCAGTATTTGAGGAGTCAGGATCAGGTCACATTATTAATATTTCCTCTCGTGCAGCGATTGGTCCTGGGGCAGGCCCTTATGATTCACCGAGAGCTGAGGGTTCAGCATACGGCACCACAAAGGCGGCACTCGAACGATTTACTCAAGGTCTCGCCGCGGAGCTGAGTGACAGGAATATTTCAGTGAACGCCCTTTCCCCCCATTTGCCGATTTGGTCAGAAGGTGGACACTTCTTTCGGACGAAGGGAGGCGATCCGGACTATACGGGCTGGAGAATGAGTGGCAAGATCATAGGGGACGCGGCGGTATGGATTTGCGAGCAATCTCCAAACCAAGTAACAGGGCAAATTCTGTATGACGAACTCGTGTTTAGTGATTGGGTTGGATTAACAGCTGCGGAGATTCAAAACCAATACCCAGTTGAGTAGTCATTATAATAAACGGAGATGAGGAGTAAAAAATATGTCATTAACAAGCACAGATAGAGTTGAAATTAACGAATTGGTATCGCGGTATAACCAAGCTATTGATTCTGGCAATGGGCCAGTATGGGCCTCGACATTCACTCAAGATGGAACTTTTCACTCAGCCAATGGTCAAGCGGCCGGCACAGATGAGTTGAGTGATTTCGCAAGTGGTTTTGCTGAAAAGATGCCGGGTACGCGGCACTGGGTAAATAATCTCGTAATCGACGGGGATGAAAATGAAGCGCAGCTTTGCTGCTATCTAAATCTAATGCGTGGTGGTGATGTACTCGCTAGTCTGACTTATAACGATATTCTGGTTAAGCAGGGCGATGCATGGAAATTTAAGTCACGTACTGTGAGTTAACTAACCTAAATCCAATAAGGGAATTCCAACTAATGCGAGCGCGATCATGAACGACATGGTCGCGAGTATTGTTATTGCGACTCGTGTACCCACAGCTCCAACCTCTCTGACGTCTACACCAAGTCCGAGTCCAGCCATTGCGACCACAAAAAGAAGTTTACTCAGTTCTCGAGCTTGCAATCCCAAATCTTGTGATATGACGTCGGCGGTTCTAAGTAGAGTCAATAGGAGAAATCCTGCGACAAACCATGGGATGTAGGTCTTAATTTTCTCCTTTAGGGAGGAAGAATTCTCTGTATCGCGATGGAGAATGCCGAGCAAGAGAATCATGGGTCCAAGAAATAGGACTCGGACGAGTTTAACTAATGTCCCTGTCTGTCCGGAAAGCGGCGAAACAGCAAACGATGCCGCGACGACTTGTGGCACTGCGTACACAGATATCCCCGCCAATATTCCATACTCTATATTCGTTAGATTCAGTGCAGGNGCAAATAGAGGTAGTAGTAAAATCTGTCCGACACCCAGTATTGCACTAATTCCAATGGCTGCNGCGACTTCGTTTGGGGTNGCTNTGATAACGGGTGCGACTGCCGCGACTGCTGAATTCCCACATATTGAATTACCAACTCCTACTAATACAGCTAGACGGGAGCTTAGTCCTAGAAGTTTATGACCCACTATCCAGGCCACTGACAGTCCACCGAATACCGCAACAACGATGAGAAATATTAGTGAAATTCCAGATGATGTGACGTCTTGTAGCGCCACACTTGCTCCTAGCAGTAACACTGAGGCTTCAAGAACTTGTTTAGACACAAACTTGCTGCCGGGTACTATAGCCGAGGGTAGAGGCAGCAAGTTCTTAGCGATGACTCCAAGAACAATGGCAATGACTAGAGCGTCGATCACGGCCCGGTCGATTAATGATTTCTCAATCTCTGCGATAGTCCACGCTATTGCCCCAATGACAAGACAGAAGACTAGTCCTGCAGAGTTTTTTTTGAGCCAGGCTGGCGCACCGTTTTGTTTGTCGATTTCTGTGAGACTCATGAGAGAAGAGCGTACTACGAATATAGAGAACTGTCTGATGGACTACACTTTGATGTAGAAAATACAGGTGTGAGGNAAGCCCGATAATGCAACAGGAATTAGTTAGTNATATCCCTATCCTGAGCGAACGTTCTCGGGGTTGGCTTAGGTATTTGTACAGAAAAGCCCATACCCCCGATAACTGGAACAAAGACGGCAAGCCCCATGATCACTGGGACGATCGCACCGGAGAACCTACTACTTCATGGCATAGATTCGATCTATTCGAGTCCAGTTATTCAGTTGCTTTGATGGCCGAGACAACGCCGGCATGGCGCGAGGTCTACAGCTCGATTCTGGATGAGATTGTGCAGAGATATTCTGGGTATTGGGCTGCTAAGGATTGGTTAGACCAAATCGGAGAAGATCCACGCAGAGGTAAGTATCCTGAAGCTTTTCAGCGACTGCTTCCCGAACATTTGATCGATGATTATGATGTACCGGGTTGGACAGCTAATGGTGTCGAGCCGTGGGGACTCCAAATGGATCCCGTAGGCGCTGACGGGAATTTATTTTATCGCGGTTGGTTCCTTGTTGTGNTGGGNTTACACAGGTATGTCTCGGGTGATCCAAAATGGAATGAACCTTTTGATATTGTTCGTGACGGAGAGAATACGTTCTCTTGGACTCATGANAGAATGGCTCATTTTCTACGAGAACAATGGGAACGAAANCCGGAAGGTCCGCACTGAGAAAACACTAAGATATGGCCCACGTGATTGGGCGCAGCTGGTCTCGGTTTGAGGCTGTATGACATTTTATTCGACGGCTCGACTCACTCGATATATAACGATTGGTGGGAGTACACCAAGCGTGTTTATATACCTTTNGAAGATGGGAATCCACCCGATTCTCAAACCTTATATTACGACCCTGTGATTGACTATCATCACGTNGCTCCCAGTGCGAGTGGGTCGCTACTTTATTTTCATACGGCAGCGCAACACCGCGAAGACACGGCGATATTATTTGACAACATGATTGACAGACTTGGATGGTCNGAGTCGGTCACTATTCCTGANGGAGAGCGTGGCGTGAGCTCTTTGGTAAGGACTGCTGCCTTGGCNCGAGAATTTGGTAAAGATTTGCTCTATAGTAATTTGATTTTGCATGCCGATGCGAATTATGAACCTACTTGGGATTCTGAATCAGGTGAATTCACCTGGGGATTTGGCTTAAATGAGGTTTATCCGCGGGGCCAATACAATGCGATTATGGCCTACGCTGAAGCTGGTTCAGCTGGCGCATGGGCAAAGCTTTTTNATNGGCCAAATTTGGAGAAGTTNGATCAGCCNACGGTTNATGGGGTTGACTTNCCGAATATTTCCCTAACTCAGGCTAGTTATGATTCAGAGAAACGGAGACTCGTCATATCAACGGATGACGGTATTCCTAGTATGCGGGGTGAGGACACAAATTTTCGAGTCAGCCNTATCAGTCNAGANACTTGTTCAGTCACTTCGAATTCGGATCTTGATTGGAAAGTGGTAGATGGTGAGATTGAGATCACGATCAAGATTGCCGCTCAGACAATACTTATTAGTCATTAATTGTTCTGGATTGACCGTCGGTAGAGTGTCTAATCGGGTCAGCGAGATTGGAAGGTGAATGCATGTCCTTAATTAATGTCAGAGGCGTNACACTCGAATATTTTCACAAAGGCTCAGAATCCGATACACCATTTATCCTGGTTCATGGTGCTGGCTCCTCAGCACGAATCTGGGATTCCGTGCAGATTGATTTAGCGGANTCAGGNTATGAGTCGTATGCNATTAGTTTGCGTGGTGCCGGTGGGTCTGATCACACATCTGATTTATCTGATTATCATCCATCAAATTACGCGCTTGATCTTTTAGCGGTGCTTANTGAACTTCATATTGACCGATGTATACTAGTGGGACATTCGTTAGGTACGATTGTTGCTGGTTATATTTTGCGTGATGCTCCTAAAGTTGTGGATAAACTGATTCAAATTGCTGGCCCTGCAGTAGAGAAAACTGCACCCCAATCGTCAATGAATAAACGTACCCGTGCAGGGTACGGAGAGGCGTTGAGCCCCGAAGCTTTCGAGCATTGGGAGAACCAACATCTCGGATTATCTTCAGAGATTCGACAGCAGCTTAGGAGTGATATCGATAATAATCCGAGCCAGCGGATACACGGGCAGGCNCGTCCCTGGAGNGGTATCAATGATGTGGCNATCGGNTTNCAGGTGTCTACGCTTGTTGTGCTCGGTGATGCGGATGATGTGGTGCCCCCAGAAGAGCCCTTGTCTTATTTTTTACAACTGCCTGAGTCGTTAAGACATTTACACGTATTTTCNGGCGTAGGCCATTATCCAAATGCACAGGTGCCTGATCGACTAGCGAGTGTTATGAGAAGATTTGTTTCNAATAATTGAGTATTGTCTATTTCACGAGGAGCAATTATGTCNTCATTAGCACCNCCGAAACCAGAACGCGATTCTTCAGGATCNTATGACTTTGCCACAGTTAAACAACCGGCAGTTGGATCCNGAGGAGTTGTAACTTCNAATCATCCATTAGCATCGATGGCCGGGACTGAGCTACTTCTGGCGGGTGGTAACGCGGTTGATGCTGCGGTGGGGACGATGTTTGCTCTTTCAGTAGTTGAGCCAATGATGACAACTATTTTCGGGGCAGGATTTACCAATATTCATATGGCTGACGGAAGAGATGTGGTAATCGATAATTATTCTGAAGTACCTCGTGCAGCGACATCTGATTTATTTGATCCACTTCCGGATCATCCGGAGCATGGTGTAGTTGATGAATTAAATTGGACNGGACANCTAGCTGTGGGAGTGGGNGGTACTTGCTTAGGATGGTGCACTGCAATTGAAAAGTACGGAAACCTCTCATTGTCTGACGTGGTGGGTCCGGCTATCCGATTAGCACGTTCGGGTTTTCGGGTCAGTCCATATTTACGGCAATCGATAATCAACGCTGAGCAAGGTCTCAGACGATTTCCAGACAGCCGTTCGGTATTTTTGCCTAACGATGCAATTCCTGAGATTGATGATTTGATTCGGAGAATTGACTATTCAAACACGCTAGAAATGGTAGGTCAATTCGGGGCAAATTATCTCTATGGGGGGCCTTTAGGGAAGGCGATAGCGGATGATATGGCCGCAAATGGTGGACTTATTACGGAGGAAGAGATTGCTGCTTATGAAATCTATGAACGACCTCCGGTCCGCGGGAGTATTGGTGGTGGNTACGAAATTCTTGCGCCACCGCCACCTTCGTCTGGNGGCGTTCATATTATTCAGATGATGAAAATACTGAATCAGTTTGATTTAGGAGCGTATAGGATTCGGCTCNGCTGATGCTATNCACATGGNTTCAGAGGCACTCAAGATTGCCTTNGCTGATCGAACAGAATTCATGGCTGATCCGAAAACTACTACAATTCCGATTGANTGGCTGACCTCAGATGATTATGCAAAGGAGCGAGCTTCTGAAATCGACCAGAATTTGGCTCAGATGTATAANTTNGGACTTCAACCTGCGCCTGAGCATAATGAAACTACTACCTGTTGNGCTATGGATTCTGAGGGCAATGTGGTCGCGTCAACAAATACTTTGCATGGCGGATTTGGTTCCAAGGTCACTGTTCCCGGTACGGGAATGCTCCTTAACAATACTATGGAATTAATGGATCCAAGACCTGGTCGAACGAACTCGATAGCACCAGGTAAGAGGATATTATCTTCAATGTCGCCGGTGATCGTTTTGAGAGATGGTGAGACTAGTTTCACCCTTGGATCTGTCGGAGGTCTTCGAATATTTGGAACAGTGCATCAGGCAATTACGAACGTGATTATTCATGGAATGAGTCTGCAACAGGCGATTGAGGCGCCCCGTGTTTTTGACCAAGGTCTTGGGTTGGAGATTGAAAAATCTTTTCCCGATCTTGAGGACTCTATCGAGAAACTTACTCTTAGAGGTCACTCTGTCAGTAGTTTATTCAAGGTCGGTGGAGGTATGAATGGAATTTATCGAGATCCCGTGACGGGAGCAATGGAAGGTGCAGCGTGTTGGCGCGCTGATGGAGCGCCAGTGGCTTACGGCGGCGGTGATGCGCTGGTTGAACCAAATGAGAAATTAGGAGTTGGCGACTAGGCGTTTATGATTTCAATTGATGTTGGGGATATCAAAGTCACGTGTTTGCCGGACGGATTTGCAGACTTAGACGGTTATCCATATCAGGAAGAAACAGATGATGGAGCGACAGTAGAATGGGGAATATACCACGAACTATTTCCTAACGATTTTCATGGCGAACTGCATCAATGGCGGATTCACAATAATTGTTTCTTGGTTGAGTCCTCTAATAAATTGATTCTCGTGGACACGGGTGTTGGAATCGGTCCATATCCTCGATATAAGAACATGAGAGGCGGACTAAAGGATGCTTTGCAGTCGTTTCAGATAGCTAGTGACGATATTGATTTCGTATTTATGACCCATGCCCATCCCGATCATGTAGCCTGGAATCTGAATTNAGATGGTTCGCCACGATTTCCTAACGCAGAATATATCTTGCATAAAAANGATTGGAAAGAGTTTACTAGTCGAGATCCAGTCCCTCCTTTTTTTGGCAGATTCATCGAACCTCTAAGTAAATTTGGCGTACTGAGATTGGTCGAAGGTGACTACAAAATCACCTCTGGTGTAGAGATTTTTGAAACACCTGGTCATACGCCTGGACATATGTCGGCAAGAATTTATTCGAACAATGAATCTTTACTTATTGTCGGTGATGTGCTTGTCAATCCTTTTTATGTCTCNGAACCTGGCAGAGCATTTCAGTCAGACAAAGATCCTGNNGAAGGCATAAAAACNCGTCGTTCTTTACTNGCAAGGGCAATGNAGGATCAAAGCNTATTNGCCTCGGCACATTTTTCAGAGCCAGGAATCGGTTTGCTACAAGATCAAGGAGACTGGCTAAAATTTATACCTCGGTGACCGTTTCTAGCACTTTTGGTGATGGTGGTGTAGGTAGAATTATTGCTAGTAGTGCCCCTATAACCGCAACTATCGTGCAAAAAATTATCACGCCGTCGAAGTCCGCAGAGTCATAAATCTTTCCTGCTATTGGTGGAGAGCTTAACGAGACGAGGGATAAGCCGAGGAACATCATTGCTGTCACAGACCCTTCGGAGCCACTACCTGCTGAATCTTGGGCTGCTGCTGTGATTATGGGCATNACCGAAAAGAAGACCAGTCCAAGTACGGCTAGACCAATTGTGAATGGAATACCTATTGGTATTACAAGAAAAGCAGGAATAAGTACTGCCATTATGCACATAGCTGTGATGATGACCGGTTTTCGCCCAATATTATCTGATAGGTGACCCATGATAGGNGTACTTATGACTCCTGCAGCCGTAAGTAAGGCAATGTGAAATCCTATTTTNAACTGCGAGAAGTCAAGTACTTCAGCCATATATATGACGACGAAGAGAGTGAATGAACCGTGGACTGCACCACGAAGACCACCCAGTAGGGTGTAACCAATTACGTATCGATTCTTGAGTANCTGACGGCCCGAGGCTAGGTAGGCTTGTAATTTATTTTCNGTATTAAGTTTNAAACTTGCATCATCTTTCATGGCCAAAAAAATCACGGGGCAAGTTATCAGACAGAGTCCTCCAGTTAATAGAGATACCTGCTGCCAGCTTAGTAANGCNTCGACGTNAAATGANAAAATNCCGAGGCTGGTCAAGGCTATACCGTCTAGAAATATACCGATTATGAATGGNCCAAGCGTATTTCCAACCTGAGCNCCGGTCAGGTGCAGTGATATNGCTAAGCCTCTTTGAGCAGGATANCGGGCGGCTAGAGTCCCAAATGCTGGCGCGTGCCAAAAACTTTGACCAAAACCAACAAATGCAACGGCGAGACAAACCATCCAGTAATTGTCTACTGAGCTTAATGTGACATAACCCAATCCAAGCATGGCCATCGAGAAAATTAACAACCANCGNATTCGGTTNGGGTAAATATCGGTTAGAGCACCAGCTGGAATATTTGACACCGCACTTGAAACACTTTGAACAGATTGAATAGAGCCCATNCCTAATCCAGAGATATCTAGAGTTTCTTTCAGTCCAGGAACCAGCATAAGAAATACGCTTTGAGCAAAATGCTTTATCCCGTGCCCAACTGATAAACCTGCTACGAGGCCTTTGAATGACAGTTTATTGTGGGTCGGCTCGGTTTTAGTTTCGGTGGTCATGCGGGTAATAGTACGTGGCTTTCAAGCTTGAGGGTATTTATTGTGTTTTTGCGGAGTCTCCATGTTGCCGAATGAGTTCTGTGGTGAGTTTTTGAATAATTGTTGGAAAGAAATAGGCTGTCGCCGCCAATAATATTGCGCCCTCTAGTAGCACCACAAATAATCCATATTGAAAGCCGATGTAGCTCACCAAAGGTCCGATTTGCACGGCAGTTAGGGGCCCCAGACCAATACAAAATGAAAGTGCACCGAGTACTCTGCCGCGCATCTCGGGAGAAGACACTCGAATTAAGAGGGTTGTTTGCATCGTTGCGAAAGCCGCGAATCCAAAACCAAGTAAGAATATGCAAGCGGCGCTTAATAGATATATTTCAGAAAATGCAAACGCAGCTGCACAGATTAGAAACCAACCGGTTCCCGCGTAATAGATTTGGCTGAATCGAATTTCCTTGGCATACTGTGCAATCCAAAGTGAGCCTAATACAGCTCCCAATCCCTCTAGTGCACCAAGTATTCCGATTTGAAACGGATCTGCATTCAATATATCTCGACCAATCGCGGGCAGCAGGGAATTGTAAGCGGGAAAAGCTAAATTGAACACGAAGGTAACGCCGAGCGCACCAAGTAGTAACCGGTTAAATCTTACATATCTAAGTCCATCTTTCACTTGATTTAGTGAGCTGATGTCCTCGGTGTTTCTTGCAATTGGTTCTAAAACCACAGTTGAAGCGACAGCGGTCGCGACTAAAATAATCAAAGCTCCGATGAGGTACGCCCACTCGGCACCAATAAAGGCAATTAGTCCCCCTGCGATTAGTGGACCGGGAATTTTAGCAAGAGAATCTGTACTCCATTCAATACCGATGGCTCGTCCAAGTAGCTGGTCTGGCACAGTGTCAGCAATAATAGCCTTTCTATTTGGAAACTCGATTGACCAACCGATTGCCAGGAGAAATACGAAGCACAGGAGTTGCCAGTACTTAATGTCAGTGAATGCGATTGCGAGGCCAAGCAGCAAGTACGATGTAGTCACAAAGAGTAGGGCACCTACCCAGAGATATTTCCTGTTAAATCGGTCACTTAGTGCACCCACGAATAGTCCAAAGAGTAATCTCGGGAACATTCGCACAACAAACGTGAATGCAACGGCACCGGCGTCCTCAGTTAGTTGGTAGGTAAATATCCCGATAGCTAACATATCAAGCCATCTGACCAAGGCCGAAAGTCCTCCAGCGATCCAAATTCGTCGGAAGCTCGGAATTTTAAGTACGCTGAAGGCTGAGTCTTCAGATATGAGATTCAACATGATGTTCTTCCCAATGGGCTCAACGTCATCGTAGGAGCAAACCTTAGCAAGCACCATCGGACTCAAGTCCGCAGCTGTTTTGATGGAGTAAGATACTGTTTGGAAAGATTAAGTAGATTGGTGTCGAAATGCCGCGAATGTCCTCTGAACTGTTAACCAAATTTTTAAACCTGCCGATACCCGGAATAATAGCCACACTGCGAAAGGATGGATTGCCCTATACGGTACCGATATGGTGGTTGCATGATGATGGTGAATTTTGGATAACTGGGACACATAGTCGAATCTGGTGCAAGCAACTGAAAAATGATTCAAGGGCATCTCTCTGTATTGAAAATGGTGGTGACTTTTCCGGACACGTGGGTGTGGATGGAACGGTTGAATTATTCACAGAGCCGGAATTTGACATATGGCCAATTTCTCGGCGCCTTGCGGAAAAATATGTTGGACGCGGTGATCCCAGCAATGAAGCAGCAGTGGAGGCTTTTTTCGCCAATATGAAAACTGAGCCCCGACTACTTTATAAATTGGTTCCCACTGTGTGGAGAGCAATTGATATGAGCGTTTATCAAGGCAAACGCGCTGATCGGGAATATCAGGCAAAACACGAAAGTTGAGATGCAGTTATTTGGCAGTTTGACTTCGTTCTAGTTATTTAGTAATCCTCTAAGCACGTATTGCAAGATTCCTCCGTTTTTGTAGTACTCAAGTTCAACGCCGGTGTCGATCCTGCAGAGTACGGTAAGATCCCTAGTCGCGCCTTGGCTATTCGTGACAGTTACACTGATTTGAGACCGTGGACTTAGGTCTTCTGAGATGCCTTTTATGTCAATTATTTCATCTCCAGCTAGACCCAAAGCTTGCACATTTTCGCCATCGATAAATTCGAGAGGCAGAATGCCCATCCCGATTAAATTTGACCGATGGATTCGCTCGAAAGATTCTGCTATCACGGCTTTGACGCCCTGAAGAGCCGGACCTTTTGCTGCCCAATCTCTAGAAGATCCGGTGCCATATTCTTGTCCAGCGAAAATTATTAAAGGAGTCTTATCTGCCTTGTATTTATCAGCAGCATCCCAGATAGTCATCGTCTCATTTGTGGGTATATGTTTAGTCCATCCGCCCTCCATATCAACCAGCGAGTTTCGAATGCGAACATTCGCGAAGGTGCCACGCATCATGACTTCGTGATTTCCACGCCTAGATCCGTAAGTGTTAAAGTCTTTTTCATTTACTTCATTTTTCCCTAGATATTCAGCAGCGGGTGAGTCAGACGCGATTCCGCCTGCTGGGGAAATATGATCTGTTGTTACTGAGTTTCCGAAGATTGCAAGAATTCGGCCTTGTTCAATATCGGTAATCCCTTCAGGGAGTCGATTCATATTCTCAAAGAACGGAGGCTTTCTGGCATATGTGGACCATTCATCCCAGTCATATCGTTCTCCTGTTGGCGCTTCAAGTTCTTGCCATTTTTCATCCCCATCGAAGACCGTTTTATACTGATCTTGGAACATCTCCTTTTGTACCGAAGTATTCATTACTTGGTTTATTTCAGACTGACTGGGCCAAATATCTCGCAGGTAGACGGGTTCCCCATCCTGATTATCACCGATTGGATCGGTCGTAAGATCTATGTCCGTTTTACCAGCAAGTGCATACGCGATTACTAGCGGAGGTGACGCCAGATAATTTGACCGTACTTTGTTATGGACGCGGGCCTCAAAGTTTCTATTTCCAGAAAGCACCGCTGCGACCGCTAATTGTCCGTGGTCAACTACTTTTTCGATAGCTGGCGGCAGTGGACCACTATTACCAATACACGTCATGCAGCCATATCCTGCAAGTGTGAAGCCAAGTTGATTCAGAGATTTGGTCAGGTTCGCCTCGTTTAAGTATTCCGTGACTACCTTTGAACCTGGTGCCAGACTAGTTTTGACCCATGGTTTGGTGCGGAGACCTTTGTCTACTGCATTTCGAGCAAGCAGACCGGCACCAATCATCACTTCAGGGTTTGAGGTGTTAGTGCAGGATGTAATAGCGGCTATTACAACGGACCCATTTTCGATTTCATATTTTTCCGAATCGTCAGTTACTGCGAGCGGACTCGCCGCAGCTCCTTGGGCGATATATGAGTCAATATCTTGTCTTGCCGCAGCCTTCATATTGGATAAAGGGACACGATCTTGGGGACGTTTTGGACCGGCGAGGCTTGGTTCGATTTCTGACAGATCAACATCTANAACATCGCTATATTCAGGGTCTTCAGTGTCCGATGTGCGAAACAAACCTTGNGCTTTTGCGTATTCGCTGACTTGTTCGATTGATTGGTCGTCCCGACCCGTGAATCTCATNTAGCTNAGAGTTTCTTCATCGATTGGGAAATAGCCGACTGTGGCGCCATATTCAGGACACATGTTTGCGATTGTTGCTCGAGCAGGTAAAGAAAGCGCATCGAGTCCAGAGCCAAAAAATTCTACAAACTTGCCGACTACCTTTTTTTCACGGAGTGCTTCAGTCACCCGCAGGACCAAATCTGTTCCAGTTGTTCCTTCTGGCAGCACACCGTGCAATCTAACACCCATGACTTGCGGCACAAGCATAGCAATGGGCTGCCCGAGCATCGCAGCTTCGGCTTCAATTCCACCGACTCCCCATCCAACAACTCCCAACCCATTAATCATGGTTGTGTGAGAATCTGTGCCAACGACTGTATCTGGATAAAGTGCAGGATTTCCGTCAGAGTCAACGCCTGAAAATATTGTCTGCCCAAGATATTCAAGATTTACTTGATGCACTATTCCCATGCCGGGGGGTACTACCCTCATTCCCTTAAAAGCGTTCTGCGCCCATTTTAGAAGTAAATATCTTTCTGAATTTCGTTCATATTCGCGCTTCACGTTGAAGGTCAGAGAATTTTCTGTTCCAAAGGCATCGACCTGAACAGAATGATCTATCACTAAATCTACCGGGATCTGAGGATTTATTTTTTGTGGGTCTCCTCCCATCTCCGCCATTGCGTCTCGCATGGCTGCTAAATCTACTACCGCAGGCACACCGGTGAAGTCTTGCAATAAAACGCGCGCGGGTCGAAACGCGATTTCATTAGTNGGTATTGCTTTTGAGTTCCATCTAGCTGTTAGTTCTATCTGTTCCTTGGTGACACTCTGGCCATCTTCACCACGCAGGAGGTTTTCAATCAGTATGCGGTGGGTATAGGGAAGTTTATTTAAGTTAATATCTAGATTTTCCGCTGCCTTTGGAAGGCTGAAAATTGTGTATTCATTATTACCAATCTTGAGATTCGATTTTGTGCTTAAAGAATCNAGTGAGNCATTTGGTTTTGTTGTTTCAGACATACNTACTCCCTATTAGATGAACTATCAATTTCCCGTGAGTGCGGCTCTCTCCCGACTCATCCGGTCGTTTTCAGCCGTCAGCGTTGGCATAGCACTTAAGAAGCAATTACTCGACGGTCACGTACGCTGTCATGTCCAAATTCACGTCCGCATTTGTGGCACACAAATCCTAAGGCGTTTTGATCGTCGTCCATAACCTCCGGACCACGCCATCGCGGCATTAAGGTCTCAGCGGCGCAGCATTGTAAAATACCAGGACGTTTATCTACTATCGTATAGCCTTGATCTGCATGCCCGAAGAGTTTCGAAAGGAAGCTCATTTTTTTTCCTTGTCATCGTAATTAGACCTTTGTTTGAGAATATACATTAGTCCAAATAATCTCTTAGGCGTGTACTTCTTGAAGGATGTCTAAGTTTTCTTAAGGCTTTAGCTTCAATCTGCCGAATACGTTCCCGCGTGACTGAAAACTCTTTTCCTACTTCTTCAAGCGTACGCGATCGACCGTCTTCAATTCCAAATCGGAGCTCTAAGACTTTTCTCTCCCTTGGGGTTAAGGTTGATAAAACCTCTATNACTTGCTCCTTGAGTAATTGATTTGATGCAGCCTCCTGTGGAGCGGGTGCACTTGGATCTTCAATGAAATCTCCAAGGTGCGAGTCATCTTCTTCACCGACAGGCGTCTCCAGAGACACGGGGTCGCGAGAAACTTTAAATATTTCCCGAACTCTCTCGGGTTCGATTTCAAGTTCCTTACCTAACTCTTCTGCAGTAGGCTCCCTTCCGAATTCTTGNACTAATCGCCTTTGAAATCGAGTGAGTTTGTTAATNGTTTCGACCATGTGCACCGGTATTCGAATAGTTCTTGCCTGATCAGCTATTGCACGTGTAATGGCCTGCCGAATCCACCAAGTAGCGTATGTCGAAAATTTATAGCCCTTCCGATAGTCAAATTTTTCAACCGCTCGAATTAGGCCGATATTTCCTTCTTGAATTAAATCAAGCAAAGCCATACCTCGACCGATATATTTTTTTGCTACTGATACGACTAGTCGTAGGTTTGCCACCATTAATTCACGTTCAGCGGCATTTCCTTCTGCGATAATTTTTGCGAAGAGGCGTTTCAGGCTTTTATCAACTGTTGCGATGCTACCTTTCGTATTGGCAATCTCTTCAGCTACTGCNTGAGGTGCCCTAAAAAAAGCTCTTTCACCGCCCGAGAAATTACAACCGAGATCGAATGCACTTTCGCGTTCAAACTCTTTCGCCTCATTCATTTCCATTACGAGGATGTCACTAATAGTGGACAGTAGTCTCAGTTCTGCCTCAGCGCCTGGTTTATGAGATTTTTTCCTGCGACGCTCCATCTCTTTTTTAATTTTTGTCTTCGTGGCTCCATCGCGGGCGAGTCTCAGTTTGGCCTCTTCGAATTCTCGTTTTGAATGTCGCTCAAGTACGCTGTGTACTTTTGTATTTTTTGCAATCGAGCCAATCACTTGCTCATCTAGATTTCCATCTACTGCGTCACGAAAAATTGAATCATTCACTCTGCTGAATACGTTTTGTTTGGGTTTCAGTGACCTATTTGTAACTAGGTATGCGGTAATAGTGTCATAGACTTTTCTCGATCTTTCAAATCTATGGATGAGTTCGCAAAACATTTCAGATGGAGTGGGTTCGTCACCGTATTCATCATCCCACGATTCNTCGATTTCCCGAACAAGCTCACGTTGCTCGACTGATCTGGAGAGTCGTTTCTCATCCGCAGCCGTAAGGAGTTCTACTTTTCCAATTTCACGCAAATAGAGACGAACAGGATCCTCTAACGACGTTGCTTCGGCGATGACTCGCCTCGCCGCTTCTACATCTTCATCTCCTGCGGTAGCAGGGGTAGTTTCGGCCCGTACGGTAACCCCGTTTTCCTGAAGGCGACTTACGATGGAGCGTAATTTCTCGTCGCGCCCATCAGTTTCGGGCATGACTTGCAATACCTCTTCTACCGAGACTGTATTGTTTTTGTTTCTACGTCCCCTAGCGAGGAGTTCTTCCAATCCTTCTTCAGTGGTGTCGATTGGGTTGTCACCCGTGAATACTTGTGTTGTCATGCTTTACCTCTCTCTTATTTACTAGTTAAAATTCCCATCTAATTATTTTTTGTTGATAGTTTCTCCTGATTTTTCGAGCTCTCTCTAATGCGGCTCATTACGGAATTCCACTCGGCATCAATATCACTTGAATTTGGCTCATCTTTGCTTAGTCGGTGTGCAGTCTTTGCGTCAGCTAGATTCAGCGCTTCAGTCCTAAGTCTAGATTGTTCTCGACGTACTTGAATGCCATTTTTCATGTCCTGTACAAGCACGCTTAAGTCTTTCTCGTCATAATCTGGCAGACTAACCCTTCGCAACTCTTCTGCTCGTTCTAAGATCACCACCATGCTAGCCATATTAATTTCTGATTTTTCACTATCAAATGTTTGGCCACTTACTATTTCAGGTATTTCTGTCCATGCCAGAAATACAGCCCGATTGAGTGCTTCTTCAAAAAAGGTATCTTCGATATTTAGACCGGCCTCTCGCGCACCTTGACGTTGGATCAATATTGCGAGCAGTTGAGATTCGCCACTAGCGCCGGGTTCGGGCGATCTTTTTGTAACCTTTGAACTCGATTCCGTATTAACCACCCTTGGGGTACTTCCCAATGCCTCTAGTCGCTTTCGAAGAAGACTTGGNTCAATNTCAGCATATCTGGAGAGGCGCCTGAGNGCTGGAGCACGCAACAACTCATCTTNTGTGGCTGCGATATATGGCAANATCTGCTCNATCGCTTCTTTTTTTTGGTANGTGTCTCCTGCCGGCTGTGACATCATTTGGTCAATGAGAAAATCTAATAGCGGTTTTGCGCTTTCCAAACAACCAGAAAATTCAATCGGAT
>NZWK01000010.1 GCA_002701625.1 Chloroflexota bacterium
AGGTCCAACTGCCATCTACTGAACCATATTTATCTGAATTAAGGCTGCAACTCGTGAGAGGAATGCGGGGCATTCCAATTGATGAGCGAAGAGAAATAAGGATACCTCGATCGGTAACACTGGCCAAACTTGAAAATACTGGTGCCTATATGTCCGTTGCAGGGGGCTTTTCTACGGAATGGCTTGCCCTGTCGGAAGGTGTTCAGGGATCGTTTCATCTAGATTCTCATAAAATATCCAGATTGCCAAAAGAGCGAGCAGAAGTAGAATCGATGATGACCCAGATACGTGATAGAGCAATGCTACTCCGTGAAGGTGAACTCACCGAGTTAGATATATTTGATCACTGGACTATCTCACACTTGCCTGAAACACTAAATCCAGGAGTTGCTGTTATCTGGCCGCCACCTGAACTAGATCCTAATGATGGAACCCCAGTGCGAAGGGATCTTCGACGGGTGCTAAAACGTGTACAACAGGCAGATATGTCAAAGGCGGACATGAAAGTCTTGGTAGTCACAACTGCCGCGACTCATATCGATCAGGAGCTGGTCACCACTGCAATAAAAGGTATGAGTCCCGCTACATATGGGATGCTGGATCTTGTCGTAGTCGTTGCAGATGGAGAGTTACGGCAGGTCCTACAACCTCGGGCACTTCCTTGGAGTACGAGCTGAACTCCTAAACAAAATCTTGATATACCGACGCCTCGAATTTTTCGAAAAGAGCTAGTGCAGACACGTCCATCCATGGTTGGAGTTGGGAGAGAAAGACACCTCCAATATCTTTCTCAAGGTCTATCCAGAAATATGTATTAAATATACCGGACCAACTCAGCGAGCCGGGNGATCGTCCGGTCGGCGTCTTATTCTCATTGATCTGGAAGGTAAGNCCCCATGTCTTCTCTAAACCAGGGAAAAATTCGGCGTCATTCGCAANACTTTTGTTAGTTGAGANCAGCATCTCTACNCGGTTAGCTCCCATCGCATTNCGTGTCATCAGTTCAATGGTNCCAGGCTCAAATAGTTGTGAATCAGGTGNCCTGCCATCATTCAGAATCATNCGAATAAATTTCATATAGTCACTAACGGTCGAATANAGACCACCTCCGCCACCCCAATACTCTCGATTAGANGCAATNACATGCTCGTTTGCTTGNAANCCCTTATTNNCNTGAGGGGTATGCACCGATGTCATTCTGGATTTCATTTCATCCGATGGAAAGTANGTCGTGTCAAACATCTCCAATGGCTCAGTGATNTGAGNCCTAATATATTCATGAAGAGTGACGCCGGTTACTTCTTCAAGTATCAAACCTGCCCAATCCATACTGACCCCATAACCCCACTTCTCACCTGGATCAAAGACCAAAGGCACTTCCAGCGCTTTCTTCATCCCAGTAGACATCCGAGGATGGCCCGTAGTTGATATATATTGTTCTAAGAGAGCATTACACCAATCCGAGCTGAAACCAGAAGTATGCGTTAATAAATGACGCAATGTTAATGGGCGCTTTGGCGATCTACTGATCACNTTCCCAGCTTCATCANACCTCACNAATACTTTGACTTCGCCCAGATANGGAAGAATCTCGCTAGCAGGCGTATCCAAGTCTAAAATATTCTTCNCTACGAGCTGCATTACTGCAGCNCCTGCAATAGGTTTCGTCATCGAGGCGATGTTAAAAACAGTATCAACTGTCATTGGAGCAAATGTACGAGTTGAGCGNACGCCGAAGCNAGCCTCNTATTGAGTGGATTCACNCGAAGTCACTCCNACTACAACTCCGGGAATCGTCCCCATATNAAGTGAGTCTGTGAGATCTCTCTCAAATTGCTTCGGCATCTAAACCGCCAAAAAAANCTTAGCCATCCGATCGAGACATCATTGTNGAGTAACCGCCAAATGCAACAGTCGTGGCTCTGGCATGCTCTTCAACATGAACGTTAATGCAAGATGGTTTCCCGCTCTCAGCAGCTCGCTCCAAAGCATTGTGCAAGTCATTCGGATCAGTAACTAACTCTCCNTATCCACCAAGTGCCTCAACCACTTTGTGATATTGCTGGTCGAAACCCAAACTTCTACCAGGTGTCGTGTTTTCACCACCNGTCCAACCNCCGTTATTACTAACCACTGCAATCACCGGAAGATTATGACGAACCATCGTNTCGAATTCCTGGATNTTCATTAAAAANGATCCGTCACCGACAAACGCAACAACCTGACGGCCGGGTGCGGCCACTTGGGCACCCATTGCAAAAGGTATACCCACACCCATGCAGCCGTTTGGTCCAGANTTTAATCTTGCACCNTCAACAAATGAAGGAATCCATTGTCTTCCAAAGTTNAGTGTCTCCATCCCATCAACNGAAATAATTGCATCCCTGTCAACGAAATTGACTATCTCCTCAGCTACCCTCAGTGGATGTATCGGCGTCTGATCACTTTCNGCTGACATCCGGCTCTGCTCACGCTTTCGGTCGTCAAGCTCGGCCAATTGNGCNCGCCAATTATCTGAAGTCCCAATNCCNGCATCTTTTGCTGCCGNCGTTAACTTGGCGAGTGCAATNCGNGCATCTGCNGCTATGGGNACATCAACTGGACGATTGTGTCCAAGTTCGCTTGCNTCCACATCNATATGAATNACCTTTACATCAGGNGCAAATCTCGGCGCATGTCCAAACGAAATAATAAAGTTAAATCGAGTACCTACGACCACAATTACATCTGCCTCNCGGAATGCTTGCCCACGAGCTCCCAAATAAGCCAANTCATGATCTTCAGGCACAACACCTCGAGCCTGAGGGGTAGTNAAAAATGGAATCTGGGTNGCNTCTACAAACTCTCGTAGTTGNTCACCAGCTGCTGACCAAAACACGCCTGAGCCGGCAATTACGACAGGTCTTTCCGCTTTGGAGAGAAGCTCGATGGCTTTCTCTATCTCGCCTTCATCAGGATAGGGTCGAGGAGCNGGCGTCCCTCCTTTTGGAAACCATACGGANTCCTGTTCAACTCTCCCATAAAGAACCTCGCCTGGGAGATCAAGATATGTCGGACCTGGTTTACCGGTAATCGCTTTTCGNCGAGCCATATTGAAATATTCTGGGAGTCGATCGGTATGATTTACTCGNCCAGCCCATCTCGTGACAGGNCGNGCCATGGCTAACTGGTCATACTCNTGAAATGCATCTGTGTCNTGTGCTCGCAACGACGCAGATCCCCCGAGNGCAATCATGGGAACACAGTCGAGATANGCGTTCGCCATACCAGTCAATAAATTCGTCGTCGCTGGTCCTGACGCTGCCAAACAGACGCCTGGCTGACGTTTGACCCTTGCGTACCCGTGAGCCGCAAATGATGCTCCTTGCTCGTGTCGACAGTCAATAGTTCTTATCCCTTGGTCGGCAGCAAATCCGGCTACCTCAATAATGGGGCCACCCATTATATAAAAAAGGTCTTCGACNCCTTCATCTCTCATTTGNCGTGCTAATAACTCAGAACCACTAATTCCGTCGGGAGCAGTACTCATAATCTAATTCCTCCACCTATTNTATATTTTCAAGATGGTAGCTCCGAACGCTCTACCTGTGTTGTTCCAAAAAAAATCANCATGATTAAGNGAAGNTTTCTAANTTATCCTGTATAACTCCTGTTNGTNTAAGATGGTCAATTTCANCCTGACTNAAGCCAGCAANCTCCCGAGAAATTTCGACGGTATGCTCTCCAAAAAGTGGTGCCGGTCGCTGAATCTGGGGCTTAGTCGAGCTGAATTTCCANGGAAAACCNTCCCAGCGAAAATGNCCGACATCCGGATGCACAATATCAACAAAATAGTNTCGNTCAAATAGNTGTGGATCAGATACTATTTCCCAGTTCTGCANAACGGGGCCNGCANTTACCCCTCCAGCTTGCAAAAGTCTAGTAGCTTCATTGTGATTGAACTGGGAGGTCCACGACAAAATCAATTTATTGATTTCGGCATGAGATTCTTTACGCNNAGATAAAGTCGCAAACTTTGAGATGTAAACTGAACTTAGCTCGTCCTCGAAAATAACATTACATAAATTTACCCAGTCAACATCAGTTTGGCATACGATTGCAATCCAACAATCTTCACCCACTGTTGGATACACCCCTTGGGGCGCCCACCTACTTGATTCATTGGCGACCGGGGTCATTATTTCATCGCGGATCTGAAAGTTCATAATTGATTCTGTATTGAATATAATTCCAGATTCTTGAAGTGACATATCGATAAACCGGCCGTTTTTACTATCAAACCCGCTATCCCGAGAAAAAAGTGATGCAACAAGGCCAATCGCCCCATGGGTGCCACAGATGGGGTCAGCATAATAGGAGCCTGATGAAAAAAGCGAGTCTTCAGAATATCCGAGTCTTGCGACAAATCCGCTCGATGCCTCAATATTTGAACCATATGCCAAATATTGCATTTCTGGGCCACCTAACCCCATACCCGACATCGAACACATTATTAATTTTTCATTGCGATTACGAAGATTCTCGTAATCAAGCCCAAGACTTGGGAACACTCGAGCACTGTTATTTTCAAGCACAATATCAGACTTTTCCACGAGATCTAAAAATAAATTGCGACCCTCTGGATCAGATAAATCGACTCCAAGATCACGCTTATTTCGGTTCAGTAGNTTGAAATANNCNGCNCGNTTNTGAGCGGTGTCCCAACCTTGTTGNCCGGGATAGGTCACNGCNCTAGTAGCTGGCTTCTTCGCNACTTCAATTTTTATNACATCTGCACCCAAATCNCCAAGNTGCCTTCCAGTTAGAGGACCTGCCCAATTAGCAGTAATCTCAAGAACACGTACGCCGGACAAGGGAAGTTCAAGAGAGCCCTCAGGCTTACTATGAACTCTGGGCAAGCGCTCCTGTAGTTCTAAATCCTGATGCTCACCCAGGTGAGGAGCACGCCATACTGGTCCCAGTTCCACATCGCTGAAATTCCAGGGCGGACCAGGTATCTCAATTTTACCTACAGGCGAATCAACTGTTCGCCAAAATTCTCTTGCGCGAAGCTGCTGACTGTTTCCTAGGTCCTCAGCATCATTAACTGGAGTGACGGCAATCCTGAGCGCTTGAGCTTCGTGATAAATATCCTGCTTCTTCTTATTTTTTGCCCAGTCCGCAAAAGCTGCTCGATATTCTGGAACTGCATCTCGAAATTCAAGCATTGAATCAAGCCGAGGATCATCAATCAAATCTGTTCGCTCAATCATTGCAAAAAATTGAGGATCCGGACGAGGCATCCAAAATACATGCCCGTCTAGACATTTTGTGATCCACGTCTCTTTTCGAGATTGAATTATTCCCTCGTGAGTCCATGAACTTGTGAGCCATGAATGGGCATTAAGCATACTTTCAAAAGTCGAGACCTCAACTGTCTGGCCTTGGCCTGTCTTCAACGAATGATATGCGCCTACCATTGCCCCAAACGCAAGTTGCATCCCTGCATGAAATTCAGCCTGAAATCCAGGGGCTAGCAATGGCTCCCGCTCAGGATCCCCTGAGAAATACATATAGCCACCCATTGCATAGTCAACTATTTCACTCGAAGATCTATCCGAATAGGGGCCGTCCACCCCAAAAGGTGTATGAACACCTAACACTAATTCTGGATTCGTATCTCTGAGAGCGATATGCCGTTCTAACAGAGTTCTGTCAAGCTTCGTTGAACGTGACAACAGCACAATATCAACAGCAGACGCTAATTTATCGAACTGATCAACCTCAACGGACTGCTGAAAATCGATAACGATCGATTCTTTGCCGGCGTCGAGCGCCAAGTGCAATCCTCCAGCCTCAATATCACCGAGTGCAGCGGGAGGGAAAGGGCCAAGTGTTCTCAGTCCAACACCGGTCTTATCTTCCACTTTAATAACACGTGCGCCAAGATCACCAAGCAGTCGACTCGCATATGCCCCAGCGACTCCGTCAGATATTTCGAGTACCCGTAGTTCCGACAACGGTCTCTTATCTGAATTACGGCTTAGATGTGACATAGACGTTCCGAGTCCAGTGGTTATCGAGCCGTGTATCCACCATCAATAGGCAGAGCAATTCCGGTCACAAAAGAGGCGTCTGCACTTGCGAGAAAAGCTGCAGCTGAGGCAATTTCCTCTGGCTCACCCAGGCGTCCCATCGGGTGCAAGCTTTCTAAAAATTCTTGGCCACCCTCTCGATCGCGCATACCTGCAGTCATCGGTGTAAAAATGTAACCTGGGCACAATGCGTTCACTCTAACATTCTGCTTGCCGTATATCACTGCGAATTGGCGAGTAAGACCCACGACCCCATGCTTAGCTGCCGTGTACGCCCCAGGACCATCGCTGGGATTAATATCGGCAGGTATTACTGCACCCGAACCCCCGACTAACCCGTTCAGACCAGCGACAGAGGCCGTGTTTACGATCGAACCGCCACCTCTCTCAGCCATCATCTTACATCCATGCAACAATCCGTAGTAAACGCCACTGAGGTTCACCGCGATCGTCTGATCCCAGCCCGCACCACCACCAACTCCAGCGTTATTCATCAGCACATCGATAGACCCAAACTCTGAAACTGTTCGTTCCAGTGCCTCCTTCACCGCATCAGAATCTGTGACATTCAGCACTACCGCAGCGGATTTACCGCCGTGCTCGAGTACTTCCGCAGCCGTACTCTCCGTCCCCTCTTGATCGATATCTGCACAAAGAACTGCGCAGCCTTCATCTGCTAATCGGAGCGCCATCGCACGACCAATCCCTGACGCAGCACCGGTTACCAACGCGCTCATTCCATCATATCTATTCATAAGTATCTCCAACCTTTTATTCTTTTATTCGTGGCCACAGGCGCACTATACTCCGACCTGAGAAACCTGTTTAGGTTAACCATAAAATACGAACTTGAAAACTTATGAATCTTTTTTAAATATGGCTGAGCTAAAGACTCCACTCATAATCAAATCCGAGCGAGGCAACATATCCTGCATATGGCAAGCGGCCGAAATAAATGAACTACATACCGCGGCTCTTTTTATTGGCGGGGCGGATGGCGGATTCATGGGCCCATCTGATATTTATGAAACCCTGTCCGAATTATTCATCCCGCTACAAATAGGAGTACTCCGGGTAGATTATCGAATCCATCAATTTCCGAACGATGTCGAGCAAGGGGTGTACGATGCCAATCAGGCAGCTAACTGGCTAATATCACGGGGCTACGAAAAAATTCTAATAGTCGGCCATTCATTTGGCGGCGCAGTAGCGATAGAAACGGCCGTGCAAAACTCTAATATTCGAGGTGTTGTCGGACTCGCATCCCAAACAGCCGGTGCAATGAATATTGCCTCGCTGGTCGACACTCCAGTGCTCTTAATTCATGGTGACGCAGACACAAGGCTTCCAGTCTCGTGTTCGATAATGCTCTACGAAATGACTTCCACTCCATGCCAGTTAGCGATACTAGAAAGTGGTACTCATTCTCTGAGACAAGTATCTAAAGCAGCCAGAGACCTTATCTTTGATTTTGTGAAAAGTCAGATTTGAATTGAAATATCAATCAAAAGTCCATGCACCTTGGAAATCAAACATAGTACTTAGTGGCTCAACTGACTCTGAACGAACAAGTGCAAGTGAGACGGGATTCAACATCGGAATAACCACGCTTTGCTCAATAAGATAATTATGAGCATCAGCATACTCATTATTCTCCAGAAACGCATTATATTTCTCGTCAGTCAAGCTCAAAAAATTGTTGTCAGAATCACTGGCAAACGGAAGCAACCAATTTGATGCATGACGGTAATCAGCCTGCCATCCTCCGATTGCGAATTCATAATTCCCAGTCTTTAGATCAGCAAAATACTCCTCTGCTTGTTCAGACCTCAAAATCACCTGAACTGGCAACTTTTCCTCCCACAATTTCTGAAGTTCGGTGGCCAATTCGACATGGAGAGAATTTTCTGACGAATACAATAATTCAATACTAACAACGCGAGATTTTAATCCTCTCGCCCAGTAGTCTGTCACTAGTTCCTCTGATGCAGAAAGTGCTACCCCGGCAGAATTATCATTTCCAAAAATACCTGGTGGAATCCATGAATCAGTGGAGATATAACCTCTTTGGATTTCATCCGAAAGTGATCCAAGAAGTTGTTGCTTATNAAGACCTAGAGCTAGCGCCTGTCGTGANTCAACCGCAGAAAAAGGTAACGACTGACTATTCACAAACACGCCGTACGTAATGTGNCGGGGNTTCANGGAAATCNCACTNCCCGANGGNACAGTGAGGATCTCTAANGCTTGAGACACTGTCANGTTGAGAACATCAATTTCACCATNTGATAANGCCTCTTTCGCCTCCGNAAAACTCNCNAAACCGACAAACTCTAATCGTTCAATTTCGTGNGCGCTAATATTNCCAATNGGATCCTCCCAAACCTCGTTAGGGATCAGGCTAATTCGATTATTACTCCAGNAGTCTATCTGAAAAGGACCATTCNAAAGAAAGNAANTCNCCNCATCCGTNGAGCCACTNCGTANAGGAAAAAAAGGAAGAAGTGATGATAGAGTCAAAAATTCCGGNCTCGACTTTCTCAGCTTGANTACTAGTGTTCTATCGTCGATAACCGTACTTTGAGTNAAGTCNATCTTGCTNAAGAGNTCTAATAACTNAGGTCGTTCTTCTTTAACAGAGTCGTAGCTGATCAACGTATCAAGGATTTGTTGCGCCGTTATCGGTTCTTCATTGGACCATTTTAAATCTCTATTCAAAAGAAATGTATACGTTAATCCGTCAGTAGAAATNCCNTCATTCTCTNTGCTTGGTATAGCCACAATCATTTNTGGCCATAGGCGCCCTNCNGGATCAAATCNTGTAAGTCCNACATATAGCTTATGTAAAAATATCTCTTCAAATAAGATCTTGGTACTTGTTTCTGATAGAAGGTCGCCAGGAANCGCAACCNTAAGTACTCGCTCAACAGGCTCAGCTGTCGCTTCAGCTGTAGANTCAGCTGTCGCNTCNGCTGTCGNATCNGNTGTCGCTTCAGTTGTTGCAATACTCGTCTGTATCTCAACNNTGGAATCTTGCGAACAAGCGATCGAAAAAACTGCAACAAACGTCAAAAAAAACAAAGACAATGGAATGTAAACTNTATCTTTTATCATAAGATCCAATTTAAGCCACCTGATGTCATAGTCTCAAGTCGNGAGAGCTAGGCNTGATTCACAATTGAGCCATCTACAACCAATAGTTCGGCATTTACATACTCGGCCTCGTCCGACGCTAGNTANACCACAGCTCCTCGCAAATCGGCCGGGGTTCCTAATCGGCGCAAAGGAATGTACTTCTCAAGTACCGCTGAGAGATCNGCATCATTCTGAGGTCCNGGAGTATCATCGTAGAAGCCAATTCCGAGTGCGTTCACAGTCACCCGATCCTTAGTCAAAGCGTCACCACTGCCCCACTCAATTCCCAATGATTTAGTGAATCCCAATACAGCTCCTTGAGATGCACCAAAAATCGCACAATTNGGGATTCCACGATCATATAANTTAGATACNAGATTGATGATTCGGCCTTTACCTCTGGAAACCATCCGTTGACCAACCACTTGGCTCGCCACAAATACGGATGTCACATTCCTACTTAGCTCCTGATTCCACTCGACAAGACTCGTATCAAGCACCGGCTTAATATTCGCAAAATGAGCNCTGTTTACCAGGATATCAATNGCTCCAGATGCCCNCTCTAACTCACTGACTGACGACTCAACTTGAGATACATCGGTGAGATCTAACGTAAGGCATGTGCCCTCAAGGCCAGAGGCAGCCCAGCATTCATTCAATATTGAATTTGCTTCAACCTCTTCAGCCTTTTCACTACTTAGAGTCGTCACTGAGACTCTTGCACCAGCTTCTGCCAATGCNACAGCCAATGCTCTTGCCAACGGAGTTGTAGCTCCCCCGATCAGTGCGTGCTTACCTGATAGATCGAAATATCTCTTTTGGAAATATGGATTCTTTTGACCTTCTGGTGTAATAGGAAATACTTGATTACTCATAAACTGTTCTCCAATAACTTACGATACAGACTTCGGAATAATGCCAGCTGGTGTGAGGCCAGCGGCTATCGATCCACCGTCCATTAAAATTGTTTCTCCGCTCAGATAATCTGATGCGGTGGACGCCAAGAATACGGCTAACGGTCCCATCTCGGGCATAAATCCGATACGGCCAGCTGGCTGTCTACTCCCCAATTGCTCGAGCATTGCCTCATCGTCAGTTTTAGGGAATAAACCCGGCGCGATACATGAAGCTCGAATACTATCCCTAGCGTAAGTCATAGCAAGCGCCTTNGTCAGCTGAATCACGCCCCCTTTTGCGATGGGATACATGAAATTATTACGTCCTCCGCGATAGCCCCATCCAGAAGTAACATTAATTATTCGTCCGCCGCCATTATCTAAATAATGGGGAATAATCGCTCGGGAACAGTAAAACGCGGAGTATAAATTACTTTCAATTCCACTATGCCAGTCCTCATCAGTGAGTTCAGGTAGTGTTTTACCACGTCCGGTCCCACCTAATCCTGCATTATTAATAATCAGAGTTATGCGGCCCATTTCTTGAATAGCCTCCGCGACAATCTCATTAACCCTGGTTGAATTTGTTACGTCGCCGTTAGGGATTCCAACGTACCTTCTGCCACGCGAGCGTATTTCATCNCCNANACTTTCNATAGGCTCNGGTCGTCGNCCTACACCCACAATATCGCAGCCNGCATCTGCAAGAGACANAGCCATTTCACGCCCTANNCCAGTCCCTGCACCGGTGATAATTGCNGCCTGACCNGATAAATCAAACTCGTCAAGAATGCCCATACTAGATACCTCTTATTCTATATTTTNGCTAATGCAAGGAGCCTATCATGAGTCAAAGACAATCACAGCACANGAANCACNTAAAATANATATATGGNCCAATACGGTTACGTTTATCTGATTCAAGGACCNAGAAAAGATGGNAANGATCTCTTCAAAATTGGTCGNACGATTAATCCCAAAACNCGTTTCTTAAACCTACANACCGGATCTCCNGTNTCACTAAANNTTGTCAAAATTACNAAGACAAAAAATCCTANGNAACTCGAGCGATACCTNCANGAACATTGTGCGGAAATGCGTGTTCGTGGNGANTGGTTTGCTCTAGGAAANNGAGACGTTCGATCTGTAAAAAAAATTATGAAANNNTANAGACTCAAATCNCATAAGAAAAAACTCNTCGCATTGCTNATCNTGTCTATACTCGCGATAGGATATTTTAATATCAANANTTCAATANNAAACCTGTACTNACAGAGGAAGACAANANCCCATGCCCACTCAACTACCCTCATTNTCTTTNCCAACNGCTGGCGCNACTAGAACACAAAATGCNTANTCNTTTCCTTCNGGNANGCCAACGCTNTTGTGCTTTGTNAAGGAAGATTGNCCAACGACNAGNATTTCCATGCCGCTTCTACAAAAAGCATTTGANGAATTNGGCGNAGAGATAGATATNGTNGCATTGGCTCAAAATGGAGATGATGATNTAGTCCTCGTAGAGGAATACTCGATGACNCTNCCTTTTCTTGATGAGTCNACGTTGAATACATCNTTCGCATATGAAATCGAAACNGTNCCCACTTTAGTCCTNGCNACCCCTGANGGAACTCCGACTCGCACATTTGTGGGTTTNGGACGAGACGACTGGAAANNCCTATTNGANGACTTAGCCATGATAAATAAGAGTNCTCTNCCAGAAATNGATTGGGATATATATCCTGAATCAAGACCTGGGTGTGGCTCAAAATCTCTTGAACCTGGAATTTTNGAGNGACTAAAAGCCGAGTCAGAAGGATCGCCGATTAGGGCTCGGCGGGTCGAAGTTGCGCTTCACGACGATGTCCACGAATTTATGTATCAACAAGGTCTGACCGAT